>NZ_LIPP01000017.1 GCF_001418335.1 Streptomyces aurantiacus | reverse complement strand
GCCCACGTACTGGACGTACTTGGGTCTGTGCCCGGTGCGGCGAGTGGGGGTCCCCCCGGCCGGAGGCTGGGGGGGGTGCCGGGCGTCGCGACGCCGCGGAGATCCATCAGAAGGGCCCTGGGCCACGCCTGGATCACTCATCGTCTCTCCTCCACAGGCCCGCCTCGCCGAACCGCACCCGCACCCAGCCCCGTCCGCACCCCTGTGGACGGCCCCGCATGCACACCCCACCGGGCGGTGTGAAGCTGACCGGTGTGACGACCATCGACACCGCAGGGCAGCCCGCCGCGGAGGCACCCGCCACGCAGCCCCCCGTGCTGGACAAGCGCCGCCGCAACGTCGTCTTTGTGACGATCATGCTCGGGATGCTGCTGGCCGCGCTGGACCAGACGATCGTGGGTACGGCGCTGCCGACGATCGTGTCGGATCTCGGCGGCGCGGAGCACATGTCGTGGGTGGTCACCAGCTATCTGCTGGCGGAGACCGTCGCCACGGTGCTCGTCGGCAAGTTCGGTGACCTGTTCGGCCGCAAGGTCGTCTTCCAGGCCTCGGCGATCATCTTCATCACCGGCTCGTTCCTGTGCGGCCTCTCCTCGAACATGCTGCTGCTGATCACCTGGCGGGCCATGCAGGGCATCGGCGCGGGCGGTCTGATGGTCACCGCGATGGCCCTGATCGCCGACGTGATCCCGCTGCGGGAGCGCGGCAAGTACCAGGGGGCGATCGGCGCGGTGTTCGGCGTCGCCACCGTGATCGGCCCGCTGCTCGGCGGTCTCTTCACCGACCATCTCACCTGGCGCTGGGCGTTCTACATCAACGTCCCCATCGCGATCCTCGTCGTGGTGGCCGCGGCCCGCACGATCCCGGTGGTGAAGTCGCCGTCCCGGCCGGTCATCGACTATCTGGGCATCGCCCTCGTGGCGGTCGGCGCCAGCGCCGTGATCCTGGCGACGAGCTGGGGCGGCAACGAGTACGCCTGGGGCTCGCCCACCATCATCGGCCTCTTCGCGGGCGGTGTGCTCGCCCTCGCGGCCTTCTGCCTGGTCGAGACCCGCGCGGCCGAGCCGATGCTGCCGATGCGCCTGTTCGGCAACCCCGTCTTCACCGTCTGCTCGATCCTCAGCTTCATCGTGGGCTTCGCGATGCTCGGCGCGATGACGTTCCTGCCGACGTATCTGCAGTACGTGGACGGCGACTCGGCGACCGTCTCCGGCGTGCGGACGCTGCCCATGGTCATCGGCCTGCTCATCGCGTCGGTCTTCAGCGGCAACGTGATCAGCAAGACCGGCCACTACCGGATCTTCCCCACCATCGGCGCCCTGGTGATGGCCGTCGGACTCTATCTGCTCTCGCTCATGAGCAGCGGCACCAGCACCTGGCTCTCCTCGCTCTACATGTTCGTGCTCGGTGCGGGGATCGGGCTGTGCATGCAGGTCCTCACCATCGCCGTGCAGAACACCGTCGAGTACACCGACCTGGGTACGGCGACGTCCGGCGTCACCTTCTTCCGTACGCTGGGCAGCTCGTTCGGCACCGCGGTCTTCGGCACGATCTACGCCAACACGCTGAAGCCGAACCTGGCGGACGGCGTCGCCGAGGCGGCCCGCAGGAGCGGGACCGACCCCGCGGTCGTCAGCAGGGCGGCGACCAGCCCGGAAGGGCTGCACAGCCTGCCGTCGGCGGCGGCCACTCCCGTGGTGAGGGCGTACGCGGACACCCTCCAGACGGTCTTCCTGTGGACCGTGCCCGTGGCGCTGCTCGGTTTCCTGGTCTCCCTCTTCCTCAAGCAGGTGCAGCTGCGCGACAGCGCCCGGATGGGGTCCACCGACCTGGGTGAGGGCTTCGCGACCCCGTCCGCGGCCGACAGCCGGCAGCGCCTGGAAGCCTCGGTCGGGAAGATCATCGGCGATACGCGTCCCGACACCATGCGCCGGCTCATCGTCGAGGCCGACACCCGGCTGGACATCGCGGGCGCCTGGGCCGTCATGCAGGTCGAGCTGTTCACCCGGATGGTCGGTCACGCCAATCTTTCCCTGATCGCCGCCCGCCGCCACATGCCCCCGGAGGCCCTGGTGCCGGTCTTCCAGCGCATGGTCGACGAGGGCTACCTCACCCGCGAGGGCTCTCTTTTCGCCCACACCGAGGCCGGTGCCCGCGAGGCCCGCGTCATCGGCGAGGCGTGGGCCGACTGGCTGGCCGACCGCGTCGAGCAGGACCTCGGCCGCCCCTCGGGCCACGACGTCCGCGTCGCCGTCGACAGCATCGCCAAGCGCCTGCTGGTCGAGGACCTGACGAACGACGCGTCGACGGAGCCCCGCCCCAGGGCCCTGGCCACGGCCACGGCGTCGGAGAGCAGCCGCTAGGGCCCTTCTGATGGATCTCCGTGGGTGAAGGAGCGGCGTCCGGTGCGTGCTCTCGGCGTGCCGGGCACAGGCCCGCGTACTGGACGTACTTGGGTCTGTGCCCGGTGCGGCGAGNNCCATCAGAAGGGCCCTAGGGACCAGGGGCTGCACTGTTCAGCGCAGGAGCAGCTGGGCGCCGCCCAGCACCGTCGCCGCGATCACCAGCCGCTCGAACAAGCGCTGGTTGATCCGGTCGACCGCCCACTTCCCGATGAGGGCGCCCGGCAGGACGAAGGCCGCGAGGGCCGCGTCCAGCAGCAGCGAGTGGCCGTCGATCAGGCCGAGGCCGACGCTGAAGGGCACCTTGGAGACGTTGACGATCAGGAAGAAGAAGGCCGAGGTGCCCAGGAAGCCGAGCTTGCGGAAGCCGGCGGAGAGGAGATACATCGACATGACCGGGCCGCCCGCGTTGGCGACCATCGTGGTGAAGCCGCCCAGCACTCCGTAGGAACGGGCCTGGGTCCGGGTGGCCACCGCGTCGGGCTCCTCGTCCGGCCCGGCCGCCTCGCCCACTTCGGCCGCTCCGGCCACTTCGGCCGTCTCCGCCGCCTCCGCCGCCTCCGCCGCCTCGGCTTTGTGGCGGCGCCATACGGTGACCCCGGCCATCAGCAGCAGGATGGCGCCGATCGACGTACGTACCATCTCGTCGTCGGCCCGGAGCAGGAACACCGTGCCGACGACCACTCCCGCGGCGACCGCCGGGAACAGTCTCCACAGGGTCGGCCAGTGCGCGTGCCGCCGGTAGGTGAGGACGGCGAGCACGTCCCCGACGATGAGGATGGGCAGCAGCACCCCCGTGGACGCCCGGGCCGGCAGGACCGCCGCGAAGATCGCGAGGCTGACCGTGTTGGCTCCGCTCACGGCGGTCTTCGAGAAGCCGACGAGCAGAGCGGCGGCGGCGAGGGCGGCGAACTCCCACGGGGTTATGTGCCAGAGCGTCATCGTGTCCATGCGAGAACCGATGCTATGCCCACCTATCCGGCCATGTCAGGGGCGTCTCGCCAGGTGACCCCTGCCCCCACCACCGACGGCCCCGCGTCCTGGGACGGGTGTTTTCACGGATTCACGCTGGGAACTCGGGCCTGCGCGGACGAGGACGCACGCCGCCCCGGCAAGAGGCCCACGGACGAAAGGGACACCCGATGGCCGACGCTCTCGAACTCGACGCGTTGTGGGCCGAGTTCCACAGCGTGGTGAACATGACCTCACAGGAGCTGGCCGCCTGGCTGCGGGTCAGCGACGCGGCCGACGCGGCCGAGGAGTCGCAGTCGCCGCCCGAGCACACGGGGTCGCCCACCGGCGAGCACGTGCTGGCCATCCTGCAGAAGCGTCGCATCGACCTCACCGACGACGACCTCGACGTGATGTACGAGGTCGTCGACACCGTCACGGCCGAGACGGACCCCGAGTACGTATCCGCGCACGCGCCGGAGCACGAGTCCGAGGCCGCGGAGACCCGTCGCCGCCAACGCCTGATGACACTGGGCCACGACCCGCACAGGCCGACGGCATGAGCGGCAAGGGCGGCAAGGGCGGCAAGGGCGGCAAGGCGGAGAGGGTCCTTGAAGCGCTGGTCTCCGACCACGGCGGTACGTTCGCCGAGGAGGCGGGCATCCGGCTGCGCAACACCCCGCAGCCGCTGTACCGGACCCTGGTCATGGCCTGTCTGCTCAGCGCCCGTATCCGTGGCTCCGTCGCCCTCGCGACCACCCGAGCCCTGTACGAGGCGGGGCTGCGCGATCCGCGCCGGATGGCCGGGGCCTCCTGGCAGGAGCGGGTCGACGCACTGGGCCGGGGCGGCTACCGACGGTACGACGAGCGCACGGCGACCCAGCTCGGTGACGGTGCCGAGTTGCTGCTGGACCGCTGGGGCGGAGATCCGCGCCGGATGCGGAAGGCGGCGGACGGCGACCTCGACGAGCTGCGGAGCCTGCTGCGGGAGGTGCCGGGTCTTGGCCCAGCGGGTGTGGACATCTTCCTGCGGGAGGTGCAGCAGGTGTGGCCGGAGGTCGCGCCCCACCTCGATGAGAAGGCCCTGGAGGGCGCGGCCCGGCTCGGCCTGCCGAAGAAGCCCGACCGGCTGCTGAAACTCGCCGGGCACACCGAACCGGCCGTATTGTCGGCCGCGTTGGTACGAGCGGCGCTCGACAAGTCCGTCGTGGACGACTGTCTGCGGCAGGCACGCGAAGGGCGCTCCAAGGCAGCCTGACCGCCTGACCGACCGGGCAGGAGAGCAGGCGCCGAAGCGAAGGGGCGGCCACGCTCACCTCAGCAGCCAGCCGCCGTCCACAGCGAGGTTGACCCCGTTGACCGCGGTGTTGCGCAACAGGAAGTCGACCGCGTCCACGACGTCCGCCATGCGGGCGAGCCGGCCCGAGGGGGTCCGTGTGCGGACGTCCTCCAGCACCTCGGCCGGCTTTCCCGCCCAGAACGGGCTGTCGCCGACGATGCCCGGATGGACGGCGTTGACGCGGATCGGGGCGAGTTCGGTGGCGAGGGTGCGCACCAGGCCTGTGACGCCCGCGTTCACCGTCGCGACCGTGGTGGCGCCCGGATAGGGCCGCTCCTTGGCCTGGCCGCCGAAGATCACGACGGCGCTCTCCTCGGTCATCCGCGGCAGCAGCGTGTGGACGACCTCGGTGTAGCCGACGAGCTTGAGGGTGACGAGGTGCAGCGCGGCCTCGATGTCGTACTCGGTGACGCTGTTCTGGTCGCGGGAGATGCCGGCGAGGACGAGATGGTCGACCCGCTCGACACCGGCCAGCGCGCCCGCGATCTCCCGGGGCCGGGAGAGGTCCAGGGCGATTCCACGGGCGCCCGCCTCCTTGGCCACCGTGCCGGCGCGGTGGGCGTCGCGGCCGGTGAGTACGACCTCGTCGCCGCGCGCCACGCGGGTGCGGGCGAACGCGTGGCCGATGCCGGCCGTACCGCCGATGACGACAACACTGCTCATTGCTTCTCCTCCGGTACGTCCTGGCTCATGCCTGGCTCATGCCTGGCTCATGCCTGGCTCATGCCTGGCTCATGCCTGGCTCATGGGGTGTCCGCCAGTTTGTCGCGCAGATGGTCCCAGTCCCGGGCGAACCGGTAGGAGTGTCGCGACGGCGGCTGCGGTGCCTGTGTCTCCAGCCAACGCACGGGTCCCGTACCGGCGTTGGTGAAGCCGTGGACGCAACCGGCCCCCGCCCAGGCGGCGTCGCCCACGCCGAGCCGGTAGTGCTCGCCGTCGAAGGTGGCGTCCACGGCCCCCTCGACGATCAGGTACGTCTCCTCGAAGGGGTGGTCGTGGGCGCCCGCGACGCCGTCGGCCGCGTACTGGACCATGAACATCGTCGAGGCGACCGCGCCCAGGTCGGCGTCCACCATCATCTTCACGGTGATCCCGCTGTAGACGAGCAGCGCGGTGCGCATGCTGGCCGACACGGCGAGGAGGTCCTGGGACTGCTTTCCCGGGTCCATCTGGCCGGGTTCGAAGTGTCCGTAGGAGCGGGTGCGCGGGTCGCGTACGTCGATCCGGGCCGGGGCGGGGGCGGGCAGCGCCGGTACAGCCCGGGTGTCGTACCCGTAACGCGCCCTCGGCACCGGCGCGAGCATGTCCGCCCAGCGCGCGACGGTGTCTCCTGCGCCGCGCCAGGCGTGCGGGACGCCCGTCGGGAGCAGTCCGTAGTCGCCTTCCGCCAGGAGGTACGAGCCCTCGGGCGTATCGAGGATCACGGTTCCGGAGAGCAGGTGGAAGGACTCCTCGTACGAGTGGACGTGGGCCCCGACCGTCCCGTCCGGCGCCAGTTCGCAGACGCCGAAGCCCGTGTGTACGGTGCCGTCCTCCTCGCCGACCACGGTCCGCCGCGTGAACCCCGTGCTCTCGTACGGAAGTTGGGGCGGGGCGGCGAACGTGGCGTCCGCCGCCCAGCGGATCACGTGGTGTGTCATGCCTCTCGCTTCCCACGCGCCGCGACCGCCGCCGTGAGGCGGTCGCGGGACTCCTCGACCAGGCGCCGGGCCCGCCCGACGTCGCCGAGCAGCTTCCCGTCGCGCTTGCGGACGACGCCGTCGACGATGACGGTCTCGACGTTGGAGACGTCCGCGCTCAACGTCACGGCCGCCACCGGGTCGATGAGCGGCGCGACGTTGAGCGCGGTCGCGTCGATCGCGACGACGTCGGCGCGCTTGCCGGGGGTCAGTGAACCGGTGCGGTGTTCAAGTCCCGCGACATGCGCGCCGTTGACCGTCACGATCTCCAGCATCTGACGTGCCGTCAACATCGTTTCCGGGACGGGGGTGTCGGCCTGCCAGCAGACCGCGTTCACCCGGGCCCGCTCGGCGCCGAAGGCCGCGCGGATCTGGGTGAACATGTCGCCGGGCACGGTGGTGACGACGTCGATGCTCAGGGACGGTCGGAGGCCGTACTCGATCGCCTTCATCACGGGCGGCCAGCCGTGCCCCATCTGCGTCTCCACCTGCGGTGCGATGGAGACCGTGCCGCCGCTGTCGGCGACCAGCCGCCACTCCTCCTCGCTGAAGTAGCAGCAGTGGACGTACGTGGTGTCGGAGCCGAGCAGCCCGAGGCCGTCCAGTTGCTTGACCATCCCGAAGCGGCCGGCGAGCCGTCCCATGCCGACGTGCACGGTGATGGGGATGCCCAGTTCGCGCGCGAGCCGCCACTCGGCCTCGACGACGTCGTTGCTGCAGAAGCCGGGTCCGCGGGTGGCGAGGCCCATGGTCAGCAAGCCGTCGTCGGAGGAGAAATGCCGCTCCCGCACCCGCCGTACGTCGTCCCCGGGCACCGCGATCTTGCTCTCGTACCAGTAGTCGGCGAGCGAGGTGTTGGCGCTGCCGTACGCGTACTGGGCGCGGATGCCGGTCTCGCCGAGTGCCTGGACCGCGGCGTCGGGGTGCTCGGGCGAGTTGTTGATGTGGGACCAGTCGACCAGGGTGGTGATCCCGGCGTTCAGACATTCCAGCGAGCCCGCCAGGTTGCCCGCGTAGACGTCCTCGGGGCTGTAGACGGGCGCGAAGGTGTCCAGTACCTCGACGAAGTAGTCGTCGAGGGTGGCGTTGGGGGCGCAGCCGCGGATGGGTGTCTCCCAGGTGTGCCGGTGGGTGTCGACGAAGCCCGGCACGAGGATGCGGCCGGTCATGTCGAGCACCTCCGCGTCCGCGCTGATGTCGCGTGCGACGGCGACGATCTTCCCGTCCTCGATGAGGACGTCACCGTCGGGCAGGTCCCCGATGTCGGGGTCCATCGAGAGCACGTGGCCCGAGCGCAGGAGCATTCGATTGGTCGTCGTCATCGCCCTACTCGCCTCTCTTGATGCCGAGTTCTCTTCGTGCCGAGTTCTCTTCGTGCCCAGTTCTCTTCGTGCCGAAGTTGCCGGGTTTCAGTACGCGCTGAGGTCGCGGACCTTCGCCACGACTTTGTCCACGGTCGGGATGACCTCCTGTTCGAGCGCGTCCGCGAAGGGCAGCGGTACGTTTTCAGCCGCGATCCTGCGGACGGGCGCGTCGAGGAGACCGAACCCCTCGTCGGCGACGACCGAAACGAGCGTGCCGCCCCAGCCGCCCTGGTAGGGGTTCTCCTCGACGGTCACGAGCCGTGAGGTCTTCGCGAGCGAGCCGAGCACGGTCCGCGTGTCGAGCGGCACGAGGCAGCGCAGGTCGATCACTTCGGCGTCGATGCCCTCCTCGGCCAGCCGCTCGGCCGCGGTGAGCGCCACGGGCACCATCGAGGCGAGGGCCACGAGGGTGATGTCGGCGCCCTCGCGTACGACGGCCGCGCGTCCCAGTTCGACGACGTGGTCCGGCGGCGCGGGCGGGCCCTTGGCGGCGAGCAGTCCCTTGTGCTCGAAGAAGACCACGGGGTCGTCGCTGCGGATGGCCGCCGCCATCATGCCGACGACGTCGGCGGGGGTGGCCGGTGCCGCGATCTTCAGTCCGGGGATCGTCAGCGCCCAGTTCTCGGTGGCCTGGGAGTGCTGCGCGCCGAAGCCGAGGCCGCCGCCGTTGGCCGTACGCACCACCAGCGGCACGGTGACCTGGCCGCCGGTCATGTACCGCACCTTGGGTATCTCGTTGGCAAGGTAGTCCCAGCAACAGGCGAGGAAGTCGGAGAACATGATCTCCGCGACGGGCCGCATGCCGGTCATCGCGGCGCCCATCGCCGCCCCGACGATGGCCTGTTCGGAGATCGGCGTGTCCCACACCCGCCCGGAACCGAACTCCTCGTGCAGCCCGGCCGTCGTCTTGAACACCCCGCCCGCCGCGCCGATGTCCTCGCCGAGGCACACCACCGCGGGATCGCGCCGCATCTCCCGCGCGATGCCCTCGGCGACCGCCTGCCGGTATGTGATCACGTCCGCCACTGCGCACCTCCGTCGGCCCATACGTCGGTCAGCGCCTCACGGGGATCGGGCGCCGGCGCGTTCTTCGCCGCCTCGACGGCCGCCTGTACGACGGCCGCGGCGCGCTCGTCGGCGGCGTCGACCGTCTCGGCCGGCACCCCGAGGTCGGCGAGCCGGCCGCGTGCCACGTCCAGCGGGTCGTGCTTGAGCCAGCGCTCCACCTCCTCGGCCGGGCGGTACGCCGCCGGGTCGGCGCGGCTGTGGCCGAAGTGCCGGTACGTCTGCGCCTCCAGCAGGCTCGGCCCCTCCCCCGCCCGTGCCCGGTCCGCGAGCCTGGCCACCGCCTCCCGCACGGCGACCACGTCGTTGCCGTCGACGATCTCGCCGGGGATGCCGTAGGCGGGCGCCCGGTCGGCCGCCGGGTTGGCCACGGCGGTCACGTCGGCGATCGCGGTGTACTCCATGTACAGGTTGTTCTCGCAGACGAACAGCACGGGCAGCTTCCACACGGCGGCCAGGTTGAGGGCCTCGTGGAAGGCACCGATGTTGGTCGCGCCGTCGCCGAAGAAGGCCACGGCGATCTGCTCGGTCCCCCGCAGCCGGGCCGACCAGGCGGCGCCGACCGCCATGGGGAGATGGGCGCCCACGATCGCGTACGAGCCGAGCATGTTGCGCGAGGCCTTGGTGAGGTGCATCGAGCCGCCCTTGGCTCCGCACAGACCGGTCGCGCGGCTCATCAGTTCGGCGAGGCACTCCTCGGGGGTCGCGCCGCGGGCCAGGGCGTGGTGGTGGCCGCGGTAGGTGGCGAACACGTAGTCGTCGTCGCGCAGGGCCGCGCTCGCGCCGACCGCGACGGCCTCGTGGCCGGCGGCGAGGTGGGTGGTGCCCTTGACGAGGCCGGTCATGAACAGGTCGTGGGCGGCCTTTTCCGTGCGCCGGATCACGGCCATCTCCTCGTAGAGGGCGAGGAGTTGACCGGCATCCGGGCCGGTGCCCTCCGGGCGGGTTTCCGGGCTGTCCGGGTCAGTGATGTCCAGGCCGCGGGCTTCCGGCTGCGGGGCGCGGGTCATCGTTCCCCCCTGCCCTCGCGGGTGTTCAGATGGGACTGGGATTCGCGGCGGGTGTCGAGTGCGCCGCCGACGGTCCAGTACTTGCGGCCCGCGACGAGGAGTTCCTCCGCCGGGAACTTGGTGATGACCTCGCACCCGTCGGCGGTGACGACGATCTCCTCCTCGATGCGCGCGGCCGACCAGCCGTCCGCGGCCGGCCAGTACGTCTCCAGCGCGAACACCATGCCCTGTTCGAGCACTTCGGGATGGTCGAGCGAGACCAGGCGGCTGAAGATGGGCTTCTCCCAGATGGACAGGCCCACCCCGTGTCCGTACTGCAGGGCGAACGCGGCGGTTTCGTCGGGGAAGCCGAACTCCTGGGCGCGCGGCCATACTTCGACGATGTCGGCGGTCGTGGCGCCGGGCCGCACCAGCGCGATGGCCTCGTCCATGTAGGCACGGCAGCGGACGTACGCGTCGCGCTGCGCGGGTGAGGCGCTGCCGACGGCGAACGTGCGGTAGTAGCAGGTGCGGTATCCGAGGTGGCTGTGCAGGATGTCGAAGAAGGCGGGGTCGCCGGGGCGGATCAGCCGGTCGCTGAAGACGTGCGGATGCGGTGAACAGCGTTCCCCGGAGATCGCGTTGACGCCTTCGACGTACTCGCTGCCCAGGTCGTAGAGGACCTTGCTGACGAGCCCGACGCACTCGTTCTCGCGCACGCCCGGCCGCAGGTAGCCGTACAGCTCCTCGTACGCGGCGTCGACCATCGAGCAGGCCTGGGTGAGCAGGGAGATCTCGTCGGGCGTCTTGACGCGGCGGGCCTCCAGGAACACCTGCTGGCCGTCCACGACGTCGATGCCCTGCTCCTTGAGGGCGTGCAGGACGGGCATCTCGGCGATGTCGACGCCCAACGGCTCGCCTGCCAGGCCGTGTTCGCGCAGCTCGGCCGCCACCTTCGCCGCGACGTCGGCGCCGATCGCGGCGTCCGGGTGGAAGGCGCCGCGCAGGGTGGAGATGCCGGCGCGGGCGCCGGTGGGCGGGCCGCCCCCCTGGCCGCCTCCCGTGCCACCCTCCGTGCCACCCTCCTTGCCGCCCCCCTTGCCGTCGCCGTGGTCGAGCCACGGGTTGAAGAGCTGGTGGTGTCGGGCGGCAGAGCCGAAGTCCCAGACGATCGGTTCGCCGCCGCGGACGAGCAGCGCGAAGCGGATCAGCTTGTCCATCGCCCAGGTGCCGATGTGGGTGGACGACATGTAGCGGATGTTGGCGAAGTCGAAGCTGAGCAACGCGCCCAACTCCGAGCGGTTCAGGGCCTCGTGGAGCCGGTCCAACCGCTCCCTGCGGAGCCGGTCGAGGTCGATGCGCTGTTCCCAGTCGACGGCGTTCGGTCCGAATGTGCGGATTGCCATGACGACCACCACCCTCATCCGGAGTGAACGACCATCCGGGGAAAGTGTCAAGGCATACTGAACACGAACCACACTCCGACGGCCGGTTCGCTGCCGTCGTTGCGGTAGCGGTGCGGGGTCGTCGACTCGAAGGAGACCGCGTCGCCGGGCCGGATCACGTACTCGTCGAAGCCGAGCGTGAGGACCAGTTCGCCGGAGGTCAGGTAGCCGTACTCGGTCCCGGAATGCCGCATCAGGCCGCCCGTGCCGGAGGAGGCCCCGCCGGGGCGGTAGGTCACGAGCAGGAAGTCGACGTCCACGCCGGGGACACGGCCGAGCCGCTCCCACACGACGCCCGAGTCCAGCTCAAGTACCTCCCGTTCACCGCCCTTGACCAACGGGCCGATCCTGCGGCCGGGGTCGGCGGCGAAGGCGGCGAGTGCGTGCAGCACGGTGTCGGGCGCTACGGTGCCGGGCAGTGCGGTGCCAGGTGGTGCGGTGCCGGGCGGTCCGGTGCCGGGCGGTGTGCCCACGGGCGCCGGCCGCCGTTCGCCGACCGCCGCCACGGGGGCGGGAGCCGCACCCTCCCCGGGGTCGGCGTCGAAGAGCGACTCGACCGGGATGGAGAGCGCGGTGGTGATCGCGTACAGGGTGCTCACCGACGGCTGGCTCTTCCCGGTCTCGATCTGCGAGACGAGGCTCGCGGACACCCCGATCTCCCGGGCCAGGGCACGCAGGCTCATACCTCGTGCCGTACGCGCCCGGCGAATGCGCGCGCCGACCGGCGGCACCACGACAGGGGACACGGGCCGCTCCTCTCACTCTCACGAATGTGTGCACTGTTCACTTTCATTGAACAGTGCGGCCGGGCAGTAAGGGGGGCCAGTCGGCAAACACGTGGCCGACACACGACCACGACGCCAGCCAACTTAGCTTAGGCTAAGCTAAGTTCCTCGCACCGGGCTCGCGTACCCACACCATCAGGGAGGCGTCCGCCCATGGTCCTGCCCGTCATCAACTCCTATGCCATGCCCGACCGTTCCGCGGTGCCCGTGGCCGGCCCGCCCTGGGCGATCGACCCGGCACGGGCCGCGCTGTTGGTCCACGACATGCAGAACCACTTCGTCCGGGCCTTTCCGCCGGACCGCTCACCCGTCGTGGAACTGGTCGACAACATCGCGACCCTGCGCGAACTCGCGGGCACCCTCGGCATGCCGATCGTCTTCAGCGCCGAACCGGCCGCGCAACGCCCCGGCCAGCGCGGCCTGATGCGCGACATCTGGGGGCCCGGCATCGGCCCGGAGCCCGACGGGGACGCCGCGGTCGTGGCGTCGCTCACGCCCCGGGTGGGGGAACACCTGATGGTCAACGTCCGCCACAACGCGTTCCTCCGCAGCCACCTCGGCAGGCTGCTGCGCGCCGAGGGGCGCGATCAGCTGATCCTCTGCGGGGTGCGGGCGCACCTCGGCATCCTGCTCACGGCCGCGGACGCCTTCATGCACGACATCCAGCCGTTCGTCGTGGCCGACGCGGTGGCCGACTTCTCCGCCGAGGACCACTCCATGGCGCTGCGGTGGATCGCGCGTACCGGCGTCGTCTGCACCACCGACCAGCTGATCCGCCACCTGCTGCACGGCAAGGCGGCACACAGCATGTGACGCCCCCCGGCAGTCCGTCGGCAGTCCGTCGGCAGTCCGTCGGCAGTCCGTTCCGTTCACGCGCAGGGGCGCCCCGGATAGTCGTCGCTCTCCGGCACGCCCGCCTCGCGCATCCGGCGCAGGACCTCGCGCCGCACGGCCCCGTCGTCGATGTCCACCGGACAGTTGGCGTCCCGGTCGAAGACGAGGACGTCCCCCGCGGTGTCCCAGAGCACCCACCGGTGCGGATACGGCGTCCCCTGCCACAGATGGGCGTACGCCTTCACGCCGTCCCCGTGCCCGTGGCCGTCGCCGTCGCCGTCGCCGTCTGGGCCATCCGCTCCACCAGGCTCTTGGGCCGCATGTCCGTCCAGTTGGCCTCGATGTGGTCCAGGCACTCCTGGCGGGCAGCCGGTCCGTGCGCGACGGTCCAGCCGGCCGGCACGTCCACGAAGTCGGGCCACAGGCTGTACTGGCCCTCGTCGTTGACGAGCACGGAGTAGGTGCCCTCGGGGTTCTCGAACGGGTTGGTGCTCATGACGCTCCTTCGGCTTGATCGGCTTGATCGGTTCTATCGGCTTGATCGGTTCTCATTGGTTCTCATTGGTTCTCATTGGTCTCGGGTTGCCGCGCGGGCGACCAGTGCCCTGAGTGCGCGGAACCAGGTCTCGGCCAGGTCGCGGACCGTCTCCTCGTCCAGGACCGCCTCCGGCCAGGACCAGTGGGCGGCCAGGACCGGACCGTCGGCGCGGTCCTCGGTCACCACGTTGATGCCGAGCGCGTGGCCCTCCCGCATGTCCGGCTCGGGGCCGATGTCGGAGACGTCCTCCTCGGGGGCGTACGACCAGTCCGTGGCCTCGGGGATGCCGAAGCGGCCGAGGTAGTTGAACTCGATCGGCGGCGCCTCGAAACCGGCGAGGACCGGAGCCGTACGGGGGTTGAGGTGGCGGAGCAGGCCGTAGCCGACGCCGTTCGCGGGCAGTGCGGCGAGGTGCCGTCGGGTCCGGTCGAGCGCCTCCTCGACGGCCGGGCCGCCTTCAAGGGCCCCGTCCAGGTCGTCCAGGGCGCCGGGGCCTGGATCCAGGAGGACGGGGAAGACGCTGGTGAACCAGCCGACCGTACGGGACAGATCGACGCTACCCGCCGCTTGCCCCGCCACCTCCTCGTCGCGTCCGTGGCCTTCGAGGTCGACCAGGACCGGTCCCCCGGGGCCGCTGTCGTGCCGCCGCCGCCAGTCGGCCACGGCGAGTCCGAGTGCGGTGAGCAGGACGTCGTTGACGTTCGCGGTGAAGGCGGCGGGCACCGCGGACAGCAGCGGTCCTGTGTGCTCGGCGGGCAGCCGCAGCTCCAGCCGCCGTACGGTGCCGGCCGTGTCGCGGACCGGGTCGAGCGGGCTCTTCAGCGGCAGGGGCGCCGCACCTGCCAACACGTCTGTCCAGAACGGGAGTTCGGCCTCCCGCGCCGGGTCCTGAGCCAGCTGTTCGAGTGTGCGCGACCAGGTGCGGAACGACGTGTCGACGGGCGGGAGTTCGGCGGGGCGCCCAGCCTCGACGGCCCGCCAGGCGGTCTCCATGTCCGGCAGCAGGATGCGCCAGGACACCCCGTCGGTCACCAGGTGGTGGGCCATCAGGAGCAGCCTGCCGGGCTCGGCGCCCGCGTCGAACCACACCGCCCGCACCACGACACCGGCTTCCGGGTCGAGCGCGGCGCGGGCCGCGTGGGCGCCGTCCGCGACGGCCGTCCGCAGCGCGTCGGGGTCCAGCCCGGTGACGTCGATCCGCTCGATCCAGGTTCCGGGGTCCACGGTGCCTGTGGGCGGCACCGCGATGCTCCAGTTGGCGCCGCGGTCGTCCTCGGCCCCGGCGGACGTTTCTCGGCCGCGGGTCAGTGGGGGCTGGTCGCGCAGTTCCCCGCGCCCCTGAAGGGGCGCGCTCCGGACCAGCGTGCCGCGCAGCATGGCGTGCCGGTCCGCGAGTGCCCGCAGTACGGCCGTGAGCTTCGGCCGGTCCAGGGTCGCGGGGGTCCTGACCAGGGCCGACTGGTGGTAGCCCTTGAACGGGCCGCCCAGTTCGCGCAGCCAGTGCATGACCGGGATCAGCGGCACGATGCCGGTTCCCTCGTCGGCCGGGCGGGCGTCGGCGGCTCCGGTGGTGGTCGCCACCTCGGCGAGCCCGGCGACCGTACGGTGCCTGAGCACCAGGCGCGGGGTGATCCGCACGTCCGCCGCGCGGGCCCTGCTGACGAGTTGCATCGCCATGATGCTGTCGCCGCCGAGGGTGAAGAAGTCGTCGTCGACGCCGACCTCGGTCAGGCCGAGCACGTCGGCGAACACGGCGCACAGGGTCTTCTCCAGCTCGGTGCCGGGGGCCCGGCCTGTGGAGAGCGCGGAGAAGTCCGGGGCGGGCAGGGCGGCCCGGTCCAGCTTGCCGTTGGCGAGCTCCGGCAGCCGGTCCAGGAGGACCACGGCGGCCGGCACCATGTGGTCGGGCAGGTGCCCGCCGACGTGGGCGCGCAGCCGTCCGGGGTCGGGAAGGGCTCCGGGTACGGGGACCGCGTACGCCACGAGCAGTTTGCGCGTGCCTTCCTGACGTACCGTCACCACGCTTCGGGCGACGTCCGGGTGGGCGGCCAGTACGGACTCGATCTCGCCGGGTTCGATGCGGAAGCCGCGGATCTTGACCTGGTCGTCGGCCCGGCCCAGGTAGTCGAGGTGTCCGTCGGCCGTCCAGCGGGCCAGGTCGCCGGTCCGGTAGAGCCGGGAGCCGGGCCCGCCGAACGGGTCGGCCACGAAGCGCTCCGCGGTCAGGGCGGGGCGGCCCAGGTAGCCGCGGGCGAGGCCGCCGCCTGCCAGGTACAGCTCGCCGGTCACACCGGGCGGTACGGGCCCCAGCCGGTCGTCGAGGACGTACGCGCGGGTGCCCGCGACCGCGCGGCCGACGAGCGGCCGGTCGCTGTCGCGCACCCGTGCCACGAGCGCGTCGACGGTGGACTCGGTGGGCCCGTACAGGTTGAACGCCTCGGTGCCGGTCAGGCGTCCGAGCCGTTCCCAGAGCGCGCCCGGTACGGCCTCGCCGCCGACGCCGACGACCGCGAGGGGGCTGCTGCCGTCGTCGCGTACGAGGCCGGTCTCGGCCATCTGCGCGAAGAACGACGGGGTGACCTCCAGGAAGTCGAACCCGTGCTCGACGACGGCCGCCGCGAGGAGCTCCGGGTCGCGGCGGGTCTCGTCGGAGACGACGTGGACGCAGTGCCCGTCCAGGAGCCACAGCTGCGGCTGCCAGGAGGCGTCGAAGGAGAACGCCCAGGCGTGTCCGGCGCGCAGATGGCGGCGGCCGGTGGCCGCCTTGGCGGGCGCGTACAGGGTCTCGCGGTGGCTGTGGAAGAGGTTGCCGACCGTCTCGTGGGTGATGACGACGCCCTTGGGGCGCCCTGTGGAGCCGGAGGTGTAGATGACGTACGCCGGATGGCGCGGGCTCAGGGGCGCGGCCCGGTCCGTGTCGGTGAGGTCGGTCGCGGGCTGGGCGGCGAGCAGTTCGGCGGTTGCCTCGGCGTCCAGTTCCAGTACCGGCGGTCCGTCCGCGGGCAGCAGGGGCGCGAGCTGCCGTGTGGTGAGCGTCAGGACCGGGCGGGCGTCGGCGAGTGTGTCGCTCAGGTGGCCGGCCGGCGCGTCCGGGTCGAGCGGCAGGTAGGCGGCGCCCGCCTTGTGCACGGCGAGGATGGCCAGCAGGGTGCGGGCGGTGCGGGGCAGTGCCAGCGCGACCAGCCGCTCCGGGCCGACGCCGCGCGCGACGAGCAGCCGGGCGAGCCGGTTCGCCTTGGCGTTGAGCTGGGCGAACGTCAGCTTGATGCCGTCGGATGCGACGGCCGGCGCGTCCGGTGAGAGCGCGGCCTGCCGTTCGAAGAGGGCCGGCACGGTGGTCGGTCCGGCGAGCAGGGGCCGGTCGTTCCATTCGGTGAGGATGCGCCGGCGCTCCGCGTCGCCGAGGATGTCGATCCGGCTGATCGGGGTGTCGGGGGCGGCGACCACGGCCCGCAGGAGTCGCACGAGCCGTGCGGCGATCGCCTCGGCGGTGGCGTGGTCGAACAGGTCGGTGCTGTACTCCAGCACACCGTCGATACCGTCACCGCCCGTCACGTCGCCACCTCCCTCGGCTCCGGTACCGCCGTCATTACCGTCACCGCCGGCCCGTGCCACGAAGTCGAAGGAGAGGTCGAACTTGGCGGTGGTCGCGCCGACTTCCTCCCGCCGGGAGGCCAGCCCGGCGAGGTCGTCCGCGTCGCCGCTCGCGGCGAGATACACGACCATGACCTGGAACAGCGGGTGCCGGGACAGCGAGCGGGCCGGCTTGAGCACGTCCACCACGCGCTCGAACGGCACGTCCTGGTGGTCGAAGGCGGCCAGGTCGGTCTCCCGTACCCGGGCGAGCAGTTCGCGGAACGCCGGGTCGCCGGAGGTGTCGGTGCGCAGCACCAGAGTGTTGAGGAAGAACCCGACCAGGTCCTCCAGCGCCTCTTCGGTGCGCCCGGCGATCGGGCTGCCGAGCGGGATGTCCGTGCCGGCGCCCAACCGGGTCAGCAGCGCGGCCACCGCCGCCTGGATGATCATGAACATGCTGACATTGCCGGACCTGGCCAGCTCGCGCAGCCCCGCCGTCAGCTCCGGGTCCAGGGCCATGTCGACCGCGCCACCGCGGTAACTGGCCTCCAGCGGGCGCGGCCGGTCGACAGGCAGCCCCAGCTCCTCGGGGAGCCCCGTCAACGACTGCTTCCAGAAGGCGAGTTGGCGAGCGGCCAGGCTTTGCGGGTCCTTCTCGTCGCCGAGCACCGCACGCTGCCACAGGCTGTAGTCGGCGTACTGGACCGGCAGCGGGGCCCGCTCGGGCGCCCGGCCGGCCGTGCGTGCCTCGTAGGCGGCGGCCAGGTCGCGGGTGAGCGGCCGGTCCGACCACTCGTCGCCCGCGATGTGGTGGAGCAGGAGCAGCAGGACGTGCTCGTCCTCGGCGATGCGGAAGAGGTGCACGCGCAGCGGTGCCTCCCGGTCCAGCTCGAAGCCGTACTCGACGGCCTCGGCGAGCCGCTCGGCCAGCTCCGCCTCGTCGGCCACGGAGGCGGACCGCACGGCGACCTGGGCCTGCGCCGGCTCCAGGATCAGCTGGTACGCACGCCCGTCCTCCTCCGGGAAGACGGTGCGCAGCGGCTCGTGGCGGGCCACCAGGTCATCGACCGCGCGTTGCAGCGCGTCGGTGTCGAGCGGCCCGGTGAGCCGCCGGGCGAGCGGGATGTTGTACGTGGAACTGGGGCCCTCCACCCGGTACAGGACCCACAGCCGCTGCTGGGCGAAGGAGAGCGGCAGCCGCTCCGGCCGGTCCGCGGGCGCGAGGACGGGCCGGCCTGCGCCGTCGTTACTGAGCCCTCCGTCGCTGCTGCGTGTCCCGTCGCTGAGTGCCTGGGCGAGACGGGCGACCGTCGGGGCCTCGAAGACCGTGCGCAGCGAGGCCTCGGCGCCGAGCACCGCCCGGACGCGCCCCGCGAGACGCATGGCCACGAGGGAGTGGCCGCCGAGGGCGAAGAAGTCGTCGTGGACACCGACCCGTTCCAGGCCCAGTACGTCGGCGAACAGACCGCGCAGGATCTCCTCGCGCGGGGTACGCGGCAGGGTTTCGGTGGACGCGGTGGTCTCGGCGGCGAAGTCGGGCGCTGGCAGCGCCTTGCGGTCGAGCTTCCCGTTGGGGGTCAGCGGCAGGGCGTCCAGGGTCACGAAGGCCGCGGGGACCATGTGCTCGGGCAGCACCGCTGCGGCGTGCCGGCGCAGTACGGCACCGTCCGCGACGCGTCCCGTGCCGCTTCCCGTACCGCCTGTGCCGTGTCCTGCGGCGTCGGTGCCGTGGCCCGCGGCCGGGACGACATAGGCCACGAGCTGCTGGTCATGCGGGACGACGACGGCTTGGGCGACGGTGTCGTGCCGGCCGAGTACGGTCTCGATCTCGCCGAGTTCGATCCGGAAGCCGCGGATCTTGACCTGGTCGTCGGTGCGGCCCAGGTATGCGAGCGCACCGTCGGACGTCCAGCGGGCGAGGTCGCCCGTGCGGTACATGCGCTCGCCGGGTCCGCCGTAGGGATCGGCGACGAACCGCTCGGCGGTCAGCGCGGCGCGGCCGAGATAGCCGCGGGCCAGCTGCGCGCCCGCGAGGTACAGCTCCCCCGCGACGCCCGGCGGCACCGGCCGCAGCGCGGCGTCCAGGACGTACCCGCGGGTGTTCCACACCGGGCGCCCGATGGGCACCGCCGTGGCACCGGGGTGCACCTGGGCGGCGGTGACGTCGACGGAGGCCTCGGTCGGTCCGTACAGGTTGTGCAGTTCGACGGGGGCGAGCGTTTCGTGGAAGCGATGCGTGAGGTCGACGGGCAGGGCCTCGCCGCTGCACATCACCCGGCGCAGGCCCGTGCACCGGGCGGCCGTCGGTTCCTCCAGGAAGAGCTGGAGCATCGAGGGCACGAAGTGCACGGTGGTGACGGCCTGTCGCTGGATCAGTTCGGCGAGGTAGCGGGGGTCTCGGTGGCCGTCCGGCCTGGCCACCACCAGGGCCGCCCCGGTGATCAGCGGCCAGAAGAACTCCCACACGGAGACGTCGAAGCCGGCCGGGGTCTTCTGCAGCACCCGGTCCGCACCGGTCAGGCCGTACGTGTCCTGCATCCACAGCAGGCGGTTGACGATGCCCGACTGCGGTACGGCCACGCCCTTGGGACGCCCCGTCGAACCGGAGGTGTAGATCACGTAGGCGGGGCTCGACGGGTCGTATGTGCCCGGGAGTTCGCCCTCCTCGCCCTCAGGGAGGTGGTCGCGGATCACGGCCACCGGGTGGGCGTCCGCCAGCGTGAACGCGAGGCGCTCCTGCGGGTGGTCGGGGTCCAGTGGCAGATAGGCGCCGCCCGCGCGGTGCACCGCGAGCAGGGCGACGACGAGGTCCGCCGAGCGCGGCAGCGCGACGGCCACGGTGCGCTCGGGACCCACGCCCATGCCTGCCAGTACGCGCGCGGTGTGTTCGACTCGCGCGTCCAACTCGGCGTAAGTCAGCCGCTGTTCACCGACGACCAGGGCGAGCGCGTCGGGCGTACGGGCCGCCTGGGCACGGAACAGCTCGGGAAGGGTGAGTGATGCGCCCCCATGGGCTGTGTCGTGGGCCGTGTCGTGGGCCGTGTCGTTCCAGTGCGTGAGGACGAGCGCCCGCTCGTCCGGCGCCAGCACCTCCACGTCGCGCACCGGCAGGTCCGGCGCGTCGGTGACCTGTTCGAGGAGCCGGAGCAGGCGTCCGACGAGGCGCTCCGCCGTGGCCTCGTCGCACAGGTCGGCCGCGTAGTCGAGCAGCAGGACAAGGTGGTCCGACTCGTCCACGAAGGTGAAGTGGAGGTCGAACTTGGCCCTGCCGGTGTCCATCTCGGACCACTCGGTGGGCAGCCCGAGCAGTTCGGCGTCGCCGTCGGGGCGGTAGTGGTAGCCCAGCATCACCTGGAACAGCGGGTTGCGGCCCGCCACACGCGGTGGGTTGACGGCCTCCACGACCCGGTCGAAGGGCAGGTCCTGGTGCTCGAAAGCCGCCAGCGCCGATTCACGTACCCGGGCCAGCAGTTGACGGAACGTCAGGTCGTCGCCCGACAGGTCGGTGCGCAGGACCAGCGTGTTGACGAAGAAGCCGACCAGCTCGTCGAGCGCGCTGTCCGTGCGGCCCGCGATGGGCGCGCCGAGCGGGATGTCGTCGCCCGCGCCCAGCCGGTGCAGCAGCGTCGCCGTGGCCGCCTGGAGGAGCATGAACAGGCTCGTGCCGGTCTCGCCGGACAGTTCACGCAGGGTCCGGCCGACCTCGGCGGGTACTTCGTGGCGGACCCTGCCGCCGAGCCCGGTGGGTTCGGCCGGCCGCGGCCGGTCCAGGGGCAGCGCCAGCTCCTCGGGCAGCCCGCTCAGCGTCCGCGTCCAGTGGGCGAGCTGGGCCTCGCCGACCTGGCCGAGCAGTTGCTCCTGCCACAGCGTGTAGTCGGCGTACTGCACCGGCAGCGGGGCCCAGCCGGGCTCCCCGCCCGCGGTCCGGGCCGCGTACGCGGTGTTCAGGTCGGCCAGGAACGGCCGGTCGGACCACTCGTCGGTGGTGATGTGGTGCAGGACCACGGCCACCACGTGGTCGGCCGGGCCGACCCGGAACACCTCGCAGCGCAGCGGGAGTTCACGAGCCAGATCGAAGGGGCGGCGCTGCGCCGACTCGATCAGGCCGTCCAGCGCGTCCTCCGCGCAGTCCCGCACGGTGAACTCGGGCGCGGCCTCGGCGGCCGGGACGATGAACTGGTACGGCTCCCCGTCGTGCTCGGGGAACACCGTGCGCAGCGCCTCGTGCCGCCCCGCCACGTCGCTCAGGGCGGACCGCAGCGCGTCGAGGTCGAGTTCCCCGCGCAGCCGGAAAACCAGCGGGAAGTTGTACGCGACACCGCTGCCGGTGAGCCGTTCGACCAGCCACAGCCGGCGCTGGGCCGGCGAGAGCGGGATGCGGTCGGGTCGTTCGGCGGGGGTGACGGCCGGGCGGGCGGGGCGCCCGGTGTCGGCCCGCGCGGCGAGCAGTTCCGGGGTCGGGGCCTCGAAGAGGTCACGGATCGCCAGCTCGGCACCCAGCTCCGTGCGGGCCCGGCTGATCAGCCGCGTGGCGAGCAGGGAGTGGCCGCCCAGGTCGAAGAAGGCGTCCTCGGCGCCGACCTCGGGCAGGCCGAGCACCTCGGCGAAGAGCCGGCAGAGCACCTCTTCCTGCGGGGTGCGCGGCCCGCGGCCCGTACCGAGCGCGACGGCCGGCTCGGCGTCGGGCAGGGCGCGCACGTCCAGCTTGCCGTTGTCGTTCATGGGCAGCCGGTCGAGGGTCACGAACGCCGCCGGGACCATGTACTCGGGCAACTGCTGCTTGAGGTCGTCACGCAGGCGCCGCACCAGGCTGTTCGCGCCGCGCGCCGCGGTGGGCTCGTTGGCGTACGGGGCCTCGCCGCCACCGGGCAGATACAGCCCGGCGGTGCGTCCGGGCCCCGCGCCGGCGTCGGTGTCGGCTTCCGCACCCGCATCCGCGTCCGCGTCCGCGATGAACACGGCGTCGTACGTGCCCGGTTCGCGGGACCAGGTCGTCAGGACGCGGCGGCCGAGCCGGGCGCCGAGGTCGTGCAGCGCCTCGGGGTCCACTCCCCCGCCGGCCCCGACACGCGCATCGGGAATGCCGGTGAACCGCAGCGGGGTCACGGCACGGACGAGGTCCGTCAGGTCGAGCCCTTCGGTGAAACCGACCGACGGTACGCGGTCCAGGGCAAGGTCCGCCTCACCGGCGTACAGGACGGCGTCGTAGCGGTGGCGGGTGAGTTCGTTGTGGTGGCGGGCCCGCTTGGTGCGCAGGTCGACGCGGTGGCCGAGGGTGGTGAAGTAGTCGGGGTCGACGAGGAGTTCCTTCTCCAGGCGCAGACCGCGTTCGACGGCGCGCTCCAATGCCTCCCCCGTGACCCCCCTGGCCTGCTGGATCTCCGTCTGGAAGGTCCGGGCGAGGCGCAGGTTGCGTACGTCGCCGACGAACAGCGCCCCGCCCGGCGCGAGGAGCCGCATCGCGCCCTCGATCACCGACGTCAGGTAGTCGATGCTCGGGAAGTACTGGATGACGGAGTTGATGACGACGGTGTCGAACCAGCCGTCGCCGGGCAGGCCGGTCAGGTCGTCGGCCGGCTGGGCGCGCAGGGTGACGCGTGCGGCGAGTTCCGGGTCCTGCGCCAGTTCCTCACCGATCTTGCGGATGACGGGGGCGGCGAAGTCGGTGGCCCAGTACGCCTCGGCCTGGGGGGCGAGCTTGGACAGCAGCAGTCCTGAACCGACGCCGATCTCCAGGACTCGGCGTGGCCGCAGCGAGCGGATCCGGGCGACGGTGGCCTCGCGCCACTCCCGCATCTGCGCGAAGGGAATGGGCTGCCCGTCGTACGAGGAGTCCCAGCCGGCGTAGTCCTCGGTGAAGACGGCGGTGCTGATCTCCTCGTACTCGTCGGAGTAGATCTCCTGCCACTCGCCGACCTGTTCGCGCTCGGCGCCGTCGCGGTCGTCGCCGGTGAGCGGGGCCGGGACGACATAGCCGACGAGCCGTTCGTCGCGGACCACGACGGCGGCGTGCGCGACCTGGGGGTGCCGGGAGAGCGCGGTCTCGATCTCGCCCAGCTCCACGCGGTAGCCGCGGATCTTGACCTGGTCGTCGGTGCGGCCGAGGAAGTCGAGGTTGCCTTCGGGGCCGCGGCGTACGAGGTCGCCGGTGCGGTACATGCGCTCGCCGGGTTCGCCGAAGGGGTCGGCGACGAACCGCTCGGCGGTCAGGGCAGGGCGGTCGAGGTAGCCGCGGGCCAGGCCGATGCCCGCGATGTAGAGCTCGCCGGGCACGCCCTCGGGCACCGGGCGCAGCCAGGCGTCCAGGATGTGGGCGCGGGTCCCGCGGATCGGACGCCCGACGGTCGGGGTGGCACTGTCCAACGTACCGCCGCCGAGGGTGTTGATGGTGTACTCGGTCGGCCCGTAGAGGTTGTAGCCGTACGTGCCCTCGGTGTCGCGGAGCCGGTTCCACACGGTCTCGGACACGGCCTCGCCGCCGAGCAGCACGAGCGGCGGCCGGTGCCCCTCCAACAGGCCCTGCTCGATGAGGAGATGGGCGTAGGTGGGCGTCACGTTGATCACGTCGACGCGGTGGGTCTCGCAGTAGGCGACCAGGGCCTCGGCGTCGCGTCGCAGGTCCTCGTCGCAGATGTGCACCTCGTGGCCCTCGACGAGCCACAGCAGCTCTTCCCAGGACATGTCGAAGGCGAAGGACACCGTGTGCGCGATGCGCAGTGCGCGTCCGCCCGCCGAGGCGACGGCCGGTTCGAAGATCTCCCGCTGGTGGTTGAGCTGCATGTTGGTCAGACCGCGGTAGGGCGTGACGACACCCTTGGGCCGGCCGGTGGACCCGGAGGTGTAGATGACGTACGCGGGGTGCTCCAGGCTGAAGACCCGTCGCTCCAAGTCTGCCGGGTAGGCGGCCAGTTCGGCGGCCACCGCCGGGTCGTCCAGCAGCGCGCGGGGGGTGTCGGCCGCCGCCAGACGTGCGGAGACGGCGGTGTTGGACAGCAGCAGGGTGGGCCGGGCGTCCTGGAGCATGGCCACGAGCCGGTCGTCCGGGTAGTCCAGTTCCAGGGGCAGGTACGCGGCGCCCGTGCGCAGTACGGCGAAGAGCGCGACGACCATGTCGAGGGAGCGTGGCAGCCCGAGCGCGACGACCCGCTCGGGGGCGGCGCCGCGGTCGAGCAGCAGGCGTGCCATGCGGTTGATGCGGGCGTCGAGGTCGGCGTACGTGAGGGTCTCGTCGCCGAAGACCAGCGCGGTGGTGTCGGGCGTGGCCGCGGCCCGGTCCGCCAGCAGGTCGGCGATGGTGTCCTCGGGGTCGGGCACCCGGCCCGCGGCCCGCTCACGCTCCAACCGGACGTGTTCGCAAGGGAGTTGAGCATCAATACGGCCGACGGGGGCTTCGAGGTCGTCGGTGAGCCGTTCGACGAGCAGCGTGAAGCGGTCGAGCAGTTCCTGGGCCTCGTCGCGCGCGACGACGTCGGCCCGGTGGGTCAGGGTGACCTGGATGCTGCGGCCCGGGGTGACGACGAGGTTGACGGGATAGTGCGTGGCGTCGACGTTGGCGACGGCGGTGGCGCCGTGCCGCTCGCTCAGCTCGGCGAGCCGTTCCTCGGTGTCGCTGTTGCGCAACACGAAGAGGGTGTCGAACAGCCGCCGGTGTCCGGTCTCGGCCTGGAGCACGCCGAGGCCCAGGTACTCGTACGGCATGACGGCCAGCCGTTCGTCCTGGACGCGGCGCAGCAGGCCGAGTACGGGTTCGGCCGGGTCGTAGGCGATCCGGGCGGGGACGGTGTTGAGGAACATGCCGATGACGTTCTCGATCTCCGGCACCTCGCTCGGCCGGCCCGCGACGGTCGTGCCGAAGACGACGTCGTCGCGGCCTGTCGCGCTCGCGAGGGTCAGGCCCCAGGCGGCGTTCAGCACGGTGTTGAGGGTCAGTCCGTGCCGACGGCCGATCACGCGCAGTCGCTCCCCCACCTCGTCGGGGAGGAAGGCGTCGAGGCTCTCCGGGATGTCGGGTTCCAGGCCCTGGTCGGCGGCGGCGAGCAGGGTGGGCTCGTCGAGTCCGGCGAGGGCGGTGCGCCAGGCGGCGGTGGCGACGGCCGTGTCCTGGACCTCCAGCCAGGTCAGGTAGTCGCGGTACGAGCCGGGGGCGACCAGGCCGCTCGCGTCGCCGCCGGACTCGTACAGGGCGAAGAGCTGGTCGAGGAAGAGCCAGGCGGACCAGCCGTCCCACAGGAGGAGATGCCGGCCGACGATCAGACGGTCGCCGCGCTCCTCGCCGAGCCGGACGACCAGTATCCGGAAGAGCAGCGGCCGGGTCAGGTCGAAGCGGCGGGACCGCTCGGCGTCCGTCAACTCCCGCAGCCGCTCGTCCTGTTCGGCGGCGGGCAGCCCGGACAGATCGACCTCTTCGAGCGGAACCTCCGGGTCGCGGACGATGAACTGCACCGGCTGGCGCAGCCCTTCGCTGGTGAACCCGGCGCGCAGGCTGGGGGTGCGTGCCAGCAGTACCCGTACGGCGGTGCGGAGCCGGTCCGTGTCGAGCGGCGTGGCGATGTCGAACGACTCGTGGACGGTGTAGACGTCCAGGGCGCTGTCGTCGTACGTGGAGTGGAAGAACAGGCCTTCCTGGAGCGGGGCAAGGGGCCAGATGTCGTCCACCGGGCCGGGGCTGAGCCGGTGGACGCGCTCGGTCTCCTCGGTGGTGAGGGTGAACTCGGAGCGCAGGGCACGCGCGGCGGCGACCGGGGTGGCCGACGCCGCCAGGGCCTCGGGGGTGCGGTGCTCGAAGACGTCGCGGGGGTTCAGGTCCAGGCCCGCGCGCCGGGCGCGGCTGGAGACGCCGATGGAGGTGATGCTGTCGCCGCCGAGCATGAAGAAGTCGTCGTCGATGCCGACCTCGTCGAGCTTCAGCACCGCGGCGAAGATCCCGGTGAGCGCGCGCTCCCGCTCGTCCCGGGGTGCGCGCACCTCGGCGCGTGTCGCCGCCTGCGGGGCGGGCAGCGCGGCCCGGTCGAGCTTGCCGCTGGGCGTCAACGGCAGGGAGTCGAGGACGACGTAGGCGTCGGGCACCATGGGCGCGGGGAGCGCCGCGCCGAGTGCGGCCCGTAGCTCGGCGGGCTCCGGGTGTGCGCCGCGGGCGGGGACCACGTACGCCACCAGCGCGCCGCCGGTGACGGACCCTGTGGCTGAGGCCGAGGCTGTGACCGTGACCGTGACGGCGGCCTGCGCGATGGACGCCTGCCGGACCAACGCGGCCTCGATCTCGCCGAGTTCGACGCGATTGCCGCGGATCTTGACCTGGCGGTCGGTGCGGCCCAGGTACTCGACGACTCCGTCCGCGCGGCGGCGTACGAGGTCACCCGTGCGGTACATGCGTTCGCCTGGCCCGCCGTACGGATCGGCCACGAACCGCTCGGCGGTCAGGCCCGGCCTGGCGTGATAGCCGCGGGCCAGCTGGACGCCCGTCAGGTACAGCTCGCCCGGCACCCCTTCGGGCACCGGGCGCAGGCAGGAGTCCAGGACGCGCAGACCGGTGTTCCACACGGGCCTGCCGATGGGCACGGTGGCGCCGGGCGCCCCGTCATACGGGTGATACGTGACGTCGACGGCGGCCTCGGTGGGGCCGTACAGGTTGTGCAGCGGCACCCCGGTGAGGTCCCGCCAGCGGGCCGACGCGGAGGTGGACAGGGCTTCGCCGCTGCTGAAGACGCGGCGCAGGGAGGCCGCCCACGCGGGGTCGGCGGTGATGTCCTCCGACTGGAGGAAGGCTTCGAGCATCGACGGTACGAAGTGCAGGGTGGTGACGCCCTGTTCGCGGATCAGCCCGGCGAGGTAGGCGGGGTCGCGGTGTCCGTCCGGGCGGGCGAGCACGACCGTGGCGCCCTCGCCCAGCGCCCAGAAGAACTCCCAGACGCTGACGTCGAAACTGGCCGGGGTCTTCTGCAGCACCCGGTCGTCGGCGCCCAGCCGGTACTCGCCCTGCATCCAGGCCAGGCGGTTGACGATGGCCCGATGGGTGACGACGACTCCCTTGGGGCGGCCGGTGGAGCCGGAGGTGTAGATCAGGTAGGCGGGGTCGTCGGGGCCCGCGGGGGCGAGGGCGGTCGCACGGACACGGGCCGCATCGGACTGTTGGTCGGTCTGGTGGCTGTCCAGGCTGTCCACCAGCAGGTGGGCGAGGCCCGGGACCTCGGGCAGTCGGTGCGCGGTGTCGGAGGTGGTGACGACCGTCGTCGCCCCGGAGTCGGTGAGCATGTGGGCCACCCGGTCGGCGGGGTAGTCCACGTCGACCGGAAGGTAGGCGGCGCCGGACTTGAGCACGCCGAGCAGGGCGACCATGAGCTCGGCCGAGCGCGGTACGGCGACCGCGACGACCGTGCCCGGCCCGGCGCCCCTGCGGCGTACCCGGCGGGCCAGGTCCTCGGCGCGGGCGTCGAGTTCTTCGTACGTGAGGGTCTGGTCCTCGTACACGACCGCCGTGGCATGCGGGGCGCGGGCGGCCCGGGCCTCGAAGGCCGCGGAGAGGGTGGTCTCCGGCACCTCCCGCCGTTCACCGGCCGGGTGGGCGTGGGACAGCTCCGCGGGCGAGAGGAGTTCCAGGGCGGCGGCCGGCTGCCCCGGGTCCGCGGCCAGGGCGTGCAGGATGCGGGTGAGGCGGTCCGCGATGCGGCGCACGGCGGCGGCGTCGAGGCGCTGGGCGTGGTGCTTGAGACGCAGGTCGAGGCGGCGGCCCGGCTTCACGATCAGGGCGAGCGGGTAGTGGACGGCGTCGTGGAACTCGTGGCCCGTGACCCGGATACGCCCTGACGGGTCGGCCAGGCCCGTGGCGGCCGGGTAGTTCTCGAAGACGACCAGGGTGTCGAACAGCTCGCCGCTGCCCGCGAGTCCGGCGACGCGCTGGATCTCGGCGAGGCCCAGGTGCTGGTGGTCGAGGAGCGCGGCCTGCTCGTCCTGGAGTCGTCCCAGGAGGCTGGCGAGGGTGTCCGCGGGCTCCCAGCGGAAGCGGGTCGGAAGGGTGTTGATGAACAGCCCGACCATGGACTCGATGCCCTCGACCTCGGCGTCTCGGCCGGAGACGGTGGTGCCGAACACCACGTCCTGGCGGGCGGTCAGCCGCCCGATCAGCAGGCCCCAGGCGCTCTGGACGACCGTGCCCAGCGTCACGCCGAGCTCGCGGGCGCGGGCCGACAGCCGGGCGGTGACCTGCTCGGACAGCTCGACACGGACCTGGGCGGGCGTGATCGGCGTGCCGTCGGAGGGCGTCTCGACCAGCCGGGTGGGCTCCTCGATCCCGGCGAGCGCGTCGCGCCAGGACTCGCGTGCGGCGTCCCGGTCGGCGGCGGCCAGGCCGCGCAGGTACGAGCTGTAGGGGGCGACCTCGGGCAGCGGGGCGGGGCTTTCGCCGTAGGAGGCCAGCAGTTCACGGTGCAGAACCGGCAAGGACCAGCCGTCCGCGACACTGTGGTGAAACGTCAGCAGGAGTCGGCTCCGGCCCTCGCCGAGCCGTACGAACGCGCAGCGCAACAGGGGCGGGCGAGCGAGGTCGAAGCGGTGGGCACGCTCTTCGGCGGCGACCGCGTCAGCGACTCCGTCGGTGGCGAGGAGCAGGCGGTCCTCGGTGGCCCGGCGGTCCTCCGTCGACAGATCCACCTCGCGCCAGGGCAGTTCCAGGCCCTCGGCGATGATCTGCACGGGGCGCCCGTCGGAGAGCGGGCGGAAGCAGGCCCGCAGCGGGGCGTGCCGGTCGAGGACGCGCTGGGCTGCTCGGCGCAGTGCCTCGGCGTCGACCGGGCCGGACAGTTCGAGGGCCTGCTGGACCACATAGGTGTCACGGTCAGCGCCGTCGACGAGGGAGTGGAAGTAGAAGCCTTCCTGGAGAGGGCTCAGCGGCAGCAGCTCCCCCACGGTGACCGGGTACTCGCCCTGGAGCTCGGCGAGTTCGGCCCCGGTGAGCCGCACCAGCGGGGCCCGCGTAGCGGAAACCGCGGTGCCCGAGCCCGTACCGATGCCTGTGTCGGTGCGCACGCCCGCGGCCTCGGCGAGGGCTGCGACCGTCCGGTGCCGGAAGACGTCACGGGAGCTGAGCCGCAGCCCGGCCCTGCGGGCGTGGATGAGGAGCTGGATGGCGGTGATGCTGTCGCCGCCGAGGGCGAAGAAGTCGTCGTCGATGGTCGCCGACCGCACGCCGAGCACCTCGGCGTAGGCCGCGCAGAGCACTTCCTCACGGGCGTCGCGCGGCGGGCGGCCGGAGCTGAGGGCCCCGTAGTCGGGTACCGGGAGCGCGGCGCCGTCGAGCTTGCCGCTGGGGGTGACCGGGAGCCGGTCCAGGGGAACGACCGCGGACGGGACCATGTACTCGGGCAGTTGATCGGCCGCGTACGAACGCAGGGCCTTCATCAGGGAGTTCACGTCACGGAAGGGCGCGGGGCGGTTGGCGTGCGGGAACGTCCCGGACGGGCGGTACAGCCGGCCCGGCGCTTCGAGCACGGTATCGGTGGCAAGCGCGGTGTCGGGGGCAAGCGCGGTGCCGGGGCCGGGGTCCGCGTCGGCGGGGCCGAAGACCACGTCGAGGCTGCCGTCCTCGGCGTTCCCGTTCCAGGTGACGGCCGCCCGCAGGCCGTGCCGGGCGGCGAGGGCGTGCAGGGCCTCCGGGTCCGGCGCGTCGGCAGCGGCCGGGGTGCGGCTGCTGTCGTCCAGAGCGGACAGTGCGGCCAGGTCCTCGGCGAGGCGGGCGTTGGGCAGACCGGTGACCCGGATCGCCTCACGCCGCCCGGTGAGCAGCGCGTCAAGGGCTGCCAGGTCTGCTGGGCCTGCTGGATCTGGCAGGTCGGCCAAGTCGACCAGGTCGGCCCATGCGATCTCGTCGCCGTCGGCCCGGGCCGGTGACCGCGTCGCCTTGCGCAGCACCACGTCGTAGCGGTAGCGGGTCAGTTCGTTGTGATGGCCGCCGCGCTTGACGCGGATGTCGACGTCGAAGCCGTCGAACGCCGCGAAGTAGTCGGGGTCGAGGAGCAGTTCGCCCTCCCAGGCGACCGACCGTTCCACGGCGGTCCGCAGGGCCTGCTTGTCCCCGGGGTCGGCCGCGCGGCGCGTCTCCACGGCGGCGCGCAGGCAGCGCAGCAGACGGGCGTTGCGCACGTCACCGATGAACAGCCGTCCCCCGGGGGCCAGCAGCTCGGCGGCGGCGCCGATGACGTCGGTGAGGTAGTCGGCGCCGGGGAAGTACTGGGCGACGGAGTTGAGGACGACCGTGTCGAAGTGGGCCCGGGGCAGCCCGGTGGTGTCGTGCGCGGGCCTGGCGCTGAGGTGCACCCGGCCGGCCAGTTCCGGCACCTGGTGGACCTGGCCGCGCAGGGCCCGTATCGCCTCCTCGGAGAGGTCGGTACCCCAGTAGGTCTCGCAGCCGGGCGCGATCCTGGAGAGGATCAGGCCGCTGCCGACGCCGATCTCCAGCACGCGGCGCGGCGCGAGCTCCTCGATGCGGGCGAGGGTCGCCTCGCGCCACTCGCGCATCTCCGCGACGGGGATGGGCAGCCCGTCGTACATGCTGTTCCAGCCGGCGAAGTTCTCCCGGAGCCCCGGAGACTCGCCCCGAAGTCCCACCGAACCGTCGGCCGCGGAACTGTCGACCGAGCCCGCGGACTCGTCCCGCATGCCTTCGGATCCCGCAGCCGAGTAGAGCAGTTCGTGCAGGTCCTTCCACTCCTGGACCTGCACGCCGAAGCCCCGGCGCCCGTCCCCATCGGCGTCCCCATCGGTGTTCCCATCGGCGCCCGCGTCCAGCGAGGGGACCACGTAGGCGGCGAGCCTGCGGTCGCCGGGCCGGTCCTCGCGGATCAGGACCGCTGCCTGCTCCACGGCCGGGTGGGCGCGCAGCACGGACTCGATCTCGCCGGGTTCGATGCGGAAGCCGCGGATCTTCACCTGCGCGTCGGCGCGGCCCAGGAACTCCAGCCGCCCGTCGGCCTTCCAGCGCACCAGGTCGCCGGTGCGGTACAGCCGCTCGCCGGGCGCGCCGAACGGGTCGGCGACGAACCGCTCGGCCGTCAGGTCGGGCCGCCCCAGGTAGCCGCGGGCGAGACCGGCTCCGCCGAGGTACAACTCGCCGGGGACCCCGGCCGGTACGGGCTGGAGCCGGGCGTCGAGCACGTAAGCCCGGGTGCCGGGGTCGGGGACGCCGATCGGGACGATCGTGCCGGCCGGGGTGTCGGGGTCGCAGAGGCCGAGGGTGGAGTTGGTGGTCGCCTCGGTGGGGCCGTACGCGTTGAACATCATCCGGCCGCGTGCGTACCGGCCGACCAGTTCGGGCGAGACCCGCTCGGTGCCGGCGAGCAGGGTGGCGGGCGGCAGTTCGACGTCCTCGGGCATCGCGGCGAGCAGCGCCGGCGGGAGGATCATGAAGGTGATGCCGTTGGCGTGGGCGTAGTCGGCGAGGGGTGCGCCGGGCACCCGCAACTCGGTCGGTACGACGACGAGTCGGCCACCGGAGAGCAGTCCGAGGCACAGGTCCCAGAACCCCACGTCGAAGCTCGGCGAGGCGAACTGCAGGACCCGGCTGTGCGGCCCGATCCCGAACCGCTCGCTCTGCGTGGCGACCAGTTTGGCGACGCCGGCGTGTGAGAGCACCACGCCCTTGGGACGGCCGGTGGAGCCGGAGGTGTAGATGACATAGGCGGCGTTGCCGACGGAGAGGGGGTCGAGGCCGGGTACGTACGCCTGCCGCTCAGCCAACTCCCTCACGGTCTCGGGCGCGTCCAGGACCACGACGTCCATGCCGTCGCACGGCGGGATGTCCGCCGCTACCTCGGCGGTGGTGAGCAGGCAGGCGGGGCGAGCGTCGGCCAGCATGTAGGAGATGCGGTCGGCCGGGTAATCGGTGTCCACCGGCAGGTAGGCGGCGCCGGATTTCAGTACGGCGACCTCGGCGACGATCAGCTCGGCCGAGCGGGGCACGGCGAGAGCCACCACGCGTTCGGGTCCTGCGCCGCGCGCGACGAGGGCGTCGGCCAGCCGGCCGGCGCGTTCGTCCAGTTCCGCGTAGGTCAGCCGGGTGTCCTCGAAGACCAGCGCGATCTCGTCGGGCCGCTGCCGTACCTGCTCGGCGAACATCTCCGGCCAGGTCCGCAGGGGGACGTCGTGGTCGGTGTCGTTCCACTCCGTCAGGACGCGGTGCCGTTCCTCGGCGTCCAGCAGGTTCAGTTCGCCGACAGGGGTGTGCGGCCGGGCGAGCGCGTCGGCCAGCAGGGTGGCGTAGTGGCCCGCCGTCCGGTGGGCGGTCCCGTCCCGGAGGAGATCCTGCCGGTACGTCACCCGGACGGCACCCGCACGGACTTCGAGCGCGAGGTCGAGCGGGGCGTGGGCCGAGCCGTCGGGTGCCGCTCCGAAGGCCGTGTTGAACAGCAGGCCGCCACCCCGGGTGGGCTCCGGCCGCAACAGAGCGACCAGCGTGCACAGTTCGACCCGGTGGGTGTCGGCCGCCGCACACGCCGCCGAGACCCGCCGGACCAGTTCGGCGAACTCGGTTCCGCCGTCGAGGGCCACCCGGACCGGCAGTCCGCCGTACCCGACAGTGAGGTCCCGCGCGCCGCCGTAACGGTGCAGCAGCGCCACGAATGCGGCCAGCAAAGTGACCTCGTCGGCCTTGTCGGCCTTGTCGGTCTCGCCGATCCCGTCGGCCGTCGCGTCCAGCGTGCGACTGATCGTGCGCAGCTCTCCGCCGGGCTTGAGCGGGTAGGGGAAGTCGACCGGGAGGACCGCCTCCTGTGGGAGGGGATCGAGCCGTCGACGCCAGTACGCCGTCACGTCACCGACACTGTCACCAAGGCCACTGTCGCTCATGCCACTGCCACCGACACCGGACCCACGCGTTTCGAAACCGGACACAGCTGACCGTGCCTCCAGAGTGTGCGGAACCGGCTCAGCCGGAGGACCGCAGGTCATACTAAGGTAAGGATTACCTAACCAAAAGGCCCAGTCTCTGCGGACCTCGTGCCCCGCACTACGATTAAGGCCTGCCTTACCTAATAAGGGAGCTGGCTGTTGGAGACCGCAAGGTGACGGGCAAGAGAGTGCGCCCTGTCCTTCTCGTGACACTGCTGGGCACCGTCCTGGCCGTCCTCTGCCTGATGTCACTGGCGCTCGGCGCGGCCAACATCCCGCCGGACCAGGTGATCCGGGCCCTGTTCGGGGACGCGCCGAGCCGTTTCGTGGACAACGTCGTCTGGTCGGCGCGGATGCCCCGTACCGCGCTCGGGCTGACCGCGGGCGCGGCGCTCGGTCTTTCCGGGGCGCTGATGCAGGCCCTGACCCGCAATCCGCTCGCCGACCCCGGGGTACTGGGGGTCAGCGCGGGCGCGGCCTTCGCCATCGTGCTGGCCGTCGGCGTGCTCGGCATCAATTCGCTGTACGGGTACGTGTGGTTCGCGTTCGCCGGGGCGCTGATCGCCACGGTGGCCGTCTATCTGCTGGGCGGCCTCGGGCGGTCCGGCATGACTCCGGTGAAACTGGCGCTCGCGGGCATCGCCGTCACCTCGATGCTGTGGTCCTTCACACAGGCCATCGTGCTCACGGACGTGGACGCGCTCAACAAGTACCGGTTCTGGTCGGCCGGTTCGCTCGCGGAGGCGGACAACGGCATGGTGTGGCGGGTCCTGCCGTTCCTCGTCATCGGCGGGGTGCTGGCGCTGGCCTGCGCTCCGGCCCTCAACAGCCTGGCCCTCGGCGACGACGTCGCGGCCTCGCTCGGCCGGCGTCTCGGTCTCGTCCGGCTGGCGGGCGTCGCCGCGATCACCCTGCTGACGGGCGCCGCGGTCGCGGTCATCGGCCCGGTCGTCTTCATCGGCCTGGTGGTGCCCCATGTGGCCCGCGTGCTCGCCCAGTCGGCGGGCATCGGGCCCGACCAGCGCTGGCTGCTGCCCCTGTCGGCGGTGCTCGCCCCCATCCTGCTGCTCGCCGCGGACATCATCGGACGCCTCGTGGCCCGGCCCACCGAGATCCAGGCGGGCGTCCTGGTCGCCTTCATCGGTGGTCCGTTCTTCATCGCGATGGTCCGTCGGCGCAATCTGGCGGAGGTGTGAGCGTGCCGAACCCGAAAACCGCCCTCAAGGCGCCTGCTGACACCGTCCGTCCGGCCGGTTCCGCCCGTTTCCTTACTTACCGGACCTACCGGCTGGTCCTGCCGCCGGTCTCCGGGGTCTTCCGGCCCCGGCTCGTCGCCCTGTGCGTGGTGCTCGCCGCGGGCGCCTTCGTCATGTTCTGCTGGGGCCTGACGACCGGCGACTACCCGATCGGTTTCACCGACGTCGTACGGGCCCTGGTGGGCTCCGGCGACCCCGGCACCGTTCTCGTGGTGCAGGAACTGCGCCTGCCGCGGGCCCTGGTCGGACTGCTTGCCGGGGTCGCCTTCGGGGTCTCCGGCGCGCTGTTCCAGACCATGACGCGCAATCCGCTGGCCAGCCCCGACATGATCGGCCTCACCCAGGGCGCCGGCACCGCCGTGGTCGCGGGCATCGTGCTGGGCTGGGACGGCGGCCTGGGCACCCAGGCCCTCGGACTGTTCGGCGCCCTGGTCACCGCCCTGACCGTCTACGTGCTGGCCTGGCGGCGCGGCACCACCGGTTACCGCATCATCCTGGTCGGCATCGGCGTGGCCTGGATCTGTACGAGCGCCACCGACTTCCTCGTGGCCAGGGGCGGACGCTTCCAGGCGCAGGCCGCGCTCGGCTGGCTGGTCGGCAACCTCAACAACCGCACCTGGGGCCAGGTCGGCCCGCTCGCCGTCGCGCTGGCGGTGCTGTTGCCTGCGGCCCTGCTGCTCGGCCGTCTGCTGCGCACCCTCCAGCTCGGTGACGACGTGGCCACCGGCCTCGGTACGCGCGTGCAGCCCGTACGCCTCGCCATCCTGCTCACCGGCGTCGGTCTGATCGCCTTCGCCACCGCGTCCGCGGGACCCGTCGCCTTCGTGGCGCTCGCCGCCCCGCAGATCGCGCAGCGGCTGGCCGGCACGGCCTGGCCGCCCACCGTCGCCTCGGGACTGACCGGGGCGCTCGTGGTCCTGGGCGGCGACCTCATCGCCCGTACGCTCGTCTCCGGCACAGAACTGCCGGTCGGCATCGTCACCGGTGTGCTCGGCGCTCCGGTTCTGCTCTGGCTGCTCGTCCGCGCCAACCGCGCGGGCTCAGGAGGTTGATCCCATGTCGGCTGATCCCATATCGGTCGGTCCCGTGCCGGCTGATCCCCTGTCGACAGACGCCCCCCTGTCGACGAACTCCTTGTCGGCCCCCGACCCCGATCTGCGGGCGAGCGGTCTGCGGCTTGCGTACGACAACCGGCTGGTGGTCGACGGCCTCGACCTGGCGGTTCCGCCCGGCCGGATCACGGCCATCGTCGGCGCCAACGCCTGCGGCAAGTCCACCCTGTTGCGGGCCCTCGCCCGGCTGCTCGCGCCGAAGGAGGGCGCCGTCCACCTCGACGGCCGGGCGCTGCAGTCCATCCCGAGCAGAGAACTCGCCCAGCGTCTTGGCATCCTGCCGCAGAGCCCGGTGGCGCCCGAGGGGCTGACCGTCCTCGACCTGGTCAACCGCGGGCGTTCACCGCACCAGACCTGGTGGCGGCAGTGGTCGAAGGCGGACGAGCAGGCCGTGCACCAGGCGCTGGCCGCCACCAACATGACGGACCTCGCCGACCGCCCCGTGGACGAACTCTCCGGCGGCCAGCGGCAACGCGCCTGGATCGCCATGGCCGTCGCCCAGGGCACGCCCGTCCTGCTACTCGACGAGCCGACGACGTACCTCGACCTGGCCCATCAGATCGACGTCCTGGACCTGGTGACCGACCTCAACCGCCGGGAGAACCGCACGGTCGTGATGGTGCTCCACGACCTCAACCAGGCCTGCCGGTACGCCGATCACGTCGTCGCCATGAAGTCCGGCAGGGTCGTCGCCGAGGGGACCCCGGCCGAGGTCATCACCGCCGAGACCGTCGAGGACGTCTTCGACCTGACCTGCCAGATCACGATGGACCCGGTCAGCGGCACGCCCCTGGTGATCCCGATGGGCCGCCACCACGGGGCCGCTCCGCTGCGAGCGGCGGTGCCGGCGACCGACTGACGATGCCCGGGTGCGTCCTCGTCCGCGGGTAGGTGGGGGTTGATCGCGCAGTTCCCCGCGCCCCTAAAGACAAAAGCCGGGGCGCAGCCCCGCTTTTAGGGGCGCGGGGAACTGCGCGACCAGCCACGACGTGCCCGCGGACGGAGACGAACGCCCAGTCGTCGCTGTTCAGCCGCCGGCAAGGCTCACGCTCGGGCCGTCAGATAGCCGCCCATCGTGCGGAAGTAGTCGGTCGCCGCGTACTCCGCCCCGTCCTCGGTGCGTACCCGCTTGACGACCAGCCCGCGCAGCCGGCCGTTCCTCGCCTCCGCACCGGCGACGACGACCACGCCGTCACCCTCGCGGATGAAGATCCGCCCCGGAGTTCCGCCGTAACGGCCTTCGGAGACCGCGGACTCGACGATCCTGAGCCGCTGTCCGCGGTGGTGGGTGAAGGCGTTCGGGTACGGGTCGCACTGGGCCCGTACGAGCCGCTCGATGTCCTCGGCCGGCCAGGTCCAGTCGATACGGCTGTCCTCAAGGGACCGCTTGTGGAAGAAGCTCGCCCGGCTGCGGTCCTGCGGTATCCACTGGGCGCGGCCCGAGGCGATGAGGCCGAGCGACTCCTCGACGACCGGGCCGATCAGGTCGACCGTGCGGTGGAACAGGTCGGCGACGGTGTCGGCCGCGCCGACCGGCACGGCACGCTGCAACAGAACATCGCCCGCGTCGAGTTCGGCGTTCATCCGGTGCGCCGTGACACCGACCTCCCGCTCGCCGTTGATCAGCGCCCAGATCAGCGGGGAGAAACCCGCGTACGCCGGGAGCAGCGAGTCGTGGATGTTGAGCGTGCCGTGGGGCGGCAGGTCGAAGACCTCCGGGGGCAGCACGGTGCGCCAGTTGTTGGCGACGATCAGGTCGGGCGCCGCGTCCTTGAGGGCGGCGAGCAGTTCGGGGTCGTCGGGCCGGTTGCGCAGCAGCACCGGCACTCCGTGCTTCTCGGCCAGGTCGGCCACCGAGTCGTCCCAGATCTTCTCGTACACGTGGTCGCTCTTGGGGTGGGTCACGGCCATGACCACCTCGTGGTCGGAGTCCAACAGAGCCTGGAGGGTGCGATGCCCCCAGGTCTGGTAGCCGAACATGACGACCCGCATAGTCGATCCTCTCCTAGGACACACCATTGCAAGGTAAGGCTAACCTTATTTAACATCAGTGGCGCCTAGGGGAAGGAAAAGTTGCGGTGAACGCACTGCACGACGAGCTGCACGACGAGCCGGACGCCGTCCTTGACGTGCTCGGAATCGGTTTCGGGCCGTCAAATCTCGCGCTGGCCATCGCGGTTGAGGAACACAACGCCCAAGCCGCTCCGGAGGACCGGATCCGCGCGGGATTTCTGGAGCGCCAGCCGTCGTTCGGCTGGCACCGCGGAATGCTCATCGAAGACGCCACGATGCAGGTCTCCTTTCTCAAGGACCTGGTCACCATGCGCAACCCGACCAGCGACTTCAGCTTCCTGTGCTTCCTGCGGGAGCGGGGCAGGATGGTGGACTTCCTCAACGCGAAGACGCTGTTCCCCCTGCGGATCGAGTTCCACGAGTACTTCGAGTGGGCGGCCTCCCGGGTGGCCCACCTCGTCGACTACTCGGACGAGGTCGTGTCCGTCGAGCCGGTGACGGGACCGGACGGCGAGATCCGCTGGCTGGACGTCGTCAGCCGCGCGCCCGGCGCACCCGGGCGGACCGTCACCCGAAGGGCCCGGAACATCTCGGTGGCCGTCGGCCTTGAGCCGCATCTGCCACCGGACACGGCTCTGTCGGACCGCATCTGGCACAACAGCCAACTCGTGCCGCGGGTGAAGGAGTTGAACGCCTCGGGTGAGCGTTCGGTGGGCCGCGTCCTGGTGCTCGGCGCGGGTCAGAGCGGCGCCGAGGCGCTCGACTACCTGCACCGGTCCTTCCCCGAGGCGGAGATCTGCGCGATCTTCGCGAAGTACGGGTACACGCCGGCCGACGACAGCCCGTTCGCCAACCGGATCTTCGACCCGGAGGCCGTGGACGTCTACTTCCGCTCCACCCCGGAGGTGAAACAGTCCCTGGTCGACTACCACCGCAGCACCAACTACTCGGTGGTCGACATGGATCTCATCGAGTCGCTGTACGCGACGATGTACCGCGAGAAGGTCCAGGGCCGGGAGCGGCTGCAGATGCGCAACGTGTCCCGCATCAGGGACGTACGCACCCTCGACGACCATCTGGAGGTCACCGTCGAGTATCTCCCCACCGGGGAACGGGAGGTGCTCTTGGCCGACCTGCTCGTCCACGCGACCGGTTACCGGCCCAGGGACCTCGACACCCTCCTGGGCAGAACCGCGAAACTCTGCCTGCGGGACGACAAGGACGCCGTACGGGTCGGCCGCGACCACCGTGTCGAACTCACCCCGGACGTCACGGCGGGCATCTATCTGCAGGGCGCGACCGAGCACACGCACGGCCTCACCTCGACCCTGCTGTCCACCACGGCGGTGCGGTCCGGAGAGATCCTCGATTCCCTGATCGCCCACCGCACGGGCGACTTGGCCGCGCCGATCGGCTGAGGAACCGGCTGAAGGGTTCGCTCCACCGGTGCCGGGTGCCGGGTGTGACGTCACGGGTTCACTTCACGTGCCGTCACACCCGCGCGGGCCGCTCGACGGTCCAGCACCCCGTGTCCCCGCGCCCTCACTGGGCAATGCCATGGTCAGCAACTTAGAGTAGCCTCACCTAAGTTTTCGTCGTCCGATCCCGGAGGGTTGCGGGTGAGTCCTACATATCCGTCGGGGCGTGACGTCCTGCGGGAGTCGGTCAGGGAGCAGCGCCGGGACGTGGCCCTCGGCTCGCTGCTCGGTTCCGGACACCAGGTGGGGGAAGCCCTGGTTCCGGTGCTGATCGGTGTGGTGATCGACCGGGCCGTCACCGGCTCCGACACCGGCGCCCTCGTCCGCTGGCTCGGCGTCCTCGCCGTGGTCTACGTCGCGCTTGCGCTGTCCTTCCGCTATGGCGCCTGGGCCGGCGACCGGTCCGCGGTCCGGGCCGAGCACTCCCTGCGCATCGCCCTCGTACGACGGGTGCTGCACCCCGGCGGCGGCGCCGAGGACGGCCGGCTGCCCGGGGCGCTGGCCAACATCGCGACCGAGGACGCCAAGCGGGTCGGCGGCGTCAACACGGCCGTGATGTACGGGATCGCGTCCCTGGTGGGCATCCTCACCTGTGCCTTCGTCCTGCTGCGTACGTCGGTCCTGCTCGGCCTGGTCGTCCTGCTGGGCACCCCCGTACTGCTCTGGCTCGGACATCTGCTGAGCAAGCCCCTGGAGACCCGCAGCGAGGCCGAGCAGGAGCGCGCGGCGCACGCCTCCGCCGTCGCCGCCGACCTGGTCGCCGGTCTCAGGATCCTCAAGGGCATCGGCGGCGAGTCGGCGGCCATCGACCGCTACCGCACCACCAGCCGCGACTCCCTGCGGGCCACACTGAAGGCCGCCCGCGCGCAGGCCTTCCAGAGCGGCATGGTGCTGTCCCTGACCGGCTGTCTGATCGCCGTCGTCGCCCTGGTCGGAGGCCGGCTGGCCGCCGAAGGGACCATCAGTCTCGGCCAGTTGGTGTCGGCGGTCGGGCTCGCGCTCTTCCTGCTCGGCCCCCTCGAAGTGCTCGCCTGGGTCAACGCCGAACTCGCCCAGGGCCGGGCCTCCGCCGGACGGGTCGCGGAGGTCCTGGCCACCGCGCACAGCGTCACGGCGGGCGAGCGGAGCCTGCCCCGGCAGGTGCGCGGCGCGGTGCGGCTGGCCGGCGTCAGCCATGGCGGGCTGCGCGAGGTGGACCTGGACATCGAGCCGGGCGAACTGCTGGGCGTGGTCGCGACCGACCCCGCCCACGCCACCGATCTGCTGCGCTGTCTGGCCCGGCGGGCCGACCCCGACGCCGGCACGGTGGAACTGGACGGGGTGTCCCTGCGGGACCTGGACCCGGCCGAGATGCGTACGGTGCTGCTGGTGGCCGAGCACGACGCGGACCTCTTCGAGGGAACCGTCCGCGACAACGTCACGGCCGCCGCCCCCGAGGCCGGCGACCCCGAGCCGGCCATGACGGCGGCCGGGGTGGACCAGGTCGCGCGGACACTGCCCGAAGGTGACGGCACCGCGGTCAGTGAGCGCGGGCGCTCGCTCTCCGGAGGCCAGCGCCAACGCGTCGCCCTCGCCCGCGCATTGGCCGCGGACCGTGCCGTCCTGGTGGTCCACGATCCGACCACGGCGGTCGACGCGGTGACCGAGGCGGGGATCGCGGCCGGCCTGCGTGAGGTCCGCAAGGGCCGCACCACGGTTCTGGTGACCACCAGCCCCGCACTGCTCTCCGTGACCGACCGGGTGGTGCTGCTCGACGGCGGCCGGGTCACCGACACGGCCCCGCACGCGGAGCTGATAGCCCGTCACGAGACCTATCGAACGGCGGTGCTGGCATGAGTGACACTGCCCGTACGCTGCTGCCCACCGCGACACAGGCCCGTACGCGTGCCGCCGTACGCGAACTGATACGCCCGCACCGGCGCCTGGCCCTCGGCGGCTTCGCCATGATGATCGTGGCCACCTCGGTCGGCCTGCTGGTCCAGCCGCTGCTGGGCCGCATCGTGGACCTGGTCGCCGACCACCGCCCGCCGGGGAGCATCACCCTGCCGGTCGTGCTGCTGGTGCTGGTCGCTCTCGCGCAGGGCGCGACCACCGTGCTGGGCCTGTCACTTGTGTCCCGGCTCGGCGAGACCGTCCTCGCCCACCTGCGCGAGCGGTTCGTCGAGAAGGCCCTGCGGCTGCCCCTGGAACAGGTGGAGAAGGCGGGGGCCGGCGACCTCACCGCGCGGGTCACCCGGGACGTCTCGGTGGTGGGCGAGGCCGTGCGCTCGGCCCTGCCCGAACTGGCCCGCTCACTGCTGGCCATCGCGCTGACCCTGGTCGCGATGGCCGCGCTGGACTGGCGGTTCTTCCTCGCGGCGCTCGTCGCGGTGCCCGTCCAGGCCTCCACCGCCCGCTGGTACGTACGCAACGCCGTGCCGCTCTACGCCGAGCAGCGGATCGCGACGGGGGCCCAGCAGCAGCAGTTGCTGGACACCGTCGCGGGCGCCGGCACCGTACGGGCGTTCCGGCTTGAGGAGGAGCACACCGAGCGGGTGACCCGGCGTTCGTCGGCGGCGGTCGAGCTGACGCTGCGCGGCGTACGGCTGGTGCTGAACTTCTACAACCGGCTGCACGTGGCCGAGTACGCCGGACTCGCGGCGGTCCTCGTCACCGGGTTCCTGCTGGTGCGCGGCGGATCGGTGTCCATCGGCACGGCCACGGCCGCCGCGCTCTACTTCCACAGCCTGTTCACGCCGGTCAACTCGGCGCTCGTCCTGCTCGACGACGCGCAGTCGGCGACCGCCGCGCTCGCCCGGCTCGTCGGGGTCGCCGACCAGCCGTCGCCCGAGCTGTCCTCCGAGTTGTCCTCCGAGCCCGCGCAGCGTACCGGCGCCGACATCGGCATCGGCGCCGCCGGCACCGTCACCGTGACGGGCCTCCACCACGCCTACGAGCCCGGCCGTCCCGTCCTGCACGACGTGGACCTCACGCTCCGGGCGGGCGAGCGGGTGGCCCTGGTCGGCGTGAGCGGCGCGGGCAAGACCACGCTCGCCAAGCTCATCGCGGGCGTGCACCGCCCGACGTCCGGCTCGGTCCACGTGACGGCCGGCGCCGGGGCGCCCCGGGAGGGTCTGCCGGTCGCGCTGGTCACCCAGGAGACGCACGTCTTCGCCGGACCGCTCGCGGACGATCTGCGTCTCGCGCGCGCCGGCGCCGGCGACGACGAACTGCGTACGGCGCTGGCCACGGTGGACGCCCTCGACTGGGCCGGCGCCCTGCCCGACGGCCTGGACACGGTCGTCGGCGACGGCGGGCACCGCCTCACCTTGGCCCAGGTGCAGCAACTGGCCCTGGCGCGGCTGGTGCTGGCCGATCCCCCGGTGGCCGTCCTCGACGAGGCCACGGCCGAGGCGGGCAGTACCGGCGCCCGGCTCCTGGAGCAGGCGGCCGACCGGGCGGTCGAGGGCCGCACGGCGCTGATCGTCGCGCACCGCCTCACCCAGGCCGCCACCGCGGACCGGATCGTCGTCATGGACGGCGGCCGGATCGTGGAGAGCGGCACCCACGACGAGCTGTGCGCCGCAGCCGGCCCCTACGCCTCCCTGTGGGAGGCGTGGTCCGGCACCCGCGCCACGGCCGACCGGACCCCCACGCACCACCCCCGCCCTGACACCACCACCGTGAAGGACCACTGATGCCCGGCTCTTCCAGAGGCGCACGCCTCGTCGCGGCGCTCGCCTCCGCGCTCCTCCTGTTCAGCACCGCAGCGGCCTGCGGCTCCGACGACGACTCCGACGCGGCCGGCTCGGACAAGTCCGCGTCCGAGAACAGCGCCTTCCCGGTGACGCTCGCCCACAAATACGGCAGCACCACCGTCAAGTCCGAGCCGAAGCGGATCGTCACGGTCGGGCTGACCGACCAGGACGCCGTCCTGGCCCTCGGCAAGGTGCCCGTCGGAACCACCGAGTGGCTCGGCGGCTACAAGGGCGCCATCGGCCCCTGGGCCACGGACAAACTGGGCAGCGGGAAGGTCCCGACCGTACTGAAGGACACCGGCACGGGCCCGCAGACCGAGAAGATCGCCGCGCTCAGGCCCGACCTGATCCTCGCGGTCTACGGCGGCCTCACGAAGGACCAGTACACGACCCTCTCCAAGTTCGCTCCGGTCGTGGCCCAGCCGAAGCAGTACAACGACTTCGGGGTGCCGTGGCAGCAGCAGACCGAGATCATCGGCAAGGCGCTCGGCCAGGACGCCGAGGCGAAGGACCTGGTGAAGGGCGTCGAGTCCGACTTCGCGACCGCCGCCAAGGACAATCCGAAGTTCGCCGGGGCCAGCGCCGTGATGGCGACGCCGTACGAGGGCACCTTCGTCTTCGGCAGCCAGGACTCGCGCTCGCGGGTGCTGACCGACCTCGGCTTCAAGCTGCCGACGGACCTGGACAAGGTCATCGGTGACAAGTTCGGCGCCAACATCAGCAAGGAACGCACCGATCTGCTGGACACCGACGCCATCGTGTGGATCGTCGCGGACCGGGCGAAGGACGAGGCGAAACTGCACAAGAACGCGCTCTACGCCGACCTGGACGTGGCGAAGCAGGGACGTGAGGTCCTCGTGGAGGAGGCCGGCGACTACGGCAACTCCGTGTCCTTCGTCTCGGTACTGAGCCTGCCGTACATGCTGGAGCGACTGGTACCGCAGCTGGCCGCGGCCGTCGACGGCGACACCGCCACGAAGGTGACCGAACCGGCCTCTTGAGAGTGATCCCGCGTCGCCGCGGGGAGAAGCGGACAGAAGGTCCGGGGTCACGGACGACCGTGGTCCCGGATTCGCTGTGTCGGGCGACACGCTCGCGACACCGGACGCTGAAAGTATGATCAAGCAATGTCTGACATGACCGAAACCACGCCCGGCTGGCTGCCACACGACGAACTGGAACAGGCGCGGTCCCGCATGCCGATCCTGTACGTCGAGGCCGTACCGGTACGCGTCGACGACAGCGGCGAAGTGACCAGCATCGGACTGCTGCTCCGCATGGGGTCGGGCGGGGCGGTCAGCCGCGCGCTCGTCTCCGGCCGGGTGCTGCACCACGAGCGGGTCAGGGACGCTCTTCTGCGCCATCTGGAGAAGGACCTCGGCCCTGTCGCGCTGCCCCGGGTCCCGGCCTCGCTGCAGCCCTTCACCGTCGCCGAGTACTTCCCGACGCTGGGGGCGACACCCTTCCACGACCCCCGCCAGCACGCGGTGTCCCTCGCCTACATCGTCCCGGTGACCGGCGACTGCCGTCCCCGTCAGGACGCCCTCGACCTGGTCTGGTTCAGCCCCGAGGAGGCCTCGTCCGCCATGGTCCTCAACGAGATGCACGGCGGCCACGGCGCCCTGCTCAAGCAGGCCCTCGCGCATGTGGGCTGCCTGTTCTGACGCACGGGACCCCCTAACTCGGCTTCGTGACCCCCTAGCTTCCGCCGGGAATGCACCACTTCCGTGGACCGGATGGTGGAATTTCTCCCAGGTTCCAACCACGGAAGGCGGCGTGCATGGTCACTCACGAGCCGAATGCCATCCTCACCGGCGGTCCGGGTTTCCTCCCGGAGACGGAGCGGCTCCGGTACGTGCCGGACATCGGCAGCAAGTTCCGGCTGCTGAACGGAAACCGCTGGGAACACTTCGAACCGACCGCGAAACTCATCCGCCGACAGGGCCGGGATCTGGTGGTCTTCATCTGGAGCCGGCACACCTACGTGGCCGAGTAGCCCGCGTGGCCGGGCAGACCCGCGTGGCCGCGTAGCGGGTACCGGCCGGCACGGACTCCGCGACCGCCGTCGGCCACCGCACGCGCCCCCGGGCGGTGGCCGACGGCATACGCGTACGAGCCGCATCCGGTGCCGCCGCCGTCCGGCTCGCCGCGACACCGGGCACGTAACCGGACACCGGACTTCCGAGACTTCACCTCCGAGAGACACCCCACTCTCAATTAGGGGTGGGCACCGCCCTTTTAGGGGCTGACGCCTCGACGGCCCCCTCCTAGGCTCGACGCGTCGCCGTTGACACGAGGCAGCGTTCTCCGTGCCGGGTTCAGCGGTGGACAGCACAGCCGCGCGGCCCACCACGGACGCCGCCGCCTCCGCGGTCTCGCACGCACTCGTCCCGGGCCATCCCCGACGAAAGGATGATCACATGAGCAGTGGGGTGGCGTTCCTCTTCCCCGGCCAAGGATCGTATCTGCCGGGCGTCTTCGCCGGCCTCGGCGCGGACGCCGACCGGATCTCGGACCGCGTGGCGGAGATCGACGCGGTCGCCGCGGAGTACCAGCTCAAGCCGGTCCAACCGCTGTTGTTCTCTCCGGACGCTCCCGCGCTGGGGCAGCTGCTGGAGTCCGACCACGAGCGTCTCGACGTGGCCATCCTCGCGACGTCCGTCGCCCTGGCGGCGCTCCTGGAGTCCCGCTACGGACTGACACCCGATCATGTCCTCGGGCACAGCCTCGGCGAGTTCGGCGCCCTGGCCGTCGCCGGCGTCTTCACCCCGGCCGACGCGGCCAGGGCGGTGTGCGAACGCCATGCCACGCTGCGCAAGGCACCGCCGCCCGTGGGCGGCATGCTGGCGGTGGGCACAGACCCGGCCCGCGCCAAGGAACTGATCGCTTCGGCCGGCGCCGCCACGACGGCCGTATCGGCGCACAACGCCACGAAACAGTCGGTGGTCAGCGGCGCCGGGGCGGAGCTGGAGAAAGTGCGACAGGCGGCGCGGGAGGTGGGGATCCGCACGTCCCGGCTGAGCGTCCCCGGCCCCTTCCACACCCCGCAGCTGGCCGAGGCGAGTGCCCTTTACGCGACGACGATGCGGACCGTACGGATGTCCGCGCCCCGCGAGCGCTTCTTCTACTCCCACGGCCTCGGCCGCTTCCTGACCGCGGCCGACGATGTCGTCGAGCTGATGGTGGCCGACATGACCCGGCCGGTGCGCTTCCACGAAGCCGTGCACGCGCTGCACGCCGAGGGCGTCACGACCTTCGTGGAGTGCGGCGCGCTGGACGTCCTCACCCGGATCGTGTCCACCTCGCTGCCCTCGGCGGTCACCGCGGCACCGCTCCGCGAGAGCACGGTGACGTCCGATCTCTCCGACCGGCTGCGGCCCGTTCTGCACTCCGCCGTGGCCGACGCCGCCCCGGTCGCGGAGACGGCCGCAGCCGCGACCGTGGCCGACGCGGACATCCTCGAAACCGTGCGTGCCGTGTGCGCCGAGATCCTTGAATACCCGCCGGAGGTGATCACCGACGACGCCGACTTCCAGGCCGACCTCGGCGTCGACTCCCTGGCGATGACCGAACTGCTGGAGCGTGCGCTGCGGACGTACGACCTGAGCGACATGTTCCATGTGGCCAACGCGGGAAACTACGACACCGTCGCGGAGTTGGCCACGCTCGTCACCGGCCTGGTGCGCGACGGCGCCGCCCCCGCGTCCGAGCGGCGGTGAGCCGGCCCATGACCCCTCGCGGCCCGGCCGACGACGGCGCCCACGGCGACAGCGTCGCCGTGGTGGGCATGGGCATCGCCGTTCCGGGGGCCTGCGACCCGGAGGAGCTGTGGAAGCTCCTGTGCGACGACCGGCCCGTGTTCGAGGAGCCGTCGAACCGCTACCGGCTGGACTCCTTCTGGTCCCCGGACCCCGCCGCCGAGGACCGCGGCTACGTCCGCACCTCCGGTTTCCTGCACGACTTCCGGCCGCACCCCCGGCTTGCCGAGGAGATCGCGGCCGGTGTCGTCCCGGCCACCGAGCAGAACCCGGTCTGGCTCCGGCACTGTCTGCTGCAGGCGGGGGAGACCGTCACCACCCGCCCCACCGACCGGTACTCCTACTACGTCGGCAGCAGCACCCTCGTCGGACAGCGCACCGACGAGGCGGTCCTGACCGAGTCCGTCGCCCGGCACACCGCCGAACATCTGCACCGGGACGACCCCGCACGGCGGGCCGAGGCCGAAGAACGGCTGCGCGGCCTGCTGGGGCGTCATCACGGGCACGGCGGCGGGCAGCCGCAGGACACGCTGCCCCATCGGGTCGCGCGGGCCGCGGCGGCCGGACTGCTGCCCGACGACTGCGAGTTCTCCGTGGTCGACGCCGCCTGTTCGTCGTCGCTGTACGCGATCGGCCTCGGAGTCACGAGCCTGCTGGACGGGACCAGCGACATCGCCTACTGCGGCGGGGTGTCGGGGGTGACGCCGCGCTACAACGTCGCCTTCGCCAAACTGCGCGGGCTGAGCCCCAGCGGAGACGTGCGCGCGTTCGACCGGCACGCGGACGGGACCCTGTTCTCCGACAGCGCGGGGGTCGTCGCGCTCAAGCGCCTGGACCGGGCCGTCGAGGACGGCGATCCGGTGCTCGGCGTCCTGCTGGGGTTCGGCCGCTCCTCGGACGGCAGGGGTACGGCGATCTACGCACCCAATCCGGCCGGTCAGCGCCGGTGTCTCGACCGTGCCCGGCAGGACGCCGGTCTGGCCGCGGACGACATCGACTGGGTGATCGCGCACGGAACGGGCACGGCGGTCGGCGACGCGGTGGAGCTGGGAACGCTCGGCGACGTGACGGCCCCGGGCGGCGTCTGGTGCGCGTCCAACAAGTCGCTGCTCGGGCACACCGGTTGGAGTGCCGGAGTGGTCTCGGTCATCCACGCCCTGACGGCGCTGCGGCAGGGAACGATCCCGGCACAGCGCCGCTACACCGAGCCAGGACCGACCGCGCGGGCCGACGACCTGGTGCGCGTGCCCGTCACCGACGTCCCCTGGCCCGAGGACGGCCGCCGCCCCAGGATCGCGGGCGTCTCCGCCTTCGGCTTCGGCGGGACCAACGCCCATCTGCTGATCGGCGACCGTGCCACGGCACGGCCGGCCCGGCGCGTCCCGGCTCCGGAGTCCGACCCGGTGGTCCTCCTCGCCTGGACCGCCCACCTGCCCGGAGACCCGGACCCCGCGGAACTGGCACGGCTGCTGCGCGACGGTCGTCCGCCAGGACCCCGCACGTTCGGCCCCCGGTATCCGGCGCCGCCGTTCCAGGATGTCCGCCTGCCCCCGCCCACCGTGCGGGCCACCGACCCGAGCCAGCTCATGGCCCTGCGGGTGGCGGCCCTGTTCAGCGCCGAGCACGGCGAACTGTGGGCTCCTACGCGCCTCACCACCGGGGTCGTCGCGGCCGCCGTCGGCCCGTCGCCGGCCGCGTCGGACCACCTCGTACGATGCCACGCCGCCGAGGTGGACGGCGTCCTCGAAGGAGCCGACCGTACGGCGTTCGCCGGCTGTCTCGCCGAGGTACGGTCCGCGACCCCGCCGACCACGAAGGACACGCTGCCGGGGATCCTGCCCAACGTCGTCCCGGCCCGTATCGCCAACCGCTACGACCTGGGCGGCCCCACCATGCTGGTGGACACCGGCGTCACCAGCGGGCTCACCGCCGTGCACACCGCGGCCCGGCAACTGGCCCGCGGTGAGCTCGACATGGCGCTCGTCCTCGGTGTCAGCGCCACCAGCCGGCCCGAGTTCGCCCGCTTCATGGGTGTCGAGCCCGAGCGGATCGCCGAAGGGGCGTTCCTGCTCGCCCTGAGCCGGGAGTCCGTCGCCCGCGCACACGGACTCCGGCCGCTCGCCCGGCTCCGTACGGCCTGGTCGCGTACACCCCACCCGCCGGTGGACTTCGCGTGCGGGGGCGACCGTACGACGGAGGAGACCTTCCTCGGCGCCGACGGTGTCCTCGCCGTGATCCGCGCGCTGCACGCCGACACCCCCGACACCCCCGACACCACCGACGTCGTGGCCGGGCCGGTGAGCGGCGAACCAGGACCCCTGATCACCGTCAGCCGCGTCACCGACGGCCCGCCCCGCCGGCAGACAAGGACCAGCCGATGAGCCGACTTCGTGACGCCGCGGCGACGGACGACCCGCTGGCCATCGCCGCCTGCGACGTCCCGGCCGGCTACCGGGCCGCCGTCGTCCTCGCGGCGGAGCAGCAGTCCCTCGCCCGGACCCCCGTCGACCGGCGGGACCCCCGCAGGACCGTCCACGTGCAGGAGGTCGCCACCCCGGAGCTGCAGCACGGCGAGGCGCTCATCGCCACCATGGCCAGCTCCATCAACTACAACACCGTGTGGTCGGCCCTGTTCGAGCCCGTTCCCACCTTCCGCTTCCTGCGTACGTTCGGCCGGACCTCGCCCGAAGGGGCCCGGCACGACCTGCCGTACCACGTGCTCGGCTCCGACCTCTCCGGAGTCGTGCTGCGCACCGGACCGGGGGTACGCGAGTGGAAGCCGGGTGACGAGGTCGTCGCGCACTGCCTCCAGCCGGACCTGCAGACCCCGGGAGGACACGACGACACGCTGCTCGACCCCGGCCAGCGGGTCTGGGGGTACGAGACGAACTTCGGCGGCCTCGCCGAAATCTCCCTGGTCAAGGCGAACCAGCTGATGCCGAAGCCCGCCCACCTCACCTGGGAGGAGGCCGCCTCCTTGGGTGTGGGACTCTCCACCGCGTACCGCCAGTTGGTGTCCCATCACGGGGCGGCGATGAAGCAGGGCGAGCGCGTCCTGATCTGGGGAGCCGCCGGTGGGCTCGGCGCCTACGCGACCCAACTGGCCCTCAATGGAGGCGCCATACCTGTCTGTGTCGTGTCGTCACAGGCCAAGGCCGACCTGTGCCGCCGGATGGGGGCCGAGCTGGTCATCGACCGGGCCGCGGAGAACTTCGTCTTCTGGGACGAGCAGGACCGCCCCCGCCTCAGCGACTGGAGCCGATTCCGCGGCGCCATCCGCAAGTTGGCGGGGGACGACCCGGACATCGTCATCGAGCATCCGGGCCGGGACACCTTCGGAGTCAGTGTGATGGTCGCCGCCCGCGGCGGGAGCGTGGTCACCTGCGCCTCGACCACCGGCTATCAGCACAGCTACGACAACCGCCATCTGTGGATGCACGTCAAGCGCGTCATCGGCTCGCACATGGCGAACTACCGCGAGGCATGGGCCGCCAACGAACTCGTCGTCCGGGGCAGCATTCATCCCGTGCTCTCCCGGACCTACCCCCTCGCCGCGGTGGGCGACGCCACCCACGCCGTGGCCGCCAACCTCCACCAGGGAAAGGTCGGTGTGCTCTGCCTCGCCGACCGCGGCGGCATGGGCGTACGCGACCCCGATCTCAGGGCCCGCAAACTCGACCGGATCAATCTCTTCCAGAACAGTCCGAGCCCCGCACTCCGGCCTGTGACGTGATGCCGCGCGGCAGGGCAGGGACGAAGACCGGGTGAGGTGTCGCCAGTTCGCCGGAAAAGAGACCGGGAAACATGTTCCTGCGCGTTCGGTGGGCTAATCCCCACGACGAACGTATTCTTCGCGTGGGCTTTTACATAAAGGCATCCTGGAGGTCCCGGTGCGCTTTTCCTCGAAGGTCAGTGGTCTCGCGGCGGCACTGCTCCTGACCTTTGTCCTGTTTCCGGCGCCCGCCGCCCGGGCCGCTGCCGACCCGTCTCCGCCCCTGGAAACTCCGGTGGCCGAGCTGGCCGGGGCTCTGCACTGCGGAACGGACCTCAAGGGCGTACACGCGGACGGCGACAAGCCGACCGTTCTCTTCATTCCCGCCACTGGTTTCACAGGCTACGAGAACTACGCCTGGAACTACATGGCCGAACTCGCCAAGGAGGGTTATCCGTCCTGTTGGGTGGATCCTCCTGGCCGCGGCCTCCAGGACATGCAGGTGTCCGTCGAATACGTGGTGTACGCGGCACGCACGGTCCAGGAGCGAACCGGCCGGAAGGTCGACCTGGTCGGGCACAGCCAGGGCGGCCTCCTGGCGGCCTGGGCCCTGCGCTTCTGGCCGGACCTGGCCGGGAAGGTCGACGACGTGGTGACGCTGGGCTCCCCGTTCCAGGGGACCCGGCTCGCCAGTTTCTGCCTCCCCCTCACCGAGATCACCGGATGCCCCGCGGCGGTCCTGCAGTTCGCACGCGACTCGAACTGGTCGAAGGCCCTCACCGCGAACGGCACGCCCATGCCGGCGGGGCCTTCGTACACCACCGTCCACTCCACCGCCGACGAGTCCGTGGTGGCCGACGGAGGGCCCCCGACCCTGCCCGGCGCCCAGCGCGTCGGAGTCCAGGACATCTGTCCCGGACGGCCATGGCCCACCCACATCGCCCTGGTGGTCGACCAGGTGAGCTACGACCTGGTCGCCGACGCGATCGAACATCCCGGCCCCGCGGATCCCGGCCGGATCGACCGTGCGGACTGCGCCGAGCTGATCATGCCGCTCAACAGCGAAGAGGCCGTCAAGGCGCTGCCCGGCTTCCTGGCCTTCCCGATCGAGGCACTGATCCACAGCCGGCCATGGGCCGGCGAAGAGCCGCCCCTGCGCCCCTACGCGCGGTGAGCGCCACGGCATCCGAACCCACGGACAGCACACCGGGGACGGCGGTCAGCCGAAGGGGACGACCGTCCTGTACTTGCCGCCGGATTCCTGCTTCGGCGGTTCCTCGCCCCGCTCGACAGTGACGTCGTCGAGCTTGCTGTCGGCGAGCAGCCGGGCCAGGCCCCGGTGGGCGGTCGCCCACACGCGGTCCGGGTCGGCGCCCGGGGCCACGGCCACCCGGACCCGCAGTACGGACGGGGCGGTCTGCTCGATCTGGAACAGCTCGATCCCAGGCACCCGGTCGAACAGGGTGCTCAGGGCCAGTGGAGCGAGCTGTACGTCGTCCCCGCGGCTGGTGGGGAAGGTGAGCATGTCGCCGGTGCGGCCCTGGACACGGATCGCGGGCAGAACGTCGCCGCAGGGGCAGGGGTCGGGCCGCAGCATGACGCTGTCGCCGAGGTCGTAGCGGAGGAACGGCTGTACGCGGTTGGCGAGGTTGCTGATCAGGACGGTGTGTGAGAACTCGCCGGGCGGGGTGGGCCGGTGGTCGGCGTCGACCGGCTCGAACACCGCCCAGTCGTCGTTGACGTGGTACCAGCCCTCGGCGCAGCCGTTGCTCAGGTAGATGCACTCGGTCGCGCTGTACACCGGGCGCACCATGGTGTCGAAGGCGCCCGCCAAGCGGTCGACGTCGCTGGTGGACATCGTCTCGCCGGCGGGCTGGACCAGCACCGGATCGATGCGCAGACGGCCTGCCTCCTGTTCGGCGGCGAGCAGCATGATCGTGCTGGCGTAGCCGATGACGAAGGCAGGACGGTAGTCGTTGAGCCGGTCGACCAGTTGCGAGGTCGGTGTGTGCACCGAGAACGCCCGGACCAGCCTGCCGCGCAGGCTGCCCTCGCGAAGCGTGCGGGCGTACCCGGCGAAGCCGACGTAGTGGCCTTCCGTCGCGACCAGTTGGGCGAAGCGACCGCCGCGGACGGCGGCACGGGCCAGGCCCAGGGGGCCCAGCCAGGAGACGAGAGCGCGGGAGAGCAGGGCGGAACCCACGTTCATGCACCGGTCGTCGAGCACGAACATGCCGCGCCGGCCGCTGGTGCCGGAGGTGGTGGCGGCCAGGTACTTGCCGAGGAACCGCCGTCCGATCTGATCCGGATCGTCGGTGAACGCGCGCACTTTCTCGAACGTGACGTCGCGGTCGGTCGCCCAGTCGTCGAAACGCTCCGTCAGTTGCTTCTTGTCGGTGACCGGCAGCAGGGCCGGATCCTCCACCCGCTCGGGCAGGCCGCGGTAGAGCTCGCGGTAGTACGGCGACGCGGAGCGGGCGTGGGCGACCAAGTCGCCCAACCGGTCACGCTGCCGTTGGGCGATCGCGGCCGTGCCCTTCTTCCGCGCCCTGCGGATGTCCCTGTTCAGCCCCGACATGCTGTCACTCATCGTCCTGTGCTCCTTCGGGGCAGACACGGCCGCTCGCCGGCCTGCCGGAGAAATCCGACGCGGGGCGTGCGTTCACCGCGCCCCCTTGGCACAACGGTGGCGGACGCACCGCGGGGCAGACCGTCCGGAGCGCGACACAGTCACACCAAAGGGTGACGACGCCCGGCCCCGGCCGAGCCCTCGGGCCTCCTCGTCATGACGACCCGTCACGACAACCCGTCACGACAACTCGTCACGACAACTCGTCACGACAACTCGTCAACCGACGCGTACCACGGGTCCCGTGACGTAGTCCCCAACCCTCGACACGAGCGAGAGCGAGACCGAATGCTTCTCCGGCCCACTGAAAGAAACCAGCCACATCCTGCTTCTCCGACAACTCCACCCGAGCCGCTCCCGCGCGGCCCGACCGCCTCCGCCCGGGGCTTACGAAAGACGAGGAAAGGGCAGCTCTGCGCAGGATCGAGCGGTGGTACGGGAATTCTCCACATCACCCACAGAAGCAACACGTCGCAGTTGGCGGGAACCGGGCGCGGGCAGCCTCGCGATCCTGACCGACGGGAGACCGACCGCACCGCGCGCGGCTCGATCCGCCGCCCCTCGGACGCCGACGCCCTATTCAGCCACCCGACCGGGTGTCGAGCTTTACAGGACGAAACACCAATCGGTCGCAGTGATTACCCTCCTTTTAACTTCCGGAAATTAATTGATCACTCAAGAATCGAGATACAAGAGGGATGGAATGTCTTATTCCGCCCTAGTGGTGCCATAGGCCTCGTTGCCCCTTGAACTTCGGCCTTGCATGATGGACGAACTTGTTTGGCGGCCGCCGCAGTTGGTCGACGATGACCGCGACGTGGCGGTCCCCTTGCCGTAATTCCGGAGAAGGGGAACGATCTTGTCTGCCCCCCACATACCTGATCTTCCAGATCCATGGCTTCGACGGTTCCGGCCGCGTCCGGAAGCCAAAGTCCGCCTGGTCTGTTTTCCGCACGCGGGCGGCTCAGCCACCTACTACCACGCACTGGCACAGTCCCCCGCACTCATGCCGACGGCGGAAGTGCTGGCGGTGCAGTACCCCGGACGGCAGGACCGGCGCAAGGAACAGCTCATGGACAGCGTTCCCGAGCTGGCCGACCGGATCACCGCGTCACTCACTCCGTACGACGACCGCCCGCTCGCCCTCTTCGGACACAGCATGGGCGCCGTTCTCGCCTTCGAGGTCGCGCAGCGGCTGCGGGAGCGTTCGGAGAACCAGCCGCACTGGCTCTTCGTATCAGGGCGCCGGGCGCCGTCCCGCTTCCGGCGAGGCACCGTCCATCTGCTCGGCGACGCCGAACTCGTCGACGAACTGCGCCGGGTCGGTGGCACCGACCCCCGTTTCCTGGACGACGAGGAACTGCTCGCGGAGATCATCCCGGTCGTCCGCAACGACTACCGGGCGACCGAGGAGTACCGGTGGAGTCCGTCGTCACCACTGAGGTGCCCGGTCACCGCCCTGGCAGGGGACCGGGACACGCAGGCCCCGCCGGACGACGTCGCCGCCTGGCGGCAGCACACCGACGGGCCCTTCGACCTCAAGGTCTTCTCCGGCGGCCACTTCTACCTGGACGCGCACCGGCAGGGCGTGACGGACGTCGTCTCCGAGGCACTTGCGCGGATCGCCGGCCGGCGCGAACCCGTGAGGGGGACCGCTCAGTGAGATACGAGATTCTGGGTCCGCCCCGTGTCATCGACGGAAACAGGTACTCCAGCATCAACGCACGTAAGGTCGAGATCGTTCTCTCCGTCCTCCTCATCCGTGCCGACCAGGTGGTCTCCCTGGAGCAGTTGATGCTGGAGGTCTGGGGAGAGGATCTGCCGCGGCGCGCCACCGCGGGACTGCATGTGTACATCTCCCAGTTGCGCAAGTTTCTCAAGGGTCCGGGCACCGCCGAAAGCCGCGTCGAGACGCGCGCGCCGGGGTATGTGCTGCACAAGGGTGACGACGAGATCGACGCTCATCTGTTTCCGCAACTGGTCGACGCGGGGCGGTCGTTCCTCAGGGAGAAGCGGCACGACAGGGCCGCTCAGTGCCTTGAGGACGCGCTCGCGCTGTGGCGCGGTCCGGCGCTCGGACACGGCGGCAGCGGGCCGGCCGCCAACGGGCCGATCATCGACGGGTTCTCGACCTGGCTGACCGAGGTCCGGCTGGAGTGCCAGGAGATGCTGGCCGAGTGTCAGCTGCAGCTCGGGCGCCACCGGGAGGCCGTGGGGATGCTGTACGCCCTCATCGCCGAGAACCCGATGCGCGAGGCGTTCTACCGCCAGCTCATGCTGGCGCTCTACCGTTCCGAGCGGCAGGCGGACGCGCTGAAGGTCTATCAATCGGTACGCAAGACCCTCAACGAGGAAATGGGCCTGGAGCCCGGGCGCCCGCTCCAGGCCATGCAGCGGGCCATACTCGCCGGGGACAAGCGTCTGATGGCCACATCGTCGGTCGCGTCCGGCCGCTGACCGGAGTTCCGCACATCACTCCCCACTCGGTGTGCGGCACTCCGGCACGTCCGGGACCGGCGCGTGAACGGCCTCGCGACGGTCTGCTCGTCAAAAGGTGCAGCGCAGCTGCTTGATGCCCTCGATGAAGCTGGAGTCCAGACGGCGGGGCCGCCCCACGGCGCGGATCTCGGGCAGCGCGGCGAGCAGTTCTCGGTAGAGCACCGTGATCTCCATACGGGCCAGGTGGGCGCCCAGACAGACGTGCGGGCCCACCGCGCCGAACGTGACGTGGGCGTTCGACCCGCGGGTGATGTCGAAGCGGTACGGGTCGGGGAAGACGTTCTCGTCCCGGTTGCCCGACCAGTAGAACAGGAAGATCCGGTCGCCCTTGCGGAACCGGTGGCCGTTCATGTCGCAGTCGCGGGTGGCGACACGGCGCATCCAGTTGATGGGCGTGGAGACCCGCAGGATCTCCTCGACCGCGCCCTTCGCGTACGTGTCGAAGTCCGAGAGGAGCAGCTCCTTCTGCTCGGGGTGATCGGTCAGCAGCACCAGGGCGTGCGAGATGGCGTTGCGGGTGGTCTCCATCCCCGCGATGACGAGCAGGATGAAGAACGAGACGAGTTCCTGACGGGTCAACTGCTCGCCGTCCGCCTGGACCTGCACCAGCTTGGTGATCACGTCGCCGCACGGGCGGGCGATCCGGTCCGCACGGAGCCGTGCGATGTAGTCACCGAGTTCCTGGGACGCCTCGATCACCGCCCGCTCGGAGTCGGCGCGGTCGGGGACGATGTCCGGATCGAGCGGGCCCACGATCATGTTGGACCGTTCGTAGAGGAAGTCGTGGTCCTCCTCGGGAATCCCCATCATGTCGCCGAGCACGGCGATCGGCATCTCCGCGGCCACAGGTCTGACGAAGTCCCCCGGTCCGCGCGCGATGAGCTCGCGGATGATGCGCCGGGCGGTGCGGGTCGCCACGGCCTGGAACTCGGGGACCATGTTGCGGCCGAAGGAACTGGAGACGATGCGCCGCAGCCGGGAGTGCTCCGGATTGTCCATGTTGATCATCGAGCCGTAGTACTCGTCCAGTTCGGGCGGCATGCCGACGATGCTGGTCGCGCCCTTCGAGGAGAAGTCCTGCGGCCGGCGGCTCACCTCCGCGATGTCGGCGTACTTGACCACCGCGTTGTAGCCGAACGCCCAGGGCACGCCGGGCATGCTCTGCTGGATGAACGCCGGGTGCGGCAGGCTGCGCAACTCCTCGAACAGCGCCACGCGTTCGTCGTACGGCCGCGCCCAGAACGACGGGTCGACCAGGTCGGGCAGGGTGGCGGATGACGTGCTTCCCGTGAGGGGCATGATGTCTCGCTTCGCGTTGTCCGGACCGACGGTCAGGCCGCCGAATCCCCCGGGCATCGGGCGACTTCCGCTGTTGGAGCACGGCGGCCTGACACCGGCAAACCGTCGCAGGCGCCGCTTAAGCGCCCCTAAGAAACCGCTCGCCGGCATGTCCGGGTCCGCGAACCGGTACCCGCGGCGCACCGCGGTACAGCCGGCCGGGTATGCGGTCAGGCATGCGGTCAGGCATGCAGCCGGGCATGCAGCCGAGTATTAGGAGCGCTTTAGCGCTGTCGACGAGTCTGCGGTCAGGCAGGGCCCCGCCCGCCGGATGCTCACACCGATCTCGCGGCTGTCCGGCCTGTCCGGCTTGTCCGGCCTGTCCGGCCCTCGGGTCAGGGGCCCACCTGCTCTCACGGAGAGGAGCGGTTGTCACCGGGATGGCGCACACCGAAGAGAAGCTACTTGACTACCTCAAGCGGGTCACCGCGGACCTGCGTCGGACGGAACGCCGGCTGCACGATCTCGAATCGGCGGACCAGGAGCCGATCGCCGTCATCGGTACGGCCTGTCGGCTGCCGGGCGGCATCCGCTCCCCCGAAGAGTTCTGGGAGCTGATCTCCGCAGGCGGCGACGCCGTCGCCGCATTGCCCGGCGACCGTAACTGGGACCTCGACACCCTCTACGACCCGGACCCGGAGAACACCGGCACCAGCTACGTCCGCGAGGGCGGCTTCGTCTACGACGCAGGCCGGTTCGACTCCACCTTCTTCGGCATCGGGCCGAGCGAGGCCCTCTCCATGGCTCCGCAGCAGCGGCTCGCCCTGGAGACGGCGTGGGAGGCCGTCGAACGCGCCGGCATCGACCCGCTCAGCCTCCGCGGCAGCGACACGAGCACCTTCATCGGCTGCGACGGCCTCGACTATGCCCTGGGCGCCGTCGAGGTGCCCGAGGGCACCGCCGGGTACTTCACCACCGGCAATTCCGGCAGCGTCACCTCCGGGCGCGTCGCCTACGCCCTGGGCCTGGAGGGCGCGGCGGTGACGGTGGACACCGCGTGCTCGTCGTCCCTCCTCACCCTCCATCTCGCCGGCCGGGCCCTGCGCGCCCAGGAGTGTTCGCTGGCACTGGCGGGCGGTACCTACGTGATGTCGTCCCCTGCCCCGCTGATCGGCTTCAGCGAGTTGCGTGGCCTGGCCCCCGACGGGCGATGCAAGCCGTTCGCGGCCGCCGCCGACGGCATGGGCATGGCCGAGGGCACTGGTGTGGTGCTCCTGGAACGGCTGTCCGACGCCCGGCGCAACGGCCACCGGGTCCTTGCGGTGATCCGGGGTTCGGCCGTCAACCAGGACGGTGCCAGCAACGGCCTCACCGCACCCAACGGTCCCTCCCAGGAACGTGTGATCCGTGCCGCCCTCGCCAACGCCCGCCTCTCCCCCGAGGACGTCGACGTGGTGGAGGCGCACGGCACCGGCACGACCCTGGGCGATCCCATCGAGGCCGGGGCCCTCATCTCCGCCTACGGACAGGAACGGCCGGCGGAACGGCCGTTGTGGATCGGCGCCGTGAAGTCCAACATCGGTCACACACAGATCGCCGCCGGTGTGGCCGGTGTCATCAAGATGATCCTGGCCCTGCGGCACGAACTGCTGCCCGCCATCGCACACTTCGACGCCCCCTCGCCCCATGTGGAGTGGGACGGCGGCGGCGTACGCCTCTTGACCGAGCCGGTTCCCTGGCCGCGCGGGGAACGCCCACGCCGGGCCGGAGTGTCGTCCTTCGGCTTCTCCGGGACGAACGCGCATCTGATCCTGGAGGAGGCGCCGGAGGAGGTACCGGAGGAGGCATTGGCCGCCGCGCTGGCTGAGGTGGTGGCGGAGCC
>NZ_LIPP01000169.1 GCF_001418335.1 Streptomyces aurantiacus | reverse complement strand
AGGCGGGGGTCGTGGCGGAGGCAGCGGTGGCGGTCGTGTCCGGGGCCGGATACGGGGGCGGCGGCGCCTGGCCCGAAGCCGAAGCCGAAGCCGAAGCCGGGGTAGGGGTAGGAGTCGGAGCCAGGTTCGCGCTCGCACTCACGTCCGGGATCGCGAGGATCTCTTGGGGGATGCGGACCAGGACGCCCGTGCCGCCGCGCGCGGACGGGCGGAAGGAGACCGTCAGGCCGTGCTTGCGGGCGAGCCGGCCGACGACCGTGAGGCCGAGCCGGGTGCCGGTGAGGCCGCCGGGCTCCAGCTCCGCGCCGGAGACGGCCAGTTCGGCACGGCGCAACTGCGCCTCGCCCATGACCAGGCCGCTGTCCTCCACGGAGACGATGACCCCGGCCGGTACCTCCTCCACGTAGACGTGCACCTCGGCCGTCGGGGGCGAGAAGTTCGCGGCGTTGTCGAGGATCTCGGCGAGCGCGTGCATCACGCCCTCGGCGGCATGCCCGGCCACCGCCGCCTCGCTCGCCGAATGGACACGTACGCGCTGGTAGCCGTCGATGCGGCCCATCGCGCCGCGCAGGATCGACTCCATGACGATGGGCCGTGCCCAGCGGCGGCCCGAGCGCGCGCCCGTGAGGACGGCGACGGAGTCGGCGAGACGGCCCGCCTGCGCGGTGCGGTGGTCGAGGTGGAGGAGGTCGGCGAGCACGTCCTCGTCGGCGTGCTGTTCCTCCATGGCACGCAGGTCGGCCAGCATGCTCGTGGACATGGCCTGCAACCGGCCGGCGGTGGTGGCCGCCGCCGAGAGCGCGGTGGCGCGGTCGGTCCTCGCCTGGCGCACCTCTTCGGTCAGGCGGGCGTTCTCGGCGGTGTTCCGGGTGCGCTCGCGGTCGAGTTCGGCGGCGAGGCGGACCTTCTGGTGGGCGTTCTGCTCGGCGAGTCGCGCGCGTTCGCGGGTGAACTCGTCGGTGAGCCGGACCCGTTCCCGGGCGGATTCCTCCGTGAGGGCGGCCTTCTCCTGCAGTAATCGGCCGGCGTCCTGGGAGACTGCTTCGAGGCGGCGGAGAAGTAATCGGGACGTCTGCGCCGCGCGGCCGGCCGCGGCCACGGCCGCGCACAGCAGCAGGGCCGCCGCGCCCAGGCTCCAGCCGAGGGGCACGCGCGCCTGATCGGGAGCCAGGGCGACCGCGGCGCCGACGGCGCACGAGGCCGGTACGGCCGTGAGGAGCGGAGCGACCGCGACAGTACGCAGACGGGGGCGTTCGCTGCCGAGTTGTGCGAGGGACGGCCGATCTTTCGTGGGGCGCGCTTGCGAGGTGGGCGCGGTCATGAATCGTGTCCTCGGTCGTGTCCTGGGCTGGATGCGACACTTGGTGCTCAACTGGCGGTCACTATAAGGGATTTCGTGATCGGAACGGGCAGGTTACGGCGCACTCTCACAATTCGTCCTCGAATCGGAAAGTAGCCGCCCCGGCGCGTAATGGGGCGCGCGAAACTCAGGCAGGGGCCTCCCGGCATGACCTGCGCTTCAGCCGTCACTTCGGCCGTCACTTCGGCCGTCGGGTGGGCCGTCGGTTGTCCGTACTCCTCGGAGGGGACTATTCCGTTCCTGTTCCGGTCTCTGCCGTGCGGAGATGCATGCTGGGTGACATGACGGAAACGGATCTCGGGGAGCTGCGGACGGCGCTGGAGAAGTCCCTGCGCGGAACCGTGCGCGGAGAGGTCGCTTTCGACGCGACCGCGCGGGCGTTGAACACCATGGACGCGTCCAACTACCGGCGCGTACCGCTGGGCGTGGTCGCCCCGAGAGACGCCGACGACGTGGCGGCGGTCCTGTCCGTGTGCTCCGGGCTCGGCGTGCCGGTCGTGGCGCGCGGCGGCGGCACGTCGATCGCCGGGCAGGCGACCGGCACGGGCGTGGTCCTCGACTTCACCCGGCACATGAACCGGATCGTGTCGCTGGACGCCGAGGCGCGTACGGCCGTGGTCCAGCCAGGAGTCGTCCTGGACCGCCTCCAGGAGGCGGGCGCGCCGCACGGACTGCGCTTCGGGCCCGACCCCTCGACCCACGGCCGCTGCACGCTCGGCGGGATGATCGGCAACAACTCCTGCGGATCGCACTCGGTGGCCTGGGGCACCACGGCGGACAGTGTGCGCGAGCTGTCGGTGATCACCGCGCGCGGAGACCGCCTCCGGCCGGGCCGTGACTGGTCGGGCGCCCCCGACGGCCTGCGGACCCTGGTCGACGGCGAGTTGGCCCTCCTGCGTACCGGCTTCCCCGACCTGCCGCGCCGTATCTCCGGGTACGCGCTGGACGCGCTGCTGCCCGAGCGGGGCGCGGACGTGGCGCGCTTCCTCTGCGGCTCGGAGGGCACCCTCGGCATCCTCACCGAGGCGGTCGTACGGCTGGTCGAGGCACCCCGCGCGCGTGCGCTCGCCGTCCTCGCGTACGCCGACGAGAGCGCGGCGGCGGAAGCGGCCGTCGGGCTGCTGCCGTACGGGCCGCTCACGGTGGAAGGGATGGCGGCCGACCTCGTACCGCCGGACGCGGGGCTGCCGCGCGGCGGCGCATGGCTCTTCGTGGAGACGGGCGGCGACACGCAGGCGCAGGCACGCGCGCGTGCCGAGGAGATCGCGCGCGTCGCGGACGTGACGGGCTCCCGCTCCCGCTCCGGTTCCGGTTCCGGTTCCCTGGTCGTCATCGACCCTGCCGAGCAGCGCGCCCTGTGGCGCATCCGCGAGGACGCCAGCGGCACGGCGACCCGGATGCCGGACGGCACCGAGGCATGGCCCGGCTGGGAGGACTGCGCGGTGCCGCCGGCCCGGCTCGGCGGGTATCTGCGGGAGTTCAGAGGCCTGTTGACGTCCCACGGGCTGCGCGGCGCGCCGTACGGCCACTTCGGGGACGGCTGCATCCATGTACGCATCGACTTCGACCTGTTGACGCCGGCGGGCGTGGGCCGTTTCCGGCGTTTCTCGGAGGAACTGGCCGAACTGGTCGTCTCGCACGGCGGCTCGCTGTCGGGGGAGCACGGGGACGGACAGGCGCGGGCTGAGCTGCTGCCGAAGATGTACGGGCCCCGGGTGGTTGGCCTGTTCGAGCGGGTGAAGGACCTCTGGGACCCGGCAGGGCTGCTCAATCCCGGCATGCTGGTGCGGCCGGACCGCCTGGACGAGAACCTGCGGTTCGCGGTCCTGCCGCGCGAGCCGGTGGACGTCGAGTTCGGCTACCCGGCCGACGGCGGGGACTTCTCGGCGGCGGTACGCCGCTGCGTGGGAGTGGCCAAGTGCCGTACGCCCGCTGCCGCCACCGCTGCCTCCGACTCGTCGGTGATGTGCCCGTCCTTCCGGGCCACCGGTGAGGAGGAGCACTCCACGCGGGGGCGCGCGCGGCTGCTGCACGAGATGCTGGCCGGCGAGGTGATCACGGACGGCTGGCGTTCGACGGAGGTCCGCGACGCGCTGGACCTCTGCCTGTCCTGCAAGGGCTGCCGCTCGGACTGCCCGGTCGGCGTCGACATGGCCACGTACAAGGCGGAGTTCCTGCACCACCACTACGAGGGCCGCAGGCGGCCGGCGGCGCACTACGCGATGGGGTGGCTGCCGTTGTGGCTGCGGCTGGTGGACCGCACCCGTACGGCACGGCTCGTCAACTTCCTGGCCCGCGTACGGCCGTTGGCGGCACTCGCCAAGCGGCTGGGCGGCATCGCGCCCGAGCGGGAGATCCCACGGGTGGCGGTGGAGACGTTCAGCCGGTGGTGGGGCCGCCGTGCGGGTGCGGAATTGGGCACGGGTACGGGTGCCGGTACGGGTACGGGGGCGGCCGAGTTCGCGCAGCAGCTAGGAGGCGGCTCTGGCCGGCCCAAGCCGGCGGTGGCGGTGGCCCTGTGGCCCGACACCTTCACGGAGTACCTCTCCCCGTCCGTCGGGAAGGCGGCCGTACGGGTCCTGGAGGCGGCGGGGCTGAGCGTGACACCGCTGCCGGCGGTGCCGGCGGTGCCCGGACCGGTGACGGACGACGGCGGATCGCACTCCCCGGCGAGGCGGGACGCTTCCCGTGGCCGGGTCTGCTGCGGCCTGACCTACGTCTCGACGGGCCAACTGGACCGCGCCCGCACGGTACTGCGCCGCACCCTGGACCTGCTGGAGCCGATCCTGGACCCGGCCCTCGCTCCGGAGGTCCCGCCCGTGGTCGTCCTCGAACCGAGCTGCGCGGCGGCCCTCCGTACGGATCTGCCGGAGCTGCTGCCCGACGATCCGCGCGCGCGGCGCCTGGCATCGGCGGTGCTGACGTTCGCGGAGGCGCTGGAGCTGCACGCGCCGCACTGGACGCCGCCTCGCCTGGACCGCCAGGTCGTCGGCCAGACCCACTGCCACCAGCACGCCGTCCTGGGAGACGCGGCGGACCGCCGCCTGCGCGAGGCGGCGGGCCTGACCGGCGCGCTCGCGGGCGGCTGCTGCGGCCTCGCGGGCAACTTCGGCTTCGAGAAGGGCCACTACGAGGTGTCGACGGCCTGCGCGGAGGAACAACTGCTTCCGGCGGTCCGGGCGGCGGGCGAGGAGGCGCTGATCCTGGCGGACGGCTTCTCCTGCCGCACCCAACTACAGCAAACGGCGCAGGTACGGGGCCACCACTTGGCAGAAATCCTGGCGGAGTCCCTACCGGACGCCTGACTCCTGACTCCTGACTCCTGACTCCTGACGCCAGACCCCCGACCCCCGACACCTGGGCGCTGGGGGCAGGCGCACAAGGTGACAGGCCCCAATGGGAGTGCGCCGGGCGTGACAGGGAGCGCGCGTCGGCTGGGTGAAAATCACACTCCGTGCCTGAGCGGTCGGTACCTGTGCCGGACGCGTGCCGTCTCCTGAGCCCGGCCGGCCGTCAACCGGCCTGCCCGGCAACGGAGCTGACGCAGCAGAAGTTATTGCTGAGGGCGATGGTGAGAGCGAGGGCGGGGCCGCCGTGACGGGAAGCGTGCACAGGCCACGAATGGCGACTCTGGGTACTAGTCGACATTTGCAGTGCTAGCGCTTTGCATGAAGAGTTCCTGGCCGTATTTTGATCCGCATTCCGGTCGTATGCAGGTCCGGTAGATAATTTTCCAGGCATCGGTGCGTGACCTCGGAATACCCATCCCGTGGCGTGAGGCGTGAATGGTCAAAAACGCCGATCGCCCGTTCCGGCTATGGGTGTTGATTGCACTCTGTCCGGTGCAGATGGCTGGCGAGGTGTTCCTGTGGATGACCGAAAGTGGTGGGTCCTGATCGGTCCAGTCGGTGATAACGCTGTCATGCACGTGCAGCAGCGGAAAGGCTTCCCTCTTGCGCGGGCAAAATGGGGCGAAGTGGTAGAGCGTGCGAGTGGCGCTTGGGTGCGACCGGATCGCGGACCGCTTCGTAACAAACCCCTCTGGTGGAGGGGTCTGCTCGACTGTTCCGGCTGTTCTGGCCTGGAGTGACCAGATGACAGTCCCCTTGGCCTCTCTGATGGTGTTAGCGTGGCAGTGGTCTGAACCTTGGTGGGTCCGGACCTTTCCGGGAGGTCTTGAGGGTGGTGCCTCAGGGCCTCCCGTTTTTTGCTGCCGGTTCATGCACGCACCGCTCCCCGATCGTGCGGGAAAAACCTTTCGAGCGTGCGCAGTGGCATTAGAGAAGGATTCTCCGAAATATTTCGGAGTAGGTGGTGTCCTCGTTTATGCAGGCGGCTGCTGTCGCGGACTGTGGCAATCCCCTCCCGGTGGGGTTTTCCGACGGCGCCGTCATTCTCCCGGGAGGCTCTCGAAAGTGCGAGCGGCTCTTCACTCGTAGAGTGGCTCTTCACTCGTGCGGAGGAGTAACTTGACCTCGTTGACCATCGCCGTCACCTGACCGGCCACACCACCCGGTCCGGCGCCGCATCTCCCGGAAAGGACGACGGACCCACCAATGTGGGACCCCGCTGCTCGGCGGGGTCCCAGTCCACAACGGAACAAGGATTCAGACAGCTCATGCGCACCGCCAACGCCGACGGCGCCATACCGCCGTCCCGCCGCAGGCACTGCGGCACTCTGTTAGTAACGCACCGTCACCATCGCCCCGTACGGGGCGCGCACGCCGGGGCATGTTCCGGCACGGCCGCCGGAACGGGAGAGTGAAGATGCCTCCCACTCTGGAGACCGCCCGGCCGATTGACCTTCAGGACAACACCGGCATGTCGGAAGGAAGCTTTCCGCGCGGCCTGAGCGCCGACACCTGGCGGCGCCTGCTGCGGGCGGGCCTGCGCGGCCGTCTCTTCAAGCCGGGCGAGACTCTGCCGATGGGGCCGAACGACCGGAACGTCTACATCGTCTGGGACGGCGCCGTGCGACAGCAGCGCTTTCCGTTCGGCGAAGGGCGCGACGCCCCAACGGTCACGAGGTTCAGGGGGCGCGGTCAGGTCGTGGGGGAGGCCAAACTCGTCACCCCCGACGACTCCTCCGTGCGCACCCAGTGCCTGACCCAGACCGTGGCCATCCCCTGCGACGAGCGGTCCTTCAACGTGCTGCTCCGCCGACGGATCGAGGTCCAGCGCGCCCTGCTGCGCAGCCTGGAGGCCCGGAACCGCAGCGACGAAGTCCTCTACACCATGGTCACCCGACCGCCCCTGGAGCGCGTCGGCCGGCTCGTGGCCCACCTCGCCGACACCACCGGCGTCCCCGATCCCGAAGCCTCCTGCCGCACCGTCATCTCCGGCATCGGTCAGAAGGACATCGCCGCCGCTCTCCAGATCGGCGTCTCCACCACGGAGAACGCGCTCCGGACCCTGCGCTACCACGGCGACATCGTGGAAGCCCGATACCGGCAGCTCGTCGTCAACAACGCCGACGCATTGCGCCACTTCGCCGCCGGGCACTGACACCGCCCCGGCCCACCGGACCCACCACCCGACGCCGCCTTCCGCCTTCCGCCTTTTGTCTTCCTTTTGTCTGCCGCCTTGCGCGGGGCGGGCGGCGGCGTCATCTCTGAACGGACCAACAGCATGATGACCAGCAGCACGCTGGCGATCGGGACCAGCGCCGGCACTCTGACGGTGTCCCTCGGCGCCGCCGTCGTCACGGGCGTCCTTGCCACGTACACCCTTTCGCACCACAGGCAGGTCTTCGCCTGGCTGCAGCGGATGCGCCACAAGGACCGGGCGAACGCCGAACTCGACAAGCCCGACCAGTGGCTCTCCGACCTGTACGAGGTCCAGTGCCGCCTCGCTCAGAAGCCGTGCCGCACGGCGGACTTCGAGGACATCGCCCAGGTGACCAACATGATCAAGGGCGTCGTCGACCACGCCGAGATCATCGGCCCCGACCTGACGAAGGTCATCGAACGTGTCGAGGAATACCTCGCCACCGCCCTGCCCGAGACCGACTTCTCGGCAGCGACTTCTCTGCCCGAGCATCGCTTCCAGCTCAGCAGGGCCATGAAACAGGAGAACGCACGCAATGAACTGACGCGGGCCGTGGTGACCGCCCAGCGCCGGATCACTCTGCTCCGACGCGGCTGACCAACCAGCGCACCCGCGGCGACCCGACCCCCTCCCTCAAGGGTCTGTAAGCTCCAAAACCCCTTCACAACCCTGACGGAGTCCATTACTCTGAACTCAGAAGTCCATCACGATGTACGTACACCCCCCGACCCCTACCCGAACCATCTGGACGGCCCGTGAACCTCCCCAGCGC
>NZ_LIPP01000168.1 GCF_001418335.1 Streptomyces aurantiacus | reverse complement strand
GGGGAACTGCGCAACGGGGGTCCGGGGGCGGCATGACGATCTCCTGCCGGTGGTTTCAGTCCACTCCGGGCGGCACGCGTGTGGCGTGGTGGTAATACATCCGCCAGCCTGCGGTCTGATCCTTCTTGCGCCAGATCGAACTGCGCCTGGTCCTGCGTCCGCCGAGCACGGTCTCGAAGGTCAGGTGCACCAGACCCGGCGCGAGCAGCACTCCCGAGATCTCCGAGGGCTCGTAGCGAGGACCATCCGCCGAACTGCCCTCGTGATCAGCCAGTTCGGCGAGCATCTCCTCATACGTCCATCGCCGCCCCGACCCACCGACCTCCACGAACTCCGGGTCGAGAAGCCGCGCGGCGCGTTCCCGCGAGGCTCGGACACGCGGATCCATGAGCAGCAACTCGCCCTGGATCGCCTGGTTCACATCGTCTGTCGCACCGTCCATGGACGTATCCGCACCGACCCACTCACGGTTCCCTGACGTACTCATGCCTCCGGCAGCCGCGCACCCCGGCTCGCGGCGATCCGCAGCGCGTCCCCCAGCGCCTCCGCCAGACGCACTCCCGCGAAGCGCAACTCCCGCTCCCCCACTCCCATTTCGGCGAGCAGAGGCTTCGCCTGCGTCAGTACGAACTCGGCCGAGTCGAGCAGATCCGCCTCCAACTCGTCGGCCATACGGGACAGGCGGCTACGGGAATCGTCCGTGCTGAGGTAACACGGGGCACCCTCCGGAGTGGTCCACGGAAGCAACCGCAGTGGGGCACCCGATCCGTCGCGCATCATCTTGCGTAACTCCCTCCGAAACAGCCCCTTCAGCGGGCTTGAACACCGATAGTTACTGTGTGTGCCTTAATCGTCGCCGTGTGACATACCTCCACGCCAGGGGCACCCCGTCCCAACGTCGAGAACGGGACAACAGAGACAACAGAGGCAACAGAGAGGTGAGACCGATGACGTTCAAGCCGCAGGCCCTGACCCCGTACCTGTCCGCCCGCCACTACTTCGGCTCCGAGCAACGCCGCTACCGCGAGGACGCGGGCCTGTCACTCGTACAGCTCGCGGGCATCGTGAACTCCAGCAAGAGCACGCTCGCGCGCGTCGAGACGGCGGAGTTGATGCCGCCGCCCGATCTGCCGTCCCGTCTGGACGCGGCGTTCGGGACGGACAAGCACTTCCATGGGCTGTATCAACTGGCCAGGCGGGAGGCCCATCCCGACCAGTACCGCCGGTTCATGGACTTCGAGAACCAGGCGGAGGTCATCGAGAACTACGAGTCGCAGCTCGTCCCCGGCCCCCTCCAGACCGAGCAACACGCCCGTGAACTGCTCCGCTGCCAGGAAGACTTGACCAGAGAGCAAGTCGAGGCACGAGTCGCCGCGCGCATGGCCCGCCAAGAGAGTCAGCGGTTGGACTCGCCCCCGCTTCGCTGGGCGATCATCGATGAGTCGGTGCTCCGGCGGCGGATCGGCAGCGCGGAAGGCATGTACAAACAGCTGGCTCGGCTGCTCGACCAGGTGGATACTCCGGACAGTAAGGTTCAGGTGCTGCCGTTCAGCGCAGGCCCGCATTCGTTGATGGGCGGCGGCGGGCTGACCCTGCTGACACTCCCCAACGGCTCCACGGTCGCCTACGAGGAAGGCATCCTGGCCGGTCACCTCTACGAGGACCGCGACACGGTGAAGAAGTGGCGGCGGCAGTATGAGATGTTGCGCGCCAACGCCCTCCCACTGGCCGACTCGGCGGAGCTGATCCGAAAGGCGATGGAGGACTACAAGCCATGCGACACGCCCCCGAGTTGAGCACCGCGCGCTGGCGCAAGAGCAGCTACAGCAATACCAATGGGGGGAATTGCGTCGAGATCGTCGAGGACTACCCCCACCTCGTCCCCGTACGCGACAGCAAGAACCCCCACGGCCCCATACTCGTCGTCCCAGCCGCCGCCTGGGCCGAGTTCGTCAATTCCCTGAAGGCGTAGGGAACGCCGATACGACTGTGCCCCCGTACTTCGTACGGGGGCACAGTCAGGCGATCAGACGCCCGCCGGTTCCGGCTCGTCCGAGTCGGAGGACGTCGGCGGGGTGGAAACGCCGGCCTTCTGGTCCCGCTTCGCCGCCTTCTTCGCCGCGCGGCGCTCCTTGCGGAGTTCCACCATCGCGTAGAGCGTCGGCACGAGGAGCAGGGTCAGCAGGGTCGACGTGATCAGGCCGCCGATCACCACCACCGCCAGCGGCTGGGCGATGAAGCCGCCCTCGCCGGTGACGCCAAGGGCCATCGGCATCAGGGCGAAGATGGTCGCCAGGGCCGTCATGAGGATCGGCCGCAGGCGGTGCCTGCCGCCTTCCACCACGGCCTCGACGACGCCGTAACCCTGCTTGCGGTACTGGTTGATCAGGTCGATCAGCACGATCGCGTTCGTGACGACGATGCCGATGAGCATCAGCATGCCGATCAGCGACGGCACACCCATCGGGGTGCCAGTGATGACCAGCAGACCGATCGCACCCGTCGCGGCGAACGGGATCGAGACGAGCAGGATCAGCGGCTGGATCAGCGACCGGAAGGTCGCCACCAGCAGCATGAACACGATCGCGATCGCCGCGAGCATCGCGAGGCCGAGGGAGGCGAAAGCGTCGTCCTGGTCCTCGGACACCCCGCCGATGGCAGCCGTGGCACCGGCCGGCAGCTTCAACTTGTCGAGCTTCGACGTGAGGTCGGCGCTGACCGCACCCGTGTTGTCGCCCGTCGGCTTCGCCGTGATGGTGGCGGCGCGCTGACCGTCGATGCGGGTCATCGACACCGGTCCGTCGACCACCTTCACCGTCGCGATGTCACCGAGCTTCACCGCGCCGAGCTTCAGGTTCCGCAGCTCGGACAGCGTCTCGGCCGGCTTCGCCGACTTGATGACGACGTCGCGCTCGGTGTCGTCCAGGATCGCCTTGCCGCTGGTGGTGCCGCGCACCGCCTGGCCGACGGCCGCGCCGAGGGTGGTGTCGTTGAATCCGGCGGCAGCGGCCTTGTCGTTGGCCTTGACCGAGATACGCGGCACTGACTGGGCGAGGTCGCTGGTGACGTCGGTGACGTCGTCGAGCTTGGCCACCTCGTCCCGGACCTGCTCCGCGGCCTCGTTCAGTACGCCGGCGTCGGCGGCCTTCACCACGACGCTCAGGTCCTGGCTGCCGAAGCCGTCACCGGCCGCCACCGTCGTCGTACCGATCCCGGAGAGCTTGCCGAGCCCCTCCTCGACGCGGTCCTGGACGTCGTCGAAGGAGGCCGAGTCGGCCACCTTCACGGTGTACGAGGCCTGGTTGGTGTCCGTGCCTCCGCCGAACGCGGCGAGGAAGCCGGAGGAGCCGATCGTGACCTGGTAGTTTTCGACGCCCTTGACGTCGGCGAGCATCCGCTCGACCTTCTCGGCCTGTGCGTCGGTCGCCGCCAGGCTGGTGCCGGGCTTCAACTCCTGCTTGACGGTGAGGACTTCCTGGTCGCCCTGGTCGAAGAAGTTCGTCTTCAGCAGGGGCACCATGCCGAACGTACCGACGAGGACCGCCACCGCGATCGCCACACTGGTGAGGCGGCGCCGGGTCGCGAAGCGCAGGACAGGAACGTAGAAGCGCTGGAGACGGCTGCGCTCCTCCTTCTCCTCGGCCTTGCGTCGCGCCTCCTGCGGGTCGATTCCGCGCAGCTCCTTGGGAGCACGCAGGAACCAGTACGAGAGCACCGGTACGACCGTCAGCGAGACGAGCAGCGAAGCCACCAGGGCCGCCGTGACCGTCAGCGAGAACGAACCGAACAGCGCGCCCACCATGCCGCCGGCAAGACCGATGGGCAGGAAGACCGCGACGGTGGTGAGGGTCGAGGCGGTGACGGCGCCCGCGACCTCGCGTACGGCCTTGAGGATCGCCTCCTCGCGCTCCTCGCCGTAGCCGAGGTGCCGCTTGATGTTCTCCAGGACCACGATCGAGTCGTCGACGACCCGGCCGATGGCGATGGTCAGGGCGCCAAGGGTCAGGATGTTCAGCGATTCGCCGCGGATCCAGAGCACGATCAGTGCGAGCACGACCGACATCGGGATGGAGACGGCGGTGACCAGCGTCGAGCGGAGCGACGCCAGGAAGACCAGGATGACCAGGACCGCGAAGATCAGGCCGAGCCCGCCTTCGGTGGTCAGGCCCTTGATGGACTTGGAGACGGCCGGTCCCTGGTCGCTGACGACCGTCAGCGTGGCACCGGAACCGAGGTCCTTGCGCAGCCCTGCCAGCTTGTCCTGGACGTCGTCGGAGACCGCGACCGCGCTGCCGTCGTGGTCCATGGTGACGGAGACGGCGAGGCTGGGCTCACCGTCGGTGCGGGTGATGGAGTCCGCCTTTGCGGGCTTCTCCTCGACGGTGGCGACGGCACCGAGGCGTACGGGCTTCTTGCCGCCCTCGCCCGTGACCATCAGGTCCTCGATCTGCTGGAGCGAGGTGAAACCGCCGCCTACCTGGACGGTGCGGTTGCTGCCGTCCTCGTCGAAGGATCCGGCCGGTACGGTCGCGCCGCCCGCCTGAAGGGCCTGGCCGAGCGCGGCCGTGGTCAGCCCCGCCTTCGCCAGCTTCGCGTCGTCGGGCGTGACCGTGACCTCAAGGTCCTGTACGCCGTCGACCGTGACCTGCCCGACGCCGTCGATGCCTTCGAGCGCGGGCACGACGGTACGGTCCAGCTGGTCCGAGAGGGCCTGCTGGTCCGTGTCCGAGGTGACGGCGAGGACCACGGTCGGGATGTCGTCGGTCGAACCGGCGACCACCTGCGGATCGACGTCGTCCGGCAGCTGGGCGCGGGCGCGGTTCACGGCCTGCTGGACGTCGGCCACGATCCGGGCGGAGTCGTTGCCGTAGTCGAAGGAGGCCATGATCAGGGCGTTGCCCTCACTTGCCGTGGAGGTGACGCCCGTGACGCCGTCGACCGCTTCGAGGGTGTCCTCGATGGGCTCGACGACCTGCTTCTCGACCACGTCGGGGGACGCGCCCTGGTACGGCGCGAGGACCGACACCATGGGCAGTTCGATGGTGGGCAGCAGCTGCTGCTTGAGTTGCGGGATCGCTATCGCGCCGAAGGCGAGCGCGATGATCGATATCAGCCCTATGAGGGCACGCTGGGCGAGGCTGAAGCGGGACAGCCAGGACATGGGTGACGGGTCTCTCTTCTGTGGCTTGTCTGCGACGTGCGGCTCGTGTGCGGGGTGCGCGGCGTGCGCTTGTCCGTGACGTGCCGCTTGTCCGTGTTCGAGTCCGGTTTGAGTCCGGGGAATGGCTCAATGGGCTCATGTGAGCGTCCGTCTATCACTCTGAGCCATGGGTAAGGCCCTACCCGTCGCCCCCAGGTCCCGTTTCCTTATGTGGCGCATACCGCGCCCGCAGTACGCGCGGGTGGAGCTCACTCCACCCTTGGGCGGACCAGTCCGGATTCGTACGCGATCACCACGAGCTGGGCGCGGTCGCGCGCTCCCAGCTTGGCCATGGCCCGGTTGACATGTGTCTTGACCGTGAGCGGGCTGACTTCCAGACGCTCGGCGATCTCGTCGTTGGAGTGGCCGCCGGCGACCTGGACGAGGACTTCGCGCTCGCGGACGGTCAGCGCTTCGAGCCGTTGGGCACGGGCGGGGTCCCGGTCGTCGTCCCCGTCGCCCTGCGCGAGGAACTTCGCGATCAGTCCCTTGGTGGCGACGGGCGACAGCAGCGCGTCGCCGCCGGCCGCGACACGGATGGCGTTGAGCAGTTCCTCCGGCTCGGCGCCCTTGCCGAGGAAGCCGGAGGCGCCGGCCCGCAGCGACTGCACCACGTACTCGTCGACCTCGAAGGTCGTCAGCATGACGACGCGCACCTGGGCGAGGCCGGGGTCCGCGCTGATGAGCCGCGTCGCGGCCAGCCCGTCGGTGCCGGGCATGCGGATGTCCATCAGCACGACGTCGGCCCGTTCGGCGCGCGCCAGCCGCACCGCCTCCGCGCCGTCCGAGGCCTCTCCGACGACCTCCATGTCGGGCTCGGAATCGACCAGGACACGAAAGGCGCTGCGCAGCAGTGCCTGGTCGTCGGCGAGCAGGACTCGGATGGTCATGCGGGGTTCCCCTTGGGTGCCTTGCTCGCGGGTGTGGTCGTGGGTGTGGTGACGGAGGGCGTGGAGGGCGCGGTGGATGTGGAGGTTGTCGTGGTGGGTGCGGCGCCGCTCTTGACCGGCAGGATCGCATGCACCCGGAAGCCGCCTCCGTATCGGGGTCCCGCGGTGCAGGTGCCGCCGAGCGCGGTGACCCGCTCGCGCATGCCGAGCAGCCCGTGGCCGCCGTTCTCCTCCAGGCGGGCCGCCGCGTCGTCGCCGGGGCCGTTGTCCAGGACGGTGATCTCCACGTTCGGCCCCACGCGTACGACACTGACCTCGGCCTTCGCCTCCTGACCCGCGTGCTTGCGCACATTGGTGAGGGCTTCCTGGATGATGCGGTACGCGGCCAGGTCGACGGCGGCGGGGAGGGTCGTGCCGTGGTCGGTGCGGGCCACTTCGACGGGCAGTCCCGCGCTGCGGAAGGTGCCGACGAGCTCTTCGAGGCGGTGCAGGCCCGGCGCCGGTTCGGTGGGGGCCTCGGGGTCGCCCGACTGCCTCAACAGGCCGACGGTGGCGCGTAGTTCGTTGAGCGCGGAGCGGCTGGCCTCGCGGACGTGCGCGAGGGCCTCCTTCGCCTGGTCGGGGCGTTTGTCCATGACGTGCGCGGCGACTCCGGCCTGCACGTTGACGAGGGCGATGTGGTGGGCGACGACGTCGTGCAGATCGCGGGCGATGCGCAGGCGTTCCTCGGCGACCCGGCGGCGGGCTTCCTCGTCGCGGGTGCGTTCGGCGCGTTCGGCGCGCTCTCTTATGGCGTCCACGAAGGCGTGGCGGCTGCGGACCGCGTCGCCCGCGGCGGCGGCCATGCCCGTCCAGGCGAAGATCCCGAGGTTNNTGCCGGTGAGGACCGTCATCGTGAGGAGGCCGACGCGCCAGGTGGTGGGGCGGTCGGTCACGGTGGCGACGGTGTAGAGGGCGACGGCGGCGGACATCGCGAGGGGCGCTCTGGGGTCACCGGTCACGAACTCCGTGACGGACAGGGCGCCCGTCGCGGCGAGGACCCGCAGGGGACGGCGGCGGCGCAGGACCAGGACGAGGGCGGCGAGCAGCATGA
>NZ_LIPP01000167.1 GCF_001418335.1 Streptomyces aurantiacus | reverse complement strand
GGCGGAGAGCGGCGGGCACGGGGCAGGAGAAGGGGCGCTGCGCCGACGGTGTGCCGCGTGGGCCGCGCGTGCGTGCCTGACCGTGATGGGTGTGATCATGCGGTTACGTTGCGTATGTGCTGGAAACATCCTTTCTTCATCTTTCTGATCGTGATGAGCCGGACGGGGCGGTGTCCGTACGGCGCGCCTGGGAAGTGCGGGAGAACGACACCGCCGCCACGTGGTGCGACGTCCGGCTGAGCTTCGACGACGGCGCCGGTGTCGAACTGCTCGCCGTGGTGTGCGAGGGATGCGTCTCCATCGAGGACGTACGCGCCCGGCCCGCGCTCTCGCTCGACGACCTGGCGGTGCTCGCGGACTGGATCGAGGGCCCGCTCCTGGAGGCGTGCGCGGGCACGGCCGAAGCGCAGGTCGCCGCGGCCGGCGACGGGAGCTCCGGCAGGCGGCACGCGCGCCCCGCCCTGCCGCGCGGCGCCGAGAGCCGTCGCATCGTCGCCGGAGAGTACCTGGCGGCCCAGCGGGCGGGGCGGGACCCGGTGCTCGCGGTGATGTCCGCGACCGGGCACAGCCGCCGTCGCTCGCTCAGGCTGATCGCCGGAGCGCGGGACGCGGGTCTCCTCGCGCCCCGGCACGCCCGCCCCTGACGGGCCCGGGATCCGTCCGACCGGTCACATCACGTCACACTGCGTCACACCGCGTCACGTCACACGGCGTCACATCGCGCGCATCCGGCTGATCTCGGCCGTCTGCTGGGCGATCACGTCGTCGGCCATTTCGCCGACCTGGATGTTGTTGCCCTGCGAGAGGACGTCCGTGGCCATGGTGACCGCCCCGCTGTGGTGAGTGATCATCAGCTTCAGGAAGAGCTCGTCGAACGCCTTGCCCTTCGCCGCGCGCAGCTTCTTCAGCTGTGCCTCGGTCGCCATGCCCGGCATCACGTCGTGGTGGTGGCCCTCGCTCTTCTTGCCGCCGCCGTGGTTCTTGAGCCAGGCCTTCATCGTCTCGACCTCCGGCCCCTGGGAGGCCGAGATCCGCTCGGCGAGCCGTTTGACCGGCGTCGACGAGGCCTGCTTCGGGGCGAGTTCGGTCATCACGATGGCCTGGGTGTGATGCTCGATCATCATCCGGGCGTAGTCGAAGTCGGCGGAGTTGGGGGTGTCGTCGTCGGAGCGCTGCTCCGCGGCGTCCGCGGCGGAGAGCGTCTCGGCGGCCTCGCCCGGTTTGCCCGGGGCGATCACCGAAGGGCCCGTGGCGGACGCGGACTTGGTGTCGTCGTCCGAGCCCGTGCAGCCGCCGAGCGCGAGGACGGCGATCGTCACGGACGCCGTGATCAGACGGCGGGACGTACGGCGAGCGAGCACAGTGACCTCCTGCGGCACATGAATCGGCAGACACCTCGTGAGTGCTGTTGACCGTCCTAGCACGCTTGCGCACGCCATTGATCAAAAACATTAGTTACGAATACGTTGCCACCTGTTGATCTGTGCATGATGAAGACGATACTGCGGAGGTACCTGAACCGTTCGACTGCGAACGGCTACGAGGGAGGACGCAGTGATCCTGTTGAACAATCACCGAACGCGGCGCAGACGACTGGGAGTTGCCGCCACCGCGGCGGGCCTTCTGGCCGCACTGCTCACGGCAGGTCCCGCGGTCGCGACCCCCGACCCCGGGGATGCTCCGGTGACTTCGGAGAAGGTCTCCAAGAGCGAGGCCGCCGAAGCGAGAGCGGCGATCGCGAACGGCGAGATACCCGGGCAGGACGAGATCGTCCACTCGGCCAACATCGAGCACCTCGCGAACATCCCCAAGGACGCGTTGCCCGGCACCAACTCGGACCTCGCCTTCCAGGGCAAGTACGCGTTCGCCGGCAACTACGACGGCTTCCGCATCTTCGACATCAGCAACCCGAAGGCCCCGAAGACGGTCTCCCAGGTGCTCTGCCCGGGTTCGCAGAACGACATCACCGTCTCCGGCGACCTGCTCTTCCTGTCCACGGACTCCTCGCGCAGCGACAACTCCTGCAACAGCACCACGCAGCCCGCGACCGAGAAGGCCTCCTGGGAGGGCATGAAGGTCTTCGACATCAGCGACAAGAAGAACCCGAAGTACGTCGCCGCCGTCGAGACCGCCTGCGGCTCCCACACCCACACGCTGGTGCCGGAGCGCAAGAACGTCTACATCTACGTGTCCTCGTACTCGCCGAGCGCCACGTTCCCCGACTGCCAGCCGCCGCACGACGGCATCTCGATCATCAAGGTGCCGCGCAAGGCCCCGCAGAAGGCGGCGATCGTCAACTTCCCCGTCCTGTTCCCCGGTGAGGGCGCGGACGGCGGCGGCAACCCGGGCGGGCCCACCAACCCCGGCGTCTCCAAGACCACCGGCTGCCACGACATCACCGTGCTGCCCTCCAAGGACCTCGCCGCGGGCGCCTGCATGGGTGACGGCATCCTGTTCTCCATCAAGGACCCGGAGAACCCGAAGATCATCGACCAGGTCCAGGACAACGTGAACTTCGCGTTCTGGCACTCGGCGAGCTTCAACCAGAAGGCGAACAAGGTCGTCTTCACCGACGAGCTGGGCGGCGGCGGAGCGGCCACCTGCAACGAGACCGTGGGCCCGAACCGCGGCGCCGACGGCATCTACGACATCGTCGGCAAGGGCGACAAGCGCAAGCTCGTCTTCCGGAGCTACTTCAAGATCCCGCGCCACCAGGCCGACACCGAGAACTGCGTGGCCCACAACGGCTCGCTGATCCCGGTCAAGGGCAAGGACATCATGGTCCAGGCCTGGTACCAGGGCGGCATCTCCGTGTGGGACTTCACGAACTCCTCGAAGCCGAAGGAGATCGCCTACTTCGAGCGCGGTCCGCTGAGCACCACGACCATGGTCACCGGCGGCTCCTGGTCGGCGTACTACTACAACGGCTACATCTACTCGAACGACATCGCCAAGGGCTTCGACGTCCTGAAGATCAACGACCGTCGTACGGACCCGGCGAAGTGGAACCGGCAGAGCGAGCTGAACGTGCAGACGCAGCCGGACTACTTCGACTGACCGTCCGACGGGCCGTGGCCGCACGGCCGGTTCCGTTCACGGGCGGTTCCGCTCACGACCGGTGCCGTGCACGCTGAAACCGTTCACGGCTGGTCCTGTTCACGACCGTGACCGTCACCGTGTCCGTGGCCGGGACCGTCACCGTGTTCCGGTTCGCGGCTTCCGGGAGTGAAGAACCGTGAGAGATCCTCGCGGTACGTCCCGTCGGGCGCTTCGGCGTCCGGCGGGGCACCCCGTTCCCAGTCGAGCCCGTAGCGCCGGAACAACTCGGCCCGAAGTACCGGTACCGGCATCGGGACCCCGGGTACCAGAGCCGCGTACACCGAGCCCATCAGCAGTGCCCGCAGCATGGGGTAGTCGGCGACGGTGTCCGGCGAGCCGTAACGGGCCATGGTGTCGCTGAGCAGTTCGGCCAGGCGGCGCTGCTCCGGACACTGCTTGAACCCCTCGCCCTGGAGGATGCCCGCCATGTGCTGGCGCATCACCACGGGGTGGTCACGCGCGAGGCCCAGCACCGCGTCGATGGCCCGCGCCATCCGCTCCCGGCCGTCGTCGGTACGCGGCTCGCGCTCCAGCGCCTCCTCCAGCGTACGGTGCATCAGCCGGTGCACGGCGGACTGGACGAGCAGACGCTTGCCGGGGAAGTAGTACGAGACGAGACCCCGGGCGGAGCCCGCGCGGTCCGCGATGTCGCCCAGCGTCGTGGCGTCGTACCCCCGCTCGCTGACGAGCTCCAGCGCCGCCTGGAGAAGCCTCTCGCGGGAACGCCGCCGCAATTCTTCATTGACCGATGGGCTGCGAGGGGACATCCTATGTACTCCTGGGTTGACTGGCTGCCAGCCAACAATACTCAGTGAGCCCGGACCAGGTCTCCTGCGGGAGCCTCTTCCGGACCACCGTCCGCTCGGGGCGACGCGGGGGATCGTCCCGGGTGGACGGGAAGGCCACGCCACGGCCGGCCCGGCCCTTGTGGCCGGCGGGTGACGGGGGCGGTGGCGGCCCGATCGGCACCGGGGACCGGCAGGGCCTGCGGCGAAGGGTTACGGGTCCACGTCACCCTTTGCGGGACGGGAGTTGCCCTCTGTCGGCATCGGCATCGGCGTCGGTGATGGCATGGGCGATGGCGTGGGTGCCGCGATCGCGGTCACGGCTCGCGTGCAGGGACGCGAGGAGCTGAAGGCGTTCGGCGTCCGCGCTGCCCGGTTCGGCCGTGTAGACGAGGAGGACGGGGCCCGGGCTGCCGGGCAGCGGGTAGCTGTCCCAGTCGAGGGTGATCCCGCCGACCTCGGGGTGCCGGAAGAGTTTGGTTCCGTGGACGGTTTCCCGGACGTCGTGGCGGGCCCACAGACGCCGGAAGTCGGTGCTGTGGATGCTGAGTTCGCCGATGAGTTTCGTGGCGCGCGGATGGCTCGGGTCGTCGGCGACGGCGGCGCGCAGCATGCCGATGTACTCAAGGGCGAGGCCTTCCCAGTCCGCGCAGCGCAGACGGGACTCGGGATCCCGGAACAGCAGGACGATCAGATTGCGTTCCGCCCGGGGCACGGTGGTGGGGTCGCCCAGCAGGGCTTCGGCCAGCGGGTTCCAGGCGAGCACATCGAGGTGTCGGCCGATCACCAGCGCGGGGGTGGCCATGACCTGCAGCAGCCGCCGAGTGCTGTCGGGCACCCGTTCGGGCCCGCGGCGGGTGCGGACGGGCGCGGGGCGTCGTGCCGCGCGGGCGAGGCCGAAGAGGTGCCTGCGTTCCTGCTCGTCCAGGTCCAGCGCGGAGGCGATCGCGTCGAGAGCGTCGTCGGACGGCCGTACCTCGCGGCCCTGCTCCAGGCGTTGGTAGTAGTCGGTGCTCAGCCCGGCCAGCAGGGCGATCTCCTCGCGGCGCAGGCCGGTCACCTTGCGCCGCCCGCCCGGTTCCAGCCCGACGTCCTGCGGGCGCAGCCGGCTGCGCCGGGCACGGAGGAAGTCGCCCAGTTCTCGTGCGTACGGATGATCGGTGCCCATGCCGACAGTGTGCGCCTCGGCCGCCGCCCGAAGGTAGGTCTGCCATTCCCAGGCAACGGTGTACGACGGAGAAGCGCCCAACGGTTCCTAACGTCGTCGTCGAACGGTCCTCGACACGTTCCGACCATCACGATCGTGCCGAGCGTTCCGACCGTTCCGACCGCCCCGACACCTTCCCAGGAGCATCACCATGGCCGCATGGAGCGCCCGACAGATCCCCGACCAGCACGGCAGGGTCGCCGTCGTGACCGGTGCGAACTCCGGCCTCGGCCTGGTCACCGCGACCGAACTGGCCCGGCACGGGGCGCAGGTCGTGCTCGCCGTGCGCGACACCGCGGCCGGCGCGCGGGCCGTCGCCCTCATCCGGGACGCGGTGCCCTCCGCATCCGCCGTGGTGCGCGAGCTGGACCTGGCCTCGCTGTCGTCGGTGCGGGCGTTCGCGAAAGCGCTGACCGCCGAGTTCCCGGCGATCGACCTGCTGATCAACAACGCCGGACTGGTACTGCTCGGCCCTGCGCACACCACGTCCGACGGGTTCGAACTGCACCTCGGCACCAACATGCTCGGCCACTTCGCGCTGACCGGCCTGCTGCTCGACGCACTCGGCCGGGCCGACGCCCCGAGGGTGGTCGGCCTCAGCTCGATCACTCACAAGAACGCCCACCTCGACTTCGACGACCTCATGTCACGTCGCACCTACGACGCGAGCCGCGCATACGGCAGCTCCAAGCTCGCGACCACTGTCTTCGGGCTCGAACTCGACCGCAGGCTGCGCGCCGCCGGTTCACCGGTCACCAGTGTTCTCGCCCACCCCGGGCTCTCCAGGTCCAACCTCACGCCACGGGCCTGGGAGCACCGTGGCCGCATGGGCCGGGTCGCGGCACGCGCCGGCCTGCTGGTCACCCAGCCGGCCGAACGGGGGGCGGAGCCCCAGCTCTTCGCCGCGACCGACCCCGGCGTTCGCGGGGGACAGTTCTTCGGACCGTCCGGCCGCTGGGAGGTCCGCGGTCATGTCACCGAGGTCCGCCCCAGCGCCGAGGCCGCCGCACCCGCCACCGGGCAGCGCCTGTGGTCCGCGGCCGAGACCCTGACAGGTGTCACCTACCTCTGAGTGGTCGGTTCGTGAATTGATGCAGATACACCGCCCTGCCCTGCCGAGCCCTCCGGCAGCCGGGCGTGGTCAGACGGGCTGGCCCATGGGCCGGACGGTCAGGGTGTTGAGGTCGACGCCTGCCGGCTGGTCGAGGGCGAAGCGGATGGCCTCGGCGATGGGCTGGGGAGACAGGGCGAAGGGGGGAACGTCGGCGCCTTGCCAGAACGGGGTGTCGATCATGCCGGGGTTGACGAGAGTGACACCGATGCCGCGGGTCGTGGCGTGCAGGCGCAGGTTCTCGGCGAGTCCGGTGGTGGCCCACTTGGTGGCCGAGTAGAGGTTGCCGGGAGAGTTCTTCAGCCCGGCGACGCTGCCGATGAGTACCAGCCGTCCGCCGGTGGCCTCAAGGTGGGGCAGGGCGGCATGGGCCAGCAGGGCGGGGCCGAGGACGTTGGTGAGAACCATCGGCGCCCACGACGTCGGGTCGCCGGCCCCGATGGAGTCGCCGGACATGAATCCGGCGTTGGCCACCGCCGCGTCAAGGGCACCGAAGTGCTCGACGGTGCGGGTCACGACCGACTCGGTGGCCTGCCAGTCCGCCGCGTCCGCGACCAGACCCAGCAACCGGTCGGGGTGGCCGGCCTCGTCGAGGAAAGTCTCCAGTTTGCTCTTGTCGCGGCCGGTGACCGCCACCCGGTGGCCGCGGTCGAGGAGCAGTCGCGCGGTGTGGGCGCCGATACCGCTGGTCGCGCCGGTGATCAGTACGGTCTTGCTGGCCATGGTCATGCTCCCTGAGCTGTGGATAGGGGATGGGAGACGGCGGATGGCGGACGGCGGCCCGTGATGAAGGAGTGCCGTTCCGCTCCGCCGACCCCACACAACCGGCGCCGTCGAAGGCGGGCAAGGTCGCGTTTATGGGGGGTATAAACGCAGCCTCCCTACCGGCCGGACCATGGGTACCGTGGACGAATGGAGATTCCGTCTGACAACCGCACCGGTGATCCCACCGACAACCGCTCGGACATCCGCGACTTTCTCATCAGCCGACGGGCCAAGCTCGCCCCGGAGCGGGTCGGGCTGCCCACCGGCCGACGCCGACGGGTTCCTGGACTACGGCGCGAGGAGGTCGCGGCCCTGGCCGGCGTGAGCACCGAGTGGTACACGCGGCTGGAGAAGGGCCACATCAGTGGTGTCTCCGAGGACGTGCTGGAAGCGGTCGCGCGGGCCTTGCTCCTCGATGAGCACGAGCGCGCCTACCTGCTCCATCTGGCCACAGCGGCTCGCCCCGTCCGCCGCAGGTCGCCCCGGCGCAAGGACGTCAGGATCCCGTCTCCCGTCCAATGGATGGTGGACTCCATGACGATGGCCCCCGCCTTCGTACGCAACGGCCGTCTGGACATCGTCGCGAGCAACGCGCTGTGCAGGGCCCTGTACTCACCGATGTTCGACAGCGACACCATCGGCGGCCGGGGCTGCGCCAATTTCCCCCGTTACTTCTTCCTCGACCCCGGCTCCTCCGACTTCTTCGTCGACTGGGAGGAAGGCGCCAGGGCCACGGTCGCAGTGCTCCGCGCCGAAGCCGGACGCGAACCTCACGACCGGGCCCTGCGCGAGCTCGTCGGAGAACTTTCCACGCTCAGCCCCGACTTCCGCACCATGTGGGCCAGTCACGACGTCCGAATCCGGCACGAAGGCACCAAGCGGCTGGATCATCCCGAAGTCGGCCGTGTGGAGATGACCTTCCGCTCCCTGGACCTGCCCCTGCCGCAACGGGCCGTCCACGACCTGATCATCTACACGGCCGAGCCGGGCACCGACTCGGAGGACCGCCTCAAACTCCTCGCCAGTTGGACAGCACCCCAGAGCTCACCCAACCCCGGTCGCGCCGGGGATCAGGCTCCTGAGACAGACAGGTCAGCAGGCTAAGGGCTGTCCCGTAATCAGGTCACCGGGAGCTCGAAGTCGAGGGCCTGGCAGATGTCACGGGCTTTCGGTGGGCAGACCGGTAATGGTCGTGCAGGTGATGGCCTCCGGCACCGGACCCGGAACGTTCCGGCTTCGCCCACACCATCAGGCGACACCAGAACCACTCACGGACTCACGAACCGTCCACTGATACCTCTGAGAGACGGGCGAAACCACCGGGGGGTGGTCGACGGACACTCGTCAGGCGGTCTGCGGTGAGCGGGGGGAGGCGACTCCCGTCAGTTCTTCGGAGGCCTCCCACAATCGCTGTGCCACCTCGGCGTCCCGCGCCCCGGCCGAGCGGCCGACCAGCTTCGGCGCGCCGCGTCCCTCCAGGAAACCGCCCGGCCCCGCGTAGCTGTCGCCCGGGATGTTCGCCACGGCCGCGTACAGCGTCGGCAACGCGCCGTCGTCGTCGCTCTGCGCGAGAAGCCCGGCCGCCGCCTTCTGTACGCGGTGGACCCCGCGCCGTCGGCCGTCGGGCCGCAGCAGGTTCGTGGCCGCCATACCGGGGTGCGCGGCGGTCGTGATCACAGGTGAATGCGCGCCCGAGCGGATCGGGATCGTCCTGTTCGCGACCCTCCAGGGCATCGCCTCGATCATCAACGGCAACATCGTCAGACCGGAGCTGCTCGACGGACTCGTGGAGACCGCGGTCGAACAGTTCCTGCGCGGTGCGGGCCCGCTCCCGTAGCTCTCGCCCGACCTGACCGACCTGACCGACTCAGCCGATCGTGACGACCCGGGCCCAGGACGGCGGAGTGTCCGGTACGTAGTCGGGGTCCTCCTCGTTCGCGCCGTGGGCGGAGCGGGGGAAGAGGCCGACGACCGTACGGCAGGGCGGTGGCACCGACGGCCACGGCGTCTGACCGTCCGTGAGAGCGACGACCACGTCGGGACGCGGCTGGGAACGGAGCGCCCGGGCGAAACCGGAGCGCAGGTCCGTGCCCCCGCCGCCGACCAGTTCGATGTTCTCGGCGCGGCAGAGCGGCACGGCGACCCCGGCCGCCGCGTCGCAGGAGATCACCGAGACCAGGTCGCGCCGCCCGCCCACCGCCCGCGAGATCGCCGCCACCTCCAGCAGTGCGCTGCCCAGTTCGGCGTCGCTCACCGACCCGGAGGTGTCGATGACGACGCAGACCCTGGGCGGCGTACGCCGCAGGCTCGGCAGGATCACACCGGGGACACCGGCCGAGCGCCGGGACGGGCGCCGGTAGCTGTGGTTCTCGCCCGCGCCCGGCGCACCCGCCGCCGAGCGGACCGCCGCCCCCAGCAACTGCCGCCAGGGCTGCGGCGATTGGAACGCCTCGTCCGCCCAGCGGCGCCAGCCCTCCGGCGCGTCGCCCGGCCGGCCCTTGATGCCCTCCGCGACCCGGAAGCGCACCGCGTCCCGCTGCTGCCTGCTCAACCCGTGCGCCCCGTCGGGGCCCAGTTCCCAGGACCGGTCCTGCCCGTCGGCGCCGCTGCCGCAGTCCAGCCAGGCCAGGTCCGCGGCGAGTCCGGACAGCGACGCCCTTCGCAGGTACTCCTCCATCAGCAGCCCCTCGGGCAGCCCCAGCAGGGACGGGAGCACCGCTCCGGAAGGCCGGGGCAGACCGTCCCCGTAGATGTCGTCGTTGATCTCGAAGTCCGCGGCGATGTTCCGCCGCAGCCTCCCCAAACCATCGGCTGCGGGGACCCCCGTCCCGCTTCGCCCGCCCGGCCCGTGCTCCTCGTGCTGCCGCGCGTACCGCTCGCCCCGCCCGTGGTGGTCCCGCAGCAGATGGGAGACCTCGTGCACCCACACGCCCGCCAGTTCCTCCACCGGCATGCGTGCCACGAACCCGGGCGAGACATAGCAACGCCAGTGCGCGTCCACCGCCATCGTCGGCACCGACCGGTCCTCCACCACGTGCAGGGCGAAGAGCGCGCCGGCCAGGTAGGGACGTACCTTCACCGCGTGCAGCCGGGCGGCCAGCAACTTCTCCATGTCCAGCGGCTTCGGCACGGTGGCCCGCACCGGGCGCGGCGGCGCGGGCCGGGGCACCGGACGCGGCAGTGGGCGTGGCAGCGGGTGCGGCGCCGGGCGCTTCGCGGCCCCCGTCATCGGCGCGCCCCCGCCGCACGTCGGGCGGCCTCGGCCGCCGTGACCCGTCCCACCGACCGGTCCGCCTGCCGGGCGAGACCGATCACCCCGGCCAGCCGCTCCATCGTCTCCGGCACCTCCCAGTCGTCGCGCCGCAGCGCGGCCAGTGCCGTCGCCGGGGCGACCAGCAGGTCCGCGGTGCCGGTCTCCAGCGCCCGGACCAGCACGGCCCAGCCCGCCTCCCAGCGCTCCCGTTCCGGCCGTGCGCCGATGACGGCCACCACCGCCTCCAGCGCCGCCTGCCGCAGGTCACCCCGTTCCGGCAGCTCGGCGGCGGCCGGGTCGGCCAGCAGCGTCTCCGGGTCCGGCAGGTCCATCCGGTCGAGGTGGGCGAGGAGTTCCAGCCCCGGCCCGTCGCCCACCGCGCCCCGTACCAGCAGGGCCAGCACCTCGCGGGAGACCGCGGCCGCCGTGCCGAAGGCAAGCAGCGTCAACGCGGCGTCCCAGCTCCTCGGCGAGGGCCAGGCGCCGCCGCGCCGCGTCTCGGTGCTCGGCAACCGGTGGATCAGCGTGGGCCGGGCAGCCAGGAAACCGCAGACCACACGCCGGGAGAAGGCCACCGCCTCCGGCAGCCGCTCCGGCACAAGACGGGGCAGCTCCGCCCTCGGCCAGACGCCGCCGAGTCCGCGCACCACCACCTCCTGGTCGTGCACCCAGTACAGGTGCACGAACCGGTTGGCCAGCGGTGGGCTCAGCTCCCATCCGTCGGCCGCCGAAGCACGCGGGTTGGCGGCTGCCACGATCCGTACGCCCGGGGGCAGTTGCAGCGCACCGACCCGCCGTTCCAGGACGACCCGGAGCAGTGCGGCCTGAACGGCCGGGGTGGCGGTGGACAGTTCGTCCAGGAAGAGCAGCCCGCGCCCGGCTCGTACGAGTTCCACGGCCCACTGCGGCGGTGCCATCGGTACACCCTGCACCGCGGGGTCCTCGCCCACGACGGGCAGCCCGGAGAAGTCGGACGGCTCATGGACACTGGCGATCACGGTGGTCAGCGGCAGGTCGAGAGAGGTGGCGAGCTGGGTCAGGGCCGCGGTCTTGCCGATGCCCGGCTCGCCCCAGAGGAGTACGGGCAGGTCCGCCGCCACGGCCAGGGTGAGCGCTTCCAACTGCTCGTCGGGGCGCGGCTCGGTGGTGGTATCCCGCAGGAGCGCCAGGAGGTCGTCGGCGAGGGCGAGGTGCGCGTCCGTTCCCGACGCGCGGACGGGTACGGGCACGGATACGGGCATGGATACGGGTACGGGTGTGCCGTCGGCCGGAGCCGGAACGGGAGCAGCGGTGGTGGTGGCGGAGGCGGAGGCGGGCAGGAGGGTGCTGGTGGTCATGGGCATCACCTGGAGGGGGATCGGGGAACGGGAAAACCGTCCCGGTGTCATGGGGGTGCGCGGTGCGGAACGTGCCGCAGCGGAAAATGCGTCGCGGGGAAAAGGGACTTCGGCGGAGTCGCCGGTCACGAGGCCAGACTGGTGCGGGGACGGGACCGGCTGCTCAGCTTGCGGCGCACCGGGAACGGCGTACGACGGTCGAGCCGTGGACGATGGCCCGCCTTCGCTCGCCCCTCGCCCGAGACGTCCTCGTCGGCTGCCGCACCGGCGGCGGGGTGCGCGGCGACCAGCCCCGAGCGGAAGAGCCCGTGGTCGACGCGGCGGGCCGCGGCCGACTCCAGTTCCGTGCGGAGCGGCCCGTCGCGCAGGATCGCACCAGGACCGAGCAGCCCTTCGACCACGGCCAGTGCCCCGGCGACGTCACCGTGGCGGAGCCGCTCACGGACCGCGGGCAGCGCCTCCGGATCGCGGTGCACCGCGTCGATCGCCCGCAGACAGGGCAGCGCGGGACCGCCGAGCGCCACGAGCAGTTCTTCCCGCCGCAGTTGGGCGGGGTCGTGATCGACGGCCGTCAGCACCCCGTCCCGCAGTGCGATCCGGTGGAGTTCGCCCCGGCACTCCACGCGGTGCGGATCACCGGGCTCGGGGACGGGACCGCCCACCGGTGCCGAGCCGGCCGCCGCCAGTGCCGAGGCGACCAGTGGATGCAGCCGCTCGGCGGAGACGAGTCCCCGTCGCAGCAGCTCCAGATCCGGCAGGACCCGGGCCGCCACCTCCGGCAGCACCGGAAGCGCCGCGACCTCCCATGGCGGCAGCGTGCCCTCGGGCAGTGGCCGGACCGTCGGGACATGGCTGTCGTCGGGCGCGACGAGTTCGAGCACGGCGTGCCTGCGCGCACCGAGCCGCACGGTGAAGGCCCCGCGAGGCAGCCCCTCGGCCCGCAACAGCAACTCCGCCTCGGCCGCCCAACTGCCCACTGCCCAGGGGGAATCCTGGCAATCCTGGTCGGACGGCGACAGGGCACGTGCTTCCTCCGCACCGCGCCGCGCCGCCGGTTCGCGGCTCCGCCCGGCGTCCCAGAGACGCCGGTGCAGGTCCAGCCGGAAACGCCGGTCGGGATGCGGATGCGGGTGGTGCCCGAGAACGCCGGTGGTGGTCCCGGAACCCGCCCACAGAGCCAAGGACATGTGCTGTCCGGCGTCGGCCCGGGCCGGTGGCGTCCGCACCACCAGGTGCAGCGGCGTACCACCGGAACCGCGGTAACGGGCCAGCGAGACGGTGAGCCCGGGCCGGAGTCGTCCGTCCGGGGCGATCCGGGGCATGTGCCAGCGGAGCAGATCCGGCGCCAGCCGACGCAGATCCGCACGGAGCCGGGTGACGACATCGGTGCCGTGCTCATGGCGCACGGCGCGCAGATCGAGATCGACGTAGACACGGGCGGCGGCGCAGGCCCCCGCCCAGTCACCGACCGCACGTCGTGCGGTCGCGTTCTCGATCATGGACGGTGGTACGGCGTACTCACGTACGCGCTGCCACATCAACAGGTGGGGCGGAATCTCGTTCGCGAAGTGATGTGCCATCAGCACTCACCTTGCGCGAATGAGGCCCCCAATCCGGAAAAGGAGAAGTTCTTCATCCCTCGCATCGTAACCACGCCGATGACGCCGTGTCACTCCCTTTCTGATCAACTCCCGCTCCGATCAGCTCCCGTTCCGATCGACTCCCGTTCCGATCGGCTCTCGCCCGTGTCATGGGCGCCGCGTCGCCATTGACAGGCTTGGCTAATCCGATTAGCTTTTAGCTAACACGATTAGCCATCACGCGATGAGCCCCCGGGCCACCTGACAACTTACGGAGACACCATGACCGAGTACCTTCCCGTCGACGGTGGCACGATCGCTTACGAGGTGGCGGGGTCCGGCCCGCTGATCGTGCTCTCCCACGGCATGGGCGACAGCCGCGCCGCCTACCGCGCGGTGATCCCGCCGCTGGTGGCGGCCGGCTATCGGGTCGCCGCGGTCGACCTGCGCGGTTGCGGCGAGTCCAGTGTCGACTGGCCGGCCTGGAGCCGTACCGCCATCGCCGGCGACCTGCTCGCCGTGATCCGCCACCTGGGCGGCCCGGCCGTACTCGTCGGCCACTCGATCTCCGGCGGCGCCGCCACCGTCGCCGCCGCGCTGGAGCCAGAACTGATCACCGCGGTCGTCGAGTTGGCGCCGTTCACCCGCAAGCAGTCGGTCCGCCTCGGCGACCTGCGGGTGAAGCGTTTCCGGCAGGGCATGCTGCGGCTGCTCGGCGCGGGCGTGTTCGGCAGTGTGCCGCTCTGGCGCTCCTACCTCGACGTGGCCTACCCCGGCGTGAAGCCGGCCGACTGGGCCGAGCGGCTCGGCCGCATCGACTCCCTGCTGCGCGAGCCGGGCCGGATGAAAGCCCTGCAGGGCATGGGCCGCAGCGCCCCTGTCGACGCCGGCGCGCAGCTCGGCAACGTCCGCTGCCCGGTCCTGGTCGTCATGGGCACGCTCGACCCCGACTGGACCGACCCGGGCGCCGAGGGGTCGGCGGTCGTCGATGCCCTGCCGTCCGGCCTCGGCCACCTCAAGATGATCGAGGGGGCCGGGCACTACCCGCACCACCAGTTCCCCGACCAGGTGGTTTCGCTCGTGCTCGCCTTCCTCCGGTCGGACGCCGCTCGTGCCTAGGGCCGGCCTGGACCCGGCGGCCGTGGTCGCGGCCGGGGCCGCCCTCGCCGACGAGGTGGGCCTCACCAACCTGACCATGGGCCTGCTGGCCGAGCGGGTGGGCGTGCGTACCCCTTCCCTGTACAAGCACGTGAGCGGTCAGGAAGACCTCAACCGGCGCATCGCGGTCCTGGCGTTGCGCGAGGCGGCCGACGCCGTCGGCGGCGCGGTCCAGGGGTACGCGGGCCGCGACGCCCTGGCGGCCGCGGCGCGCGCCTTCCGCACCTTCGTCGTGGAGCACCCCGGCCGGTACGCCGCGACGATCGGCGTGGAACCCTCCGGCCCGGACGATCCGCTGGCCACCGAGGGCATGCGGGTGCTCGGCGCTTTCACGGCGGTCCTGCGCGGCTACGAGATCGCGGAGTCCGACCTGGACCACGCCCTGCGTATGCTCCGCAGCCTCTGCCACGGCTTCGCCACGTTGCAGGCGGCCAACGGCTTCCAGTGGAGCGCCGACATCGACGAGAGCTTCGAGTGGCTGATCGCCTTCGCCGACCGGGGCCTGCGCGCTCTCTGAGAAGGCTGCCGCACCCGGGGTTGTTCTGTCGCACGTCTGGCGTCAGGTCTGCTGAGCCGTCCCCGTGAGAGCGGCCCGGGCCCGCGCGGCGCGTACCGCCGCGGACAGGGTGGCGATGTCGTAGGCGCCGTGGTGGCGACGGCCGTTGACGAAGAACGTGGGAGTGCCGGACACCCCGCTGAGGTCGGCGGACTCCACGTCGGCGGCGACCCGTGCGGCGCCCGCGCCGGCTCGGAGGTCGGCGCGGAAGCGGTCGATGTCGAGACCGATCTCCTCGGCATGGCGCAGCAGGTCCTTCGGCCGCAGATCCCCTTGGTGCGACATCATCTGCTCGTGCATCTCCCAGTAGCGGTCCTGGTGGGCCGCGGCCTCGGCGGCCTCCGCCGCGAGCTGCGCACCGGGGTGCACGTCGGTGAGCGGCAGGTGCCGCCACACGTAGCGCACATCGCCGAAGTCGGCGAGCAGTTCGCGCACCACCGGCTCGGCCAGCCCGCAGTAGGGGCACTCGAAGTCCCCGTACTCCAGGAGGGTCACCGGCGCGTCCAGCGGGCCGCGTACGTGGTCGCGGTCCATGTCGACGGGGTCGCTCAGGTCGACGATGCTCTGGCCGGTGCCGAGGAGGGCGCGGGCACGGGAGGTCCCGGACAGGGCGCTGATCAACCCGGTGACCAGCCAGGTGAGGAGGAACGAGCAGAGTACGGCGGCCAGGACGCCGATCTTCGCCTGTTCCAGCCGGTCGCCGTCGAAGGCGAGAGTGGCGATCAGCAGGGACACGGTGAAGCCCACCCCCGCCAGGGTGCCGCCCGCGGTGATGGCGCCCCAGCCGACCGGCGGGTGCAGCCGCCCCGCGCTGATGCGTGTGGTGAGCCAGGTGGCGCCGATGATGCCGAGCGGCTTGCCGAGCACGTAACCGAGCAGGATGCCGAGCGTGACCGGTGAGGTGAAGGCGTGGGACAGCTGGCTCCCGCTGAGCGTAATGCCGGCGTTGGCGAGGGCGAACAGCGGCACGATGACGTAGCTCGTCCAGGGATGGAGCATGCGCTGGAGCCGGTCGTTGGGGGAGAGCGTCGAGGCGATCTGACGTCGTACGGTGCGTTCCAGTTCGGGGGTCGGCTGCTCGCGGAAGCGCCGGAACACCCGACTGGCCTGTTCCAGGTCCTGGCGCTCCGCCGGGCGGGCGTAGGTCAGCAGACCCATCGCGAGGCCGGTCACCACCGGGTCCACTCCCGACTTCAGGAGCGCCACCCAGATCGCCGCGCCCAGCACCCCGTACAGGGAGGGGAGGCGCATTCCGATGGTGCGTCGCAGCAGCAGGACGAGGCCGAAGAGGCAGAGCGCGGTCAGCAGCGCGGGCAGGGCGACGGCTCCGCTGTACGCGAAGGCGATGACGGCCAGGGCCAGGAAGTCGTCGACGACGGCGACGGTGAGGATGAAGACCCGCAGGCTGTTGGGCAGCCGCGTCCCGAAGACGGCGAGCATGCCCAGGGCGAAGGCCGTGTCCGTGGACATGGCGGCACCCCAGCCATGGACGGAGTCCTCGCCCGCGTTGACGGCCAGGTAGATCGCGACGGGTACGAGCATGCCGCTGAGCCCGGCGAGCAGCGGCAGGGTGATCCGCCGGCGTTCGCGCAGCTCACCCATGTCGAACTCGCGGCGTGCCTCCAGGCCGACGACGAGGAAGAACAGCGTCATCAGCCCGCTGTTCAGCCACTCACGCAGGTCCAGTGACACCGAGCCCGAGCCGATGCGGACCGACAACTCGGTGCCCCACAGCGTCTCGTAGGAGTCGGCGGCGACGTTGGCCCAGACGAGGGCGGCGAGTGCGCCGGCGAGCAGTACCGCGGCACTGCCGGTCTCCGTCTGCAGGAAGACGCGCAGGGGGCTGCGGGCGTCCTCGCCGCACGGGGTCTGTCCCGACGGGGGTGAGGTTTCAGGTGGCACGGTCACCCCCCGATTCTCACCCACTCATGATCCGGCACCCCGCGCGGCGCGGACGCCGTGCTGTCAGCCGGCGGTGTCAGCGGTGTCAGCGGTGACAGCGGTGTGAGCAGTGAGTGTGAGTGTGAGCGGTGTCAGCGGCGCGCGGTCGAGGAGAGGAGCATCGGCAGGGGGACGAAGTCGGCCAGTGCCCGCTGGCCGGCGATGTTGACGTGGATCCCGTCGCCGGTGTCGTAGGCCGGGTTGATGCCGTTGGGCTTCAGCGGGTCCTTGAGCACCTGGTCGAAGTCCATGACGCCGTCGCAGGTTCCGTCGCAGTTGTTCCGCTTCTTGACGTGCGTGCCGACGGCGTGGCGGTCGAGGTTGTTCTGGTCGGTGTAGCCGGGACGCGAGGTGATGGGCGTGACATAGACCTTGACGCCGGCGGCGCGCAGGCGCTGGAACACCTCGTCGTAGCTGCTCAGGATCTGCGCGGCGTCGCAGCCGTTGGCGAGGTCGTTCGTGCCGTAGTAGTAGAGGACCCCGGTCACCCCGTGCAGGTCGAGCACGTCACGGTCCAGCCGGGACGCCGCGTCGAGGCCCCGTATCCCGGCGGGGTTGCGCGGGCAGGCGGCGGAGCTCGTCGTGCCGCCTATGCCCGCGTTGGCGACCGCGAGCTGCCGGGTGCCCGGAAGTTCGGCGGTGATGCGGCGGGCGACGTCGTCCGTCCAGCGGTGGTCGGTGCCGTCCGGCGTACAACCGGGCCCGCAGTTGTCGCTGCCGGTCCCGTCGACCACCGAGCTCCCGAACGCGACGATCGTGCCCTTGAGGGCCGGGTTGTGGACGTCGACGGCGCTGACCAGATACGTGGAGCCGACCGTCTGCGTGTAGGCGGAGCCGCTCGCCTCCGAGGTGTGGTCGCCCGAGCCGGGCGCGGTGAGGTAGTTGGAGCGGAAGGCACCGGTGTGTCTTCCGGGGGTGACCGTGCCGGACACGGACAGGGAGACGGCGATGTCGTCCTGCGCGCGGGTCTGCAACGCGGCGGCGTCGCTCCACACCTCCCCGCCGGGCGGGACGACGACCTCGGGCCGGCCGTCGAAGGTGACGGTACGGATGTCGCCCTCGATCGCCGCGCCGCCCTGGCCGCTTCGGCCGACGGTCGCGGCGTCGACGGTCAGCGGGGTCGTGCCGAACGTGTTCTGGATCCGGAACCGCAGCGCCCCGCCGCCCTGACTGAGATGCGTGATCATGCGAACGGACTGGTCGCGCAGGGGAGTCGGGGCGAGATCCTGCTGGGACTGGGCCCAGGACGTGAACCATGCCCGCTTCGTCGCTCCCGCCGAGGACTGACCGCCCGAGGCGGACGCCGGGGTGGAGGCCGTCGTGGCGGCCGGGGTGGCGGCCGTGGTGGCGGAGACCGCCGACCCGGACGCCACGAGTGTCAGGGCCAGGGCCACCGCGGCGCGCCGCAGTGAGGTTGTACGGAAAGGGTGCATGGAGGTCCCTCCGGGGTTGTACGGCCCCGGCGCAGGTGGAACTGCCGAAACCGCAGCGGCTCAATCCCGTATGGCTTGCCCCTGGGACTCCTGCGTCAGACGTGGCGGCCGGTGCCAATTGCCACGGACCGGCCGGCGGCGGCGCTGCCGGCCTCCGGCGACCGTCGGCCCGGCCCATGCCATGCCCGAAGGCCCCCGCGGTTCACGAAATGCGGGCCACGCCCGCGTAGATGCCGCTTCCTTCGACCGCGAGCACCTCGTCCGGGGCACCCCACTCCGTCGCCGTCACCAGGCCGGGCGGTACGAGTTCGAGCCCGTCGAAGAAGCGCTCCACCCCGGCGCGGGTGCGGAAGCCGAGTTGGATGCCGCCCTTCGCGTACTCGGCGGTGACCTGCGCGGAAAGTTCCGGATACACGTCGGACGAGGCGTGCGACAGCACCAGATAGCTGCCCGGCGGCAGCGTGGCGACCAGGGCCCGGACGATGGCCCGGGCGTCCTGGTCATCGGGGAGGAAGTGCATCAGCGCGATCAGCGACAGCGCGATCGGGCGGGAGAAGTCCAGGACGTGCCGGGCGTGCTCGACGATCGCTTCCGGCTGCCGTACGTCGGCCTCGATGTAGTCGGTGACTCCGTCGGCATGGCTGACCAGCAGTGCCTCGGCGTGCCGCAGCACGATCGGGTCGTTGTCGGTGTAGACGACCTTCGCCGACGGCACGATGCCCTGGACGATCTGGTGCAGGTTGGGCTCGGTGGGGATGCCCGTCCCGATGTCCAGGAACTGGTCGATGCCCTGGGTGGCGAGCCAGGCGGCCGCACGGTGCATGAACTGGCGGTTCTGCCGCGCCCCGTCCCTGGCCTCGGGCGGCAGTTTCTCTCCCACCGCCTCGTCGACCGGGTAGTTGTCCTTGCCGCCGAGCAGCCAGTCGTAGACGCGGGCGGGATGCGCCTTGTCGGTCACGATCTGTGGAACCTGCTGAGGGCCGCTGGGCATGGCAACTCCGTCGAGCCGATGAACGGGGCGGACCGACTGTTCGATCACTTCGGTGGAGTACATCATGCGATCCGTGTGAGAGGGAAGTGCCGATCCGCGGTGCGGGGACAGCCGGCGGGAGCACGGACCCGGGCGGGAGGGAGGCACCTCGACCGGTGCCACGGGATCTCCCGGGAGATCTCCCGCGAGCACGCGGCAACGGCCGAAAACACGTGCCGCCGGCGAAGAACTCCCAGCAAACAATGGTCAATTCAAGCCGTTGTCTTGGCGCATCCATGACAACCCTGTGTGCCTGATGTCACTCTGCTGTCGAACGTTCACCCTTCGTTCACGCCTCCCCACGACCCACTCACACATTCCCCGCACTCTCACGTCTCACGCGCCGCCGAGTTCTCGGGCGCCTTCCGTGTGCACCTCGTGCTGCGCTCCTTCCCGCACCACCCCCCGTCTCGGGCCGGCCCTACCCGGTTGGCCCGTTCACCGCCGGCCCCCACCAGGAGCCGGCCGTCGCAGGAGGAGAAGACATTGTCCGGGTACCACCGCTCCGCCCGCCGGCGCAGACGCGCCGCAGCCCTGGCCCTCACGACCGCGAGTTCGCTGCTCGCCCTCGGAGTCCAGAGCGGACCCGTGTCCGCCGCACCCGCCGACCCCGGCCCCTCGAAGATCGTCGCCACGCCGCGGGCCGGCGCCGCCCAGACCACCCTGTCACCCGCCGCGCGCACCTCGCTCATCAAGAGCGCCACCGCGAAGTCCGGTGACACGGCGAAGGAACTCGGCCTCGGCTCCCGGGAGAAGCTCGTCGTCAAGGACGTCGTCAAGGATGCCGACGGCACGACACACACCCGGTACGAGCGCACGTACGCGGGGCTCCCGGTCCTCGGCGGCGACCTCGTGCTGCACCGTAAGGACGGCCGGAGCACCACCTCCAAGGCCACCCGCGCCACCATCGAGGTCACGACCACCACGCCCAAGATCTCCGCGGCCCGCGCCGCCGACAAGGCGCTGACGGTCGGCAAGGCGGCCGACGTGAAGCGGTCCGAGGTCGAAGGCAAGCCTCGGCTCGTGGTGTGGGCCGCCGGGTCCACGCCGGTCCTGGCCTGGGACACCGTCGTCGAGGGAGTCCAGGACGACGGCACCCCCAGCGAACTGCACGTCGTCACCGACGCGGCCAGTGGGAAGGTCGCCCAGACGTACGAGGGCGTGCACACCGGAACGGGCCACGGCCAGTACAACGGCACGGTCGAGGTCGGCTCCACGGCGGTCGGTTCGTCGTTCCAGCTCGTCGACGGCGACCGCGCCGACCAGCGTACGTACGACCTGAATCAGGGGACCTCCGGCACCGGCACACTCTTCACCGATGACAACGATGTCTGGGGTGACGGGACGCAGAGCAACCGGCAGACCGCCGGCGTGGACGTCGCCTACGGCGCCGCGGCCACCTGGGACTACTACAAGGACTCCTTCGGCCGCAACGGCATCCGGAACGACGGCGTGGCCGCCTACAGCCGCGCCCACTACGGCAACAGCTACGTCAACGCCTTCTGGCAGGACTCCTGCTTCTGCATGACGTACGGCGACGGCGCGGGCAACGCCAGTCCGCTGACCTCGCTGGACGTGGCGGCCCACGAGATGTCCCACGGCGTCACCAGCGCCACCGCCAACCTGACGTACTCGGGGGAGTCGGGCGGCCTCAACGAGGCGACGTCGGACATCTTCGCCGCCGCGGTGGAGTTCCACTCCGACCTGGAGGCGGACGTCCCCGACTACCTGGTCGGCGAGAAGATCGACATCAACGGTGACGGCACCCCGCTGCGCTACATGGACAAGCCCTCCCAGGACGGCGCCTCCCGCGACTACTGGGACGCGTCGCTGGGCGGCATCGACGTCCACTACTCCTCCGGGCCGGCCAACCACCTCTTCTACCTGCTGTCCGAGGGCAGCGGAGCGAAGACCGTCAACGGGGTGTCCTACGACAGCCCGACCTACGACGACGTGCCCGTGACGGGCATCGGCATCGAGAACGCGGCGAGCATCTGGTACCGCGCGCTGACGACGTACATGACCTCGTCGACCAACTACGCGGGCGCCCGGGACGCCACCCTGCGGGCCGCGACCGACCTCTTCGGGGCCTACAGCGACACCTACCTCGCCGTCGCCGCCGCCTGGGCGGGCATCAACGTCGGCGACCGCATCGCGGTCGGCACCAACCTCGCGCCGATCGACGACCAGACCTCGGGTGTCGGCCAGGAGGTGTCCCTGCAGCTCGACGCGTACACCACCAACTCGGACGCGACCCTGTCCTACGAGGCCACCGGTCTGCCCGACGGACTGACCCTGAGCGACAGCGGACTGATCTCCGGGGTCCCGACCACCACCGGTACCAGCGACGTGACCGTGACGGTCACGGACAGCACGGGCTCGGCCGTGTCGGACACCTTCGAGTGGCGGGTGGCGTTCATCTACGCCAACGGCACCCGCGTCGACATCCCCGACGTCGGTGCCGCGGTCGAGTCACCCATCACCATCACCGGCCGCCCGGGCAACGCCTCGGCCGCCACGGAGGTGTACGTCAACATCGTCCACACCTACCGGGGCGATCTGACGGTCGATCTGGTGGGCCCGGACGGGACCGTGTACTCGCTGCTGAACCGCAGCGGGGGTTCGGCCGACAACGTGAACCAGACCTTCACGGTGAACGCCTCGGCGCAGCCGGTCGACGGCACCTGGAAGCTGCGGGTGCGTGACGTGGCGGCCATCGACGTGGGCTACATCCAGCAGTGGCGGATCACTCCCTGACGCACTGCCGATCCGACCGCCCGACCGACCGATCGCCCGCCCGGACCGCGCCATGGTCCGGGCGGGCGGTGGCACGGCACGGTCCGGGCGGTGCGCGAGGAGTCCGACCACACCACCCGCGGGCCTGTGAGGTCGCAGGCCTGCAAGGCCGACGGGGGCCGGCCCGCGCGTCAGCGCAGCGCGCCCGCAAGCGCGACGGGGGTCCGCCCGGGTGTCAGCGCAGCGCGCCCGCGCCCCGGAACCTGCCGTACGAGACCACCGCGAGCGCCACCGCCACCGCACCCAGGAGCCATCCGCCGAGCACGTCCGACGGCCAGTGCACCCCCAGCCAGATCCGGGTGAGCCCCACGCCGACGACGGACACCACCGACACCGCCAGCGCGATACGCCACAGGACGCGCCCGGCGCCGTACAGGTGGAGGAGCCACAGCAGCAGGCCGCACACCACCGTGGCCGTCATGGCGTGCCCGGAGGGGAAGGCCGCGTAGTGGGCGGAGTCCACGGGGTCGGACCAGACGGGACGCTCGCGGTCGACCGCCGCCTTGAGCCCCTGCTGGAGCAGTGTGCCGAGCACACATGTGGTCGTCAGCCATAGAGCCAGCCACCATGTTCCGTGATGCAGCACCAGCCAGAGCACGGCGACGGTGATCAGGGCCCGCATCGCCCAGGGGTCCCACACCCAGTCCGTGAGGATGCGGAACGCCTGGGTCAGATCCGGGTCGTCGACCGCCCAACGGTGGGTGGTGCGGGCGATGTCGCCGTCGAGGGCCATGAGCGGCTCCCAGGAGACCGTGACCAGGGCGAGCAGCAGCACGGTGGGAAGGGCGAGAGCCGCGGCGACGCGCAGGGCGATTCCGGGGCCTGTCGCGTGGGGTGGCGAGTCGACGGGAGAGTGCATGCGGCGATCCTCGCCGACCGGTGGGCCCTGAGGCGAACCCGGTGTTCCCGGCGTGGGTGGATCCGGTGCGCCCGGTGGGGATGAATCCGGTGCTTCCGGTGCGCGGTGGATCCGGTTATCCCAGCGCCCGCAGACCCGGCCCGAAAGCCACCAGGAGCGGGATCACCGGCACCAGCGCCGCGGCGGCGGTGAGCTTCAGCCGGCGGACAGGAGGGAGGCGGTCCGTCGGAGCGAGCAACCGGTGGACCCGCTGCGGGACATGGGCCTGCGGCGTCGGGCAGGGGCCGAACACCCCGCTGTCCTCGTTGAGTTCCACCAGAGCGAGGGCGATCGTCAGCCGCCCGAAGCGGCGCGACGCCATGTCGTCGGCGGCGAGTTCGACCAGCCGGTGCATCTCGTCGCGGAACGCCGCGAACACCGGAACCTGGGGAAAACCGGTGGCCAGCGCGGCCGAGGAGTGCAGCAGCCAGTCGTGCCGGGCGCGTGCGTGTCCCTGTTCATGGGCGAGTACGGCGTCCAGCTGCTGGCCCTTGAGGCGGCGCAACGCGGCTGTGGTGATGACGAGTTGGGGCGCGGCTCCGGGCAGCCACCAGGCGTCGGGGCGCTCGCCCTCCAGCACGACCAGCCGCTCGCCGCCCGGCTCCTCGCCGGGCAACAGCGGGGCGCGGTCGAGGAGTTCGGCCCGTCGCCGGCGGCGCCGGGTCCTGGCCCGGCTGATCTCGCGGGCCAGCATGGTCGCGCTCCACATGCCGCCGAGTGCGAGCGTCACCGCCGTCGCCGCGGCCCAGGGGCCCGAGGCGGGCGCGTAGGCCTGCACCACGGCGTGCGGGGCGGGGGCGAAGACATGGCCGCGTACGGCCTGCCAGGCGGCGGCCGCGCTGAGCGTCATCGACAGCGCGCAGCAGAGCAGTACGGCCATCACGACGCACTGCCACACCCACAGGGCGACCACCGGTTCGCGGTCCTGCCAGTCCGTCCGGGCGAGCAGCCGCGGAGCGAGAACGGCGGCCAGGGCGCCGAGCAGCAGCAGTGCCGCGGGGACCATCATGGGTGCAGCCTATGAGCGCGGCGGCGCCGCCGGATACGGTCCGCCGAGGCAAGTGACGCAGACCACGATTCCGTACAGCCGGTTCGGGGGACACAGACGCGTGCCCGGAACGTGAGACAAACCGGCTCAGAGTGCGAGAAGCATCGCGAGCATGCCGATGCCCATGGAGAGCCGGCAGGCCCGCGCCAGCTCCAGCCGGTCGCCCCAGCCGGGCGGAGGGGCGCCGCCGCCTCCCGCGTTTCCGCCGACCGCGACCGGAACGAGCCGCGTCCCCGTCCACAGCACGTACGCCGTGAAGTACCCGAGCAGCACTCCGGTGAGGACGGGTACCCCGGAGTGTGTCCCGCTCGCCATCACCGCGGCCATGTAGACCATGGCGAACGCGCCCACCAGATGGTGCAGATGATGGGCACTGCGCCACGCCGCCCACAGGGAACGCAGCGCGGCCGCCCCGAACACGGCCACGTAGGCGGCCCAGGCCCAGCGCGGCGGCGCGAGCACCGTCGCGGGCACCGCCATCGCGGCCATGCCGAAGCCCATCAGGGCCTCGCCACCCGCGGCACGGCGCTGCTCCTCGACCCCGCTGCGCATGCGCAGCAGGCAGTAGGCCCCGGTCGCCGCGCACAGCGCGACGAGCAGCCAGCCGGACGATCCCGGTCCGTGCACCGCGTACCTCCCCGCTCGACGGTGTCGGACAGTTCGGTCGAAGTGATGCCCCGGCCCGGCGGAGCACAAGCGGGTGCGGGCGAGCGCAAGGGTGTACGCGGGGGAGCGTGCGGGAGTGCGCGGGGAACGGGAGGCGGGCGGGAGGGCCCGGGGGTGAGCGGAGTCCGCCAAATCATTTACCAGTAAAACACCTGCTAACCTTTTGGCATGAGCAGTGCCCGACCCACGCCCTCTCCCACCCCCGTCCGCCGACTGCCGCTCGCCGGCGTTCTGCGCCTCAACCGCCCCTCCGACATCTGGTTCAAGCCCGCGCTGAGTGTGGTCGTCGCGGTCGGCGTGCCGAACCTGACGCTGCTGGCCCTCGGCCGGCTGGACCTCGCCCTCTACACGATGGCCGGGTCGCTCTGCGCGCTCTACGCACACAACCTGCCCTACGCGGCCCGCGGCCGTGCTCTGGCATGGGTCGTCCTCGGCATGCTCGCCTCGGTCGCGGTCGCACTGCTCACGGCGTCGCTCACGTCGTCCGCCGCGGTCCTGGTCGCGGTCGGCGCGCTGCTCGCCGCCGCGCACAAGTCGATGTCCGACGTGACCCGCATCGGTCCGCCCGGACCGGTGATCTTCACCTTCATCAGCTCCGCGTCCCTCTTCGCCCCCCAGACCCTCGGCCAGGTCCCCGGACACCTCGCCCTCGCCGCCGCGGCGGGCGCCTGGGCCTGGCTCGTCGGCATGGCGCCGGGCCTGCTGCGCCCGCACGGGCCGGAACGCCGGGCCACGGCCCGCGCGCTGAACGCGACCGCCGCGTACGTCGAGGCGTACGTCGAGGCGTCCGCCACCGGCACGCGCAGCGGTACGGGCGGTGGCGCGCACAGCGGTACGGGTAGCGGTCACGAACGGGCCCGGGCCACCGCGTCCGCCACCGTGCACGCCGCCTGGCAGTCGCTCCTCGCCGCCGGAGCGCGCCCCGAGCCCCGCCGCGCCCTCGAACGGCTCGTCGTACGGGCCGAGGTCGCGCTCGCCGCACCGGCCGACACGGACCCCGCCCGGCTGCACTCCTGGGCCCGCGACCTGCGCGGCACGAGCCCCGTACCCCGCCTGGAGCCGGCGCAGGCCGCCGACGAACTGCTCGGCGTGGAGATCGAACTCGCCGCCGGGAAGCGGAAGCTGAGCAGCAGGCTCGGCCCCCTCCTCCCGTTCGCCCTGCGCACCGCGCTCGGCTGCGCCCTCGCCGGTTACGTGTCGTTGGCGCTCGGCGTCGGCCGGCCGTACTGGGCCCTGGTCACCGCTGCCTCGCTCTACCAGGCGAACACCACGCTGACCTGGAGCCGAGGGGTGCAACGCGTCGTCGGCAACGTCGTCGGCGTCCTCCTCTTCGCGGTCGTCGCCCCGCTCGCCCACCTCGGCCCGGCCGCCCTGGTCCTGTGCTGCCTCGCCCTCAACTTCGGCGCGGAGGCCCTGATCACCCGCAACTACTGGCTCGGCAGTATCTGTGTGACCCCGATGGCGCTGCTCATCACCGAGTTCACGGGCTTCCAGGAGCCCGGCGCGCTGATGGCGGACCGGGTCGTGGACACCCTGGTCGGCGCGGTCGTCGGATTCGTGGCCGCGGTCGCCGTCACCAACCGACGTGCCGGAGACCACATCGAGAACGCCCTCGACGCCGTGGAGCACGCTCGCGAGCACGCGGCCCGGATCGTCGCCGCCGAGCGCCCCGCCCCCGGCGCGCTGGAGTCCGCCCGCCGTCGGCTGGCCGCCGCGCTCGTCGAGCTGCGTGCCACGGCCGACGCGGCGGCCGGCGAATGGTGGCAGCGCGCCCTGCCCCAGGAGCGGGTGGTGCTCGCCGAGCGGACCGGACACCGTACGCTCGCGGCGACGGTACGAGGGCAGGGACCGCACCTTCTGGAGGACGTACAGGCATGACGGCAGCGAACGGACGGGGAACGGTCGGCGTCGACGCCCCCGGTGGCGAGTGGCCTGGTGGCGAGTCACGCGGGGAAGCCGCGGCCGGGCGGCCGGGCGCGGGAGACACGGTCGCCGCGGTGGTCCGGCAGTGGGAGGCGGTCCGTCCCGACCTCGACACCGCGCCCATGGAGGTCATCGGCCGCATCAACCGCTGTGCCGCGCTCCTCCAGCAGGCCGAGGACTCGCCGCTGCGGCACGCCGGACTGACGCGCCCCGAGTTCGACCTCCTCGGAGCGCTGCGCCGCACGGGCCTGGAACTGACGCCCGGCGAACTGGCCCGGGAGACCTTCTCCTCCGGCGCCGCCGTCACCAAACGGCTGAAGCAGCTGACCGAGCGCGGCCTCGTCGAGCGCCGTGGCGACACCCGCGACCGCCGCGTCGCCCATGTCCGCCTCACGGACGCGGGACGCGCCCTCGTCGACGGCATCCTGCCCGCGCAGCTCTCGTACGAGACGACGGTCCTGGCCGGACTCGGCGGCACCGACCAGCGTGAACTCGCCGCTCTGCTCGGCGACCTGCTGGTCCAGCTGGAGGGCCGGCTGCGCACTCCGCGCACCACGGCGTAGGGCTCCGGGCGCCGACTGTCAGCTGTCTGCCTGCTGTCTGCCTGCTGTCCGTCAGCCTGGGTGCCGGGCCGAGGACGCGGTGGTGGGCACGGGCGCCGCCGTGGTTTCGCGCAGGGGGTGCAGCAGCAGCGGCGCCGTGGCCTCCTGGGCCCGCAGACCGTACGCGTCCCACCAGTCGGAGCTGCCGTCCTCGATACAGCGCAACAGCACCCCTTCGCGCAGTGCCCAGGGGCAGACGGTCACCTCGTCGATGCCCATCAGCTTCATCGTCGTGTGCGCGACGATCGCTCCGGCCAGGGACTGACCGGCACGCGCGGGGGAGATGCCCGGCAGCAGGGCACGCTCGGCGGACGGCAGCGCGGCGAGCTGCTTCACGGCACTGCCGAGGTCGGAGCGGGTCATGCTCCGGGAGGTGAAGGGCCCGGACCGGCCGGGAGCGGCCCCGCACAGCCGGCCCAGCTGCTGGAACATCCGCGAGCTGACGACCGCCGTCCGGGGAGCCTCCCAGCGGATGCGCGCCGCGACGTCGCGCAGCTGATGGCGTACGTGCCGGCGCAGCAGCCTGGTCCGGTGCGCCGACGGCGGGTCCTGGCCGCGGAAGAACTCACGGGTCAGCCGGTTCGCCCCCAGCGGCAGCGAGATCGCGAAGTCGGGCAGTTTGCTCCGGCCGAAGGCCACCTCAAGGGAACCGCCCCCGATGTCCAGCAGGGCCAGCGGCCCCGCGCGCCAGCCCATCCAGCGCCGGGCGGCCAGGAAGGTCAGCTCCGCCTCCACCTCGCCGGGCAGTACGTGCAGCGGCACCCCCGACTCCGCGGCGACCCGTCCGAGGACCTCGGAGCGGTTCGGGGCGTCCCGCACGATCGCGGTGGCGAAGGCGAAGGGCCGGGTCACCCCCCAGCGCCGCCCCTCGTCCACGGCGTCCTCCACCGCCTCCACCAGCCGGTCCACCTGTTCCTTCGGCAGATGACCGCCCCGCTCCACATGAGCGGAGAGCCTCAGCCGACGCTTGGCGGTGTGCACGGGGAGCGGAACCGCTCCGTCCGTCTCCGCGATCACCAGCCGCACCGTGTTCGAGCCGACGTCAAGTACACCCATTCGCATCCCCTCCCCGTACCCTCGCCGGCCCCCGGCACACGCGATCCGTATACCGATGGCGCCCTGTTTGGGTCGTTCTGTATGGGTACTCGCCCCGCATGGAGAGCTTCGGCAGGGATGGAGCGATCCCGCACGAAGTAGTGGCCGGTTCGGCGCCCTTCGTCCTGGGACCCCTCTTGGTGGGACTTGTGGTCACGGCCATGCTGATCGGCGCGGTGTGGTGGGGCATGCGGGTGCGCGCCCGGGAACCCGGTCCGCCGCGACCCGAGGAACAGCCCCGGCTGCCCGACGGCGGCGCGGTGCACGAGGTCCAGGAGATGCGCGAGCCGGACGAGATGCCGCACGACGGCAGGGTCCTCACCCCGCACGAGCTGCGGTCGCTGGGCAACATGTCCACGCGACGGGCAAGGGACCAGAAGCGGCCCCAGTGGAACCGGAACAGCAGCGGAGGCTTCGGAAGCGGCGGCCTCGGCCATCACTGACTTCGCCGAGGAGGACATCGCTGCTGAGGAGGACATGGCTGAGGAGACATCGCTGAGGAGGGGGAGAAAATGAAGCCGTTCCTCGACCGGCTCGACCCTCCGGTGTACGTGGTGACGGTGGAGGTCGGCGGGGAGCGGGCGGGCTGTCTGGTGGGCTTCGCCTCGCAGTGCTCGATCCGGCCGTTCCGCTTCGTGGTGTGGCTGTCGAAGGCCAACCACACCTTCCGGGTGGCGCGCTCGGCCCGACGGCTCGCCGTGCATCTGCTCGGCCGCGACCAGCAGGCGCTCGCGGAACTGTTCGGAGGCGAGACCGGCGACAGCGTCGACGGGAGCGGACGCCGCCTCGACAAGTTCGCCCACGCGGCGTGGACCGCCGGTCCGGGCGGCGTGCCCCTGCTGGACGGAGTGCCCGCCTGGTTCGTGGGGCGGGTGGCGGAGCGCACGGACGCCGGTGATCACGTGGGTTTCCTGCTCGACCCGGTGGCGTCCGAGAGCGCCGGCCGGAGCGTCGGCCACGCGGGGGAGCCGCTGCGGCTGAGCGACGTGAACCACATCGCCCCCGGTCACCCGGTCGACTGACCCACGGAAGGCCGGGGCGGTTCGTCGACATCGTGGAACCGCGCCCGCTCCGGGCGACTGGATCGCCGAGGGGCGGGCACTCGGGTGCCGCTCACGGGGGGAACGTTTCGGGTACTGCCGACCGGCTACTAGGGACGACATGGTGCAAATCGGATACACGATGATGACTGAGCAGGCCGGACCCCGTGAGCTCGTCCAGCATGTGGTGGCCGCCGAGAAGGCGGGGTTCGACTTCTCCGTCATCTCCGACCACTACTTCCCCTGGCTGGCGGAGCAGGGCCACGCGCCGTACGCGTGGAGCGTCCTCGGCGCCGCCGCTCAGGCCACTTCCACGATCCCCCTCATGACGTACGTGACCTGCCCGACGACCCGCTACCACCCGGCGGTCGTCGCCCAGAAGGCCGCCACCGTGCAACTGCTCGCCGAGGGCCGCTTCCGGCTCGGGCTCGGTTCCGGTGAGAACCTCAACGAGCATGTGGTGGGCGGGGGCTGGCCCGCCCCTCACGTACGTCTCGACAAGCTGGAGGAGGCCGTCGAGATCATCCGCGCGCTGTTCGAGGGCAAGAACGTGAACCATCACGGCCCGCACTTCGACGTGGTGAACGCCAAACTCTTCGACCTGCCGGACGAGCCGCCGCCCATCGGCGTCGCCGTGTCCGGCGAGCGTGCCTGCGCCCTCGCGGGCCGACTGGCCGACCTGGTGATCGCCACCGAGCCGAAGGCCGAACTGATCGACTCCTTCGACCGGCACGGCGGCAGCGGCAAGCCCAGGGTGGGCCAGCTGCCCGTCTGCTTCGACACCGACAAGGACGCCGCGGTGGCACGGGCGCACGAGCAGTTCCGCTGGGCGCTCGGCGGCTGGCCGGTCAACTCCGAACTCCCCGGCCCGGCGAGCTTCGACACCGCCACCCAGTACGTCCGGCCCGAGGACATCGAGCAGGGCATCCCCTGCGGCGACGACGTCGACGCCTTCGTCGAGGGCGTCCGCCCCTACGTCGACGCGGGCTTCACCGAGATCGCGCTGGTCCAGATCGGCGGCGACCACCAGCTTCCCTTCCTGGACTGGGCCGAGAAGAAGCTGCTGCCCGCGCTCAAGAACCTGTGAACTGACGCACCGAGCCGACGCACAGACGCACGTACCGAATTTTCCGGCGAACTCCGCAACGAAGGGATCAGCATGGCCATCGCCACGTACAGCCTCGTAGCACTCGACTGCCCGGACCCCCTGGCGGAGTTCTACGCGACCGTCCTGGGCGGCGAGGTCACGCCGTACAACGACAACTGGTACGACCTCTACGCGCCCGGCGGGCACCGCATCTCCTTCCAGCGGGTCCCGGACCACCGCCCGCCGGACTGGCCGAACGCCGACTCCAACTCCCAGCAGCTGCACCTCGACTTC
>NZ_LIPP01000166.1 GCF_001418335.1 Streptomyces aurantiacus | reverse complement strand
CCTGAAGACAAAAGATTGCGCCGTTCCCCGCGCCCCCTGAAGATCAAAGACTGCGCCGTTCCCCGCGCCCCTCTGCAGCGGCTGCGCTGGCTTGATCGTGTCGTTCGGTCGCTGTTGGCTTCTCCTTATAGACAACCTACAGGCGTCCCTCCCCCGTCCTAGGTGACGCGGGAGGCGCCCGGGACCGACGGGATGTCTGCGCGCGGGGTTTTGAGGAGAGAACCATTGATCCGTGCCCGGCGAATATGTGTGACCGCCGTGGCGGTGCTGGCGGCTCTGGCGAGCTCGCCCGGACTGGCACAGGCTGAACAGCCGCCCCCGCCACGGCTGTTGAGCGCGGCGGACGACGACCCGCTCCCCCGGGGGTGGCGGATCGACGGGGGCAGCGGGTCGCGTGAACTGGTCTGGCGTGCGCCGAAGGCCGTGCCCATGGGAAATGCCCGGGTCGAGTTCCGTACCGGGGACCGGCTGCTCGGGGTGCCGGAGCCGGCGAGGGACGGGCGGACCTTCCGGCTCGCCCTCGACGAGGCGCGGCCCGAACAGCTGACGGATCTGCAGGTAACGGCCGGGGGGCGTCGGCTGGACGCGGCGGCCGACGATACGCACAGGTCCCGCTCACGCGTGCCACGGACACCCGCGCGGGCGCCGGCGAACGGCGTCGATCCGGGCGAACCCGGCTCGTACCGCACGGTCACCGGGGAGTACGACCTCGACCCGGTACGCCTGCCCGGGTACGACACCCCGGTGGAGATGACCGCCGAGGTGGTGGCGCCGAAGGGCGCCACCGGCAGCCGGCCGCTCGCGCTGTTCCTGCACGGCCGCCACGCCACCTGCTACAAGCCGGGCTCCGAGGACGACGTGACCGGCGACTGGCCCTGCGCGGACGGCTACAAGCCGCTCCCGAGCCACCTCGGCTACCTGCGCGACCAGCAACTCCTCGCCTCCCAGGGCTATGTGACGGTGTCGATCTCGGCGAACGGCATCAACGCCCAGGACGGGGAGACCGAGGACGCCGGCGCGCAGGCACGTTCCTCGCTGGTACGGCAGCACCTCGCCCACTGGGCCGACTGGACCGACCATCCCTCCTCCGCCCCGGCCGTCGTACGCGAGGCGGCGAAGGCGGACCTCTCCAAGGTCCTGCTCGTCGGCCACTCGCGCGGTGGCGAGGGCGTCGACCGGGCCGCCATGGACAGCCTCTACCCGCCGCCGGCCGCCGAGGACGGCTACGGCGGTCCGGTGCGCTGGAAGGTGCGCGGGACCGTGCTCATCGGACCGACCATCTTCGGCCAGAATCCGGTCGCCGACGTGCCGTCCGTGACGCTGCTGCCGGGTTGCGACGGCGACGTGTCGGACCTTCAGGGCGAGAACTTCGTCGACGGAACGCGCGGGATCAGCCGGGGCACGGCCCTGCACAGCGCGGTCTACGTGGTCGGCGCCAACCACAACTACTTCAACAGCGAGTGGACCCCGGGTGAAGCCGTCGCCCCGGCCCGGGACGACTTCGGGAGCGATCCGGAGCAGCCCGCGGACCCGGTGTGCGCGCCGGGTGCCGCGACCCGGCTGACCGCCGCCCAGCAGCACAAGGCGGGCGCCACGTACATCGCCGCCGCGGCCCGGCTCTTCCTCGCCGGGGACGACCGGGTGCGTCCGCTGCTCGACGGTTCCGGCAGGCGGGCCCCGTCCGCTGACCCGGCCCGGGTGCTGAACCACGCGGTCGGCGGCCGGCGCAGCGGTGGTTTCCTGCCGGACGGCGGGGCGAAGGTGACCGGCGCCGGCGCCCGGGTGTGCTCGGCGGTCGACCCCGACCCGGCCGTGGCCTGTCTGGACCCGGAGGCCCCGGAGACCCTCGGATCGTCACCGCACTTCGCGTGGTGGGAGACGGAACAGGAGACCGGCCGCAGCGCGGTGGACCTGACGTGGTCCGCGCCGGGCACGGCCGCGCGTATCACCGCGGCCGAGCCGCTCTCCCTGCGCGACTCCCAGAAGCTCGCGCTCCGGGTCTTCGTACCGCCGAACTCGACCGGCACGAAGTTCGACGTGTCCGTCACCGACTCCGCCGACCGCCGGGTGACGCTGGGCTCGGTCGAGGTGGACGGGCTCCCTGGCTCGGCGAACACCGCCTCCTACTGGGCCCAGGAGCTGCGCGTCCCGCTGTCGGCCGCGACCCGGGCCGGGCTCGACCTCAGGCATGTCAAGTCCCTTGAGCTGACGCCCCGTTCGCAGTCCGGGCGGGCCTGGCTGATGGACGCCTGGGGCTGGGCGCCCGGCACCCCGGCGGTGAAGGCGGCCGCGCTGCCGCGTGTCGACGTGGGCCGCACGATCGTCAAGGAGGGCGACTCGGGCACCCGCACCTACCGCGTCCCGGTCGAGGTCTCCGGGCACGGCAGCGGGCAGGTCCGCGTGTACGTCTTCGACCCGGACAGCGGGCGGACCGAGAACCGCCTGGTAACCGTACGGCCCGGCAGCGACGCGATCGACGTGCCGGTCGAGGTGAAGGGCGACACGGACTACGGCTACGACACGGACCACGACATCGCCGTCAAGGCCGTCCACAACGCCGTCGTCGGCAAGTACGTGGGCGGGGTCACCGTCGCGAACGACGACCCCGAGCCGGTGATCACCCTGTCGCCGGTCACGGACCGGGTGACCGAGGGAGAGACGCTGACCTGGCGGCTGTCCGTGGACGCGCCCGTGGTGGTGGACATCTGGCAGCCGGTGCGGGTGCTTCCGGTCACCGAGGGCGCCGAGCTGTCCACCAAGGACGTGGACCCGCAGTGGCTCGCGGACTGGTCCGGCGACGTGCCCGACCCCGAGCGGCCACTGCATGACACGAACCTGTGGGTGTGGATGAACATCCCGCCCGGAGACACCAGCGTGGACTTCATCGTGCCGACGGTAAGGGACCAGGTGGCCGAGCCGACCGAGTCGATGGCCCTGGCCCTGACCGACAACAACGCCGACCCCCTCCCCGACAGGCCGACACTGACAGGAACGGTCCTGGACACCCCGTAAACACCCTATTCAGCACCCTCTCGCTGCGGGGTCCGACCTGCCCGGGCCCCGCACGCCACCTCTGAGACACCGGTCTCCGGAAAGTCAGGGGCGCGGGGAACGGCGCAGTCTTTCGTCTTTAGGGGCGCGGGGAACGGCGCAGTCTCTCGTCTTTCAGGGGCGCGGAGAACGGCGCGGGCCTTTGTCTTTAGGGGCGCGGGGAACTGCGCAATCTTTTAGGGGCGCGGGGAACTGCGCGACCAGCCCCCACCGGCCCGCACCCGAAACGACACGACACGACACGCTCACCCCCCGGACGTATCCAACTCCGCATCCTCACTGATGCCGGCACAGTCGTACGGATCCTTCAGCCACCCGTCCGGCAGAACAACCCTGTTGTTGCCGGACGTACGCCCACGCGGCCCGTCCGCCCCCACCGGCCACGCCTGGTCGAGCTCCAACTCCGCCAGCCCCTCGGAGAGCTCGGCGAGCGACGACGTGACCGCAAGGCGCCTACGCATCTCCGAGCCGACCGAGAAACCCTTCAGGTACCAGGCCACATGCTTGCGGAAGTCGATGACTCCGCGCGCCTCGTCCCCGATCCACTCCCCGAGCAGGGTCGCGTGCCGGACCATCACGGCCGCCACCTCACGAAGGCTCGGACGCGCGTACTCCCCGGCCCGCCCCTCGAACGCGGCGACGAGGTCAGCGAACAGCCACGGCCGCCCGAGGCAGCCCCGGCCGACGACGACCCCGTCGCAGCCGGTCTCCCGCACCATCCGCAGCGCGTCGTCCGCCGACCAGATGTCGCCGTTGCCGAGGACGGGGATCTCCGGGACGTGCTCCTTCAGCCGGGCGATGGCATCCCAGTCGGCCGTCCCGCCGTAGTGCTGCGCGGCCGTGCGCCCGTGCAGCGCGATCGCCGTCACGCCCTCCTCGACCGCGATCCGGCCGGCGTCGAGGAAGGTGATGTGGTCGTCGTCGATGCCCTTGCGCATCTTCATGGTGACCGGCAGGTCACCCGCCCCGGACACCGCCTCGCGCACGATCGCCCGCAGCAGGTGCCGCTTGTACGGGAGGGCCGAGCCGCCGCCCTTCCGGGTCACCTTCGGGACCGGGCAGCCGAAGTTCAGGTCGATGTGATCGGCGAGGCCCTCCTCCGCGATCATGCGGACGGCCTTGCCGACGGTCGCGGGGTCGACGCCGTACAGCTGGATCGAACGCGGGGTCTCCGACGCGTCGAAGCGGATCAGCTGCATCGTCTTCTCGTTGCGCTCGACCAGCGCCCGCGTGGTGATCATCTCGCTGACGAACAGCCCCTTGCCCCCGCTGAACTCCCTGCACAGCGTGCGGAACGGCGCGTTCGTGATGCCCGCCATGGGGGCGAGCACGACGGGCGGCCGGACGGTGTGCGGGCCGATCTGCAGAGCGGTGTTCACCGCGGACGTGAGCGTGGGCATGCCCCCATTGTCACGTACGCCGGCCCATGACGGTAGTCGTTAGTTAGGCACACTACCGACATGGGCGTAGGCTTGATGTCATGCCCGAGCTCAGCCATCGCCGGCGTCAGCTGGTGCTCGCGATCTGCTGCATGAGTCTGCTGATCGTGAGCCTCGACAACACCGTTCTCAACGTCGCACTCCCTTCCATGCAGAAGGACCTCCACGCCGACCTTGCGGGCATGCAGTGGACGATCGACGCGTACACGCTCGTACTCGCCTCGCTGCTGATGCTCGCGGGCTCGGCCGCCGACCGCATCGGCCGCCGGAAGGTCTTCCTGGCGGGCCTTGTCGTCTTCACGGCCGGCTCGGTCCTCTGCTCGCTCGCGCCCAACCTCGAATCGCTCGTCGCCTTCCGCATGATCCAGGCGGTCGGCGGCTCGATGCTCAACCCGGTCGCCATGTCGATCATCACCAACACCTTCACGGACCCGCGCGAGCGGGCCCGCGCGATCGGTGTCTGGGGCGCCGTGGTCGGCATATCCATGGCCGCGGGACCGCTGATCGGCGGCCTCCTGGTGGACTCCGTCGGCTGGCGTTCGATCTTCTGGATCAACCTGCCGGTGGGCCTGGCCGCGCTCCTGCTCACCCTGCGGTACGTGCCCGAGTCCCGCGCCCCGAAGGCCCGCCGCCCCGACCCGGTCGGCCAGTTCCTGGTCATCGCCCTGCTCGGCTCCCTGACGTACGCGATCATCGAGGCGCCCAGCTCCGGCGCCGGCCAGATCCTCGTCTTCGGCGGGATCGCGCTCGCGGCGCTCGTCGCGCTCCTCTGGTACGAGCCGCGCCGCGACGAACCCCTCATCGAGCTGGGGTTCTTCCGGTCGGTGCCGTTCAGCGGGGCCACGGTGGTGGCGGTCAGCGCGTTCGCGGCGCTCGGCGGGTTCCTTTTCCTGTCGACGCTCTACCTCCAGAACGTGCGGGGTCTGAGCGCCCTCCACGCGGGCCTGTGGATGCTTCCCATGGCGGCGATGACGTTCGTCTGCGCGCCGCTGTCCGGGCGGCTCGTCGGCAGCCGGGGCCCTCGGCTCTCCCTGCTCGTCGCCGGCACCGCGATGACCGTGAGCGGGGTGCTCTTCGCCGCGTTCGAGGCCGAGACGACGAACGTGACCCTCGTCATCGGGTACGTCCTCTTCGGGCTCGGCTTCGGTTTCGTGAACGCGCCCATCACCAACACCGCCGTCTCCGGGATGCCTCGCGCCCAGGCCGGGGTGGCCGCCGCCGTGGCGTCCACCAGCCGTCAGATCGGGGGGACGCTGGGCGTCGCCGTGATCGGCGCGGTGCTCGCCTCCGGCGTGGGCTCGTCGTCCTACCGGGACACGTTCGTGTCCGCGGCGCGGCCTGCCTGGTGGATCATCGCCGCGTGTGGACTGGCCGTCCTGGTCGTGGGTGCGCTGTCCAGTGGGCGCTGGGCCCGAAGGACGGCTGAGCGCACGGCGGAGCGGTTCTCTTCGACGGAGGTGAAGGAGTCGGTGGGGGTGATGTAGACGTGCGGCCCGGTGGGGGCTGGTCGCGCAGTTCCCCGCGCCCCTTAGAAGCGGGGCTGCGCCCCCGCTTTTGTCTTTAGGGGCGCGGGGAACTGCGCGACCAGCCACGACGCACCCGCACCCACCCACACCCCCCCCGGAGGGCACTCCGCGGCGCACGTCAGCCCAGTACCGTCGCCACCCCCGCCGCCGGACCCGCCAGCGCGGGGAACCGGTCGCGGACCCGGCCGTCATGGCCGGGTATCACCGTCGCTCCGGTCTCGGTCGCCAGGCGGTTGATGAAGGTCAGGGCCCGCCGCATCTCGCCGAGGTCCGTGAACGCGAAGAACGGCCACTCGTTCTCGATCTGCTCGTAGAAGTGCGCGGCGTCCGCCGCCATGATCAGCCGTTCCTCCACCACCGTCAGCAGCTCGCCCGGGGAGTGCCCGCCGACCGGGTGGACCGTGACGCCGGGCGACACCTCCGTCTCCTCGGAGACCAGCTTCAGCCGTCCCTCCCGCTCGGCGAGCCGCACCGCCTCCAGGTGTCCGGCCGTGGCGAACTCCCCGTCGAGCTCCGCGCGGCGCCACTTCCCGAACCAGTAGTCGTACTCCGCCACCCCGGCCACGACCTCCGCGTTGCGGAACAGGCCCAGGTGCCCGATGTGGTCGTAGTGGAAGTGCGACGTGATGACCGTGGACACGTCCAGCGGGTCGATCCCGAGCAGTGCCAGGGCGTCCGCGGTCGGGATCACCGGCTGCTCACCGAGCCAGTCGCGGGCGCCGATGTCGTACCCGGTGTCGAGCAGCATGGTCCGGGACCCGTCACGCAGCACCCAGAAGTTGTAGTCCATCCGCAGGTCGCCGTCGGGCAGCCCGTACGACGCGTAGTCGTGCAGGACCGCGCTCTTCGTCGTGACGCGCTCGCCGTAGCGGACCTGGACGACCTCAAGGCCGCTCACCGCTGCGCCTTTGCCCGCGCGAGTTCCTCGTCCAGGATCGGCACGGCGACCGTCGCCGCGTGGATGCCGATCACGCTGACGATCTCCAGTACCTCCATGATCTCCTCCTGGGTCGCGCCGAGCCGGACGGCGTTGCGCATGTGGAGCTTCAGTCCTGGCACGTACAGGTGCGTCGCGGACGCGTCGAAGGCCGTGTAGATCAGTTCCTTGACCTTCGGCTCCAGCACACCGGTCCGCCACGGCACCGAGGAGAACTCCGTGTATGCCTCGAAAAGCTCCGGGTCGATCTCCAGCAGCCCGTCCCAGAACGAGTGCCAGTACCCGCGGTTCTCGGTGAACTCGGCCTTGATCCGCTCCTGCTCGGCGTCCAGCGGCTTCGGGCCCGTGCGGACGCCCTCCTCTTCGAGCACCTCAAGCAGCAGCGGCACACCGATGTTCGCCGCGTGGATGCCGAGCGTGGAGGTCAGCTCGATGACCTCCATGATCTCCTCCCCGGTCGCGCCGAAGGCGAGCGCGGCCCTGATGTGCTGGCGGGTGCCGGGCGAGTACAGGTGTGTCGCGGCCGAGTCGGCGGCGATGTAGATGAACTCCTTGACCTTGTCGTCGAGGTGGTTCTTGCGCCACGGGACGGCGGAGAAGTTCAGATACGCGGCCAGGAAGTCCGGGTCGTGGCGCAGGATGCTCTCCCACGCGTCGCTCCAGGTCCCCCTGATCCGAACGAAATCCGCCTTCAGTTCTTCCTGGCGTGTGGTCAGGCCCGGTGTCGTCGTCATCGTCGTCGTCATCCCTTTCCGTTGGGCCGGCCTCGCAGCCACCGCACTATCTCCGTGTGGTCGGCGTCGGCCGGGAGTTCCGCGGCGGCCTTGTCCCACAGCTCCACCGCCGATTCGCCGAGCAGCGAGGGCAGGCCCGTCTCCCGCGCCAGGTCGACCGCGATCCGCATGTCCTTGAGCATCAGGCGCAGGCCGAAGCCAGAGTCGAAGGTGCCGGGCAGCACGTACTGCGGCCATTTCGTCTGGGTGGACCCGCTGCGCCCGCTCGACCCGTTGACGACGTCCAGCATCGCCTCCGGGGTGAGCCCGAACTCCTGCCCCGCGAGCAGCGCCTCGGAGCTGACCAGCAGGTGGGTGGCCGACATGAGGTTGTTCAGCGCCTTGAGGGCGTGCCCGGCGCCGGCGCCACCGACGTGGGAGACCTTGCCGCCCAGGCGCTCCAGGGGCGGGCGTACCCGTGCGACGTCCTCGGCGGAGCCGCCCGCCATGATGGTCAGCGTGCCGGCTTCGGCGCCGGCGACCCCGCCGGACACGGGCGCGTCGACCAGCCGCACGCCTCGGCCCGCGGCCCGTTCCGCCACCGCGCGCGTCGAGTGCGGCCGGGACGAGCCCATGTCGACCAGCACGGTGCCGGGGCGCGCGGCGTCGAGCAGCCCGCCCTCGTACAGCACGCTCTCCACCGCGTCGGAGTTCGGCAGCATCAGCAGGATCGCGTCCGCGCCCTCGGCGACCGCGATCAGCGTGTCCACGGCCTTCGCGCCCAGCGCGGCGACCCGTTCCTGTGCGACGGGGTCGGTGTCGAAGGCACGGACGGTGTAGCCGGCCTCGACGAGGTGGCCGACCATGGGGGTGCCCATGTTGCCGAGCCCGACGAAACCGAGCACCGCCCCGTCGGCCAGTGGCGTACTCACGGGACTGCTCGCGGGACTGCTCGCGGGACTGCTCGCGGGACTGCTCATGGGCGTACTCACGAGACGGTGATCCCTTCGTCCTTCAGCTCGTTCAGTACGCGTTCGGCGACGCGGAACGATTCGAGCGCGGCGGGAACTCCGCAGTAGACGGCTGTCTGGAGGAGGGCTTCCTGGATCTCGCTCTGTGTGCAGCCGTTGCGCACGGCGCCGCGGACGTGCACCGCGAGTTCGTGCATCCGGTTCAGCGCGGTGAGCATCGCGAGGTTGAGGAGGCTGCGGGTCTTGCGTTCCAGGCCGTCGCGCGTCCACACCTCGCCCCAGCAGTACTCGGTCACGAGTTCCTGCACGGGACGGCTGAAGTCGGTGACCTTCGCCAGCGAGCGCTCCACGTGCTCGGCGCCCAGCACCTCCTTCCGCGTAGCCAGTCCTGCTTCGAATGTCGCCTGGTCCATGACTTTCCCTTCGAGGTTCACTGCTGTGGTGCGGCGAGGTACTCCGCCTCGCTCACCGGGGTCTCCCACTGCGTGGTGCCGAGCGAGATGGCCACGTGCGCGAGCGCGCAGCCGGTGGACGCCCCGTGCCAGTGCCGCTCGCCGGGCGGTACCCACACCACGTCGCCGGGCAGCAGCCGTTGCGGCGCTCCGCCCTCGCTGCACACCCAGCCGCTGCCGGTGGTCACCTGGAGGATCTGGCCGCGCTCGTGCCGGTGCCAGTGCGTACGGGAGCCGGGCGTGAAGTAGACCGAATTGATCGTGACGCCGTCGGTCGTGGGCAGTACGGGGTCGGCCCAGACGGTGCCGTCGAAGGTCGCGCCGCGCTCTTCGGTCACGCCCTGTTCGGGCCTGCCGTGGATGATCCTCACTGCGCTCCCCCGTCGTGCAGGCGGATGCCACCGGCGGCGTCGCCGATCGCGTCGACGACTCGGTTGCTGATCTGGTCGGCGTAACCGAGCGACTGGGCCAGCGCGAAACTCGCCATCGGTCCTGAGGAGTTGAGGGTCGGCACTCCCAGCTCGCGCAGCCGGTTCACGTAGAGCACGACGTCCTTCATCATCAGCGTGCTGGTGAGCCCGCCTTCGAGATAGTCGCCGTCGACGATGTGCGGGAACCGGTTGAGGGTGGCGAAGTTGACGCCGCTGCCGGCGTTGAGCACGTCGAGCAGCTGGTGCATGTCCAGGCCCGCGCTCCGGCCTGCGACCAGCACCTCGGCCGTGGCGGCGAGGCTGACCGCGTTGAGGAAGTTGTTGAGCACCTTGGTGGTGTGTCCGGCGCCGCTGTCGCCCATCGCGAACACCTTGGCGCTGAACGGCGCGAGGGTCCGCTCCAGGCTCGCGATCGCCTCGGCCGGGCCGCCCACCATCAGCGTCAGCGTGCCCTTGTCGGCCGCCGCGGCGCCCCCGGAGATGCCGGCGTCGACGAACGCTGCCCCGCGCTCGGCGAACGCCGCGTGCAGCCGGACCGTGGACGACGGTGCCGCGGTGCTCAGGTCCACGATGATCTGCCCGGCACGGCTGTTGGCCAGTACGCCCTCCTCGCCGAGCACCACTTTTTCGATGACCTTGCTGTCCGGCAGGGACAGCAGCAGGTGATCGGCGGCCTCGGTGACCTCCGCGATCGAGGCCGCGGCGGTCGCACCCGCCCCTTCGGCCCGCCCGGAGACGGGGTCGTAGCCAATCACCGGCCGGCCGCTCGCGACGATGCGGCGGGCGATCCGGCCACCCATGTTGCCGAGCCCGATCACGCCGATACGTGGCGTTTCCGGTGTTGTTGGCGTACTCATGACGTCTCCTTGCTCCGTTCGTCGACGGCTGTGGTGTCCCAGGCGCCCGCGCCGCCGGACGGGCGGACCGAGCTGACGATCGCCGAACCGCCGTCCACCGAGATGACCTCGCCGTGCACATACGCGGCGTCGTCACTGAGGAGGAAGGCCACGACGGAGGCGACCTCGTCCGGGGTCCCGGTGCGGCGCAGCGGGACCGTGGTGCCGCGCCGGATCATGTCGCCGCCGCCGCCCGACGCGTCCTTCGCCGCGGTGAACAGCCCGGTCGGCACCAGGCCCGGCGCGACCGCGTTGACCCGTACGCCGATCGGTCCGCCGTACATCGCGGCGCCGCGCATCAGGCCGAGCACTCCGTGCTTGGACGTCTGGTAGGCGAGCAGGTCGTGGCTGCCGCGCAGGCTCGCGATCGACGCGGTGATCACGATCGCTCCGCCGGTGCCCTGTTCGCGGTACCTGCGGAACGCCGCGCGCACACCGAGGAACGGCCCGCGCACGTTCACGCCGAGTACGCGGTCGAAGTCCGCCACGCTCAGGCCCGCGAGGTCCTCGAACGGGCCGGTGATGCCCGCGTTGAGGTGGTGCAGATCGAGTCGGCCGAAGGTGTCGAGGGCGGCTCGCACGTAGTTCTCGACGTCCTCCTCGCGCGAGACGTCGCCGGTCACCGCCACGGCCGGTCCGGGCAGTTCGGCCGCGACCTGCTGCGCGCCGTCCCCGTCGATGTCGACGACGACCACGCGCGCGCCCTCGTGCGACAGGCGGCGTGCGCTTGCGGCCCCGATACCGCCGGCGGCGCCGGTGACCACGGCCACCTTGCCTGCCAGCCTCGGCGTTCCTTCCGGCATGGCTCAGCTTTTCCTTTCCGTGTGTGGTCCGACCACGACCGCGAATCCGGGGTCGGTGGGGTCGAGCGGCTCGAACCGCTCCAGGACCAGGGGGTCGTGCCCGGCCAGCAGCACCGTGTCCGGTTCCGCGGCGAGCGCCGCGAGGTCGTCGAAGCCGCGGTACATCGCCTCCAGGTCGGCGACCACGAGGAACGGGCGGCCGAGCTCGATCTCCTCGTAGTAGTGGACGGCGTCCGAGGCCAGGACGACCGTGCCGCCCTCGGTGCGCACCAGCGCGACCAGCTGGCCGGGCGTGTGCCCGCCGACCTCGCGCAGCTCGATCCCGGGCGCCAGCTGATGCGGTCCGGTCAGCCGGGTGACCCGGCCCTCCCGGTCGGCCTCGACGAGGCCGAGGATGTCCGGCCGTTCGGCGGAGTGGCCGAACTGGACCCGCTCGGCGTACGGGCCGGTCCAGAAGTCCAATTCGCGTGCGGAGATCAGGATCTCCGCGTGGGGGAACAGCGAGACGTTGCCGGTGTGGTCGTAATGCGCGTGCGTGATCACCACCTGGTCGATGTCCGCGGGGGCGAGGCCCAGCCGGGACAGCGCCTGGGGCACCGGGCAGGTCATCGTCCGGCCGCGCCGTTCACCGACCGCGGGAGTGAACCCCGTATCGACGAGGACGGTGCGCCCGGAGCCGCGCAGCACCCAGAAGAAGTAGTCCATGCCGAGCGGCCGGTCGGGTTCTCCGTACACGTGGTAGTTGAGGTAGACCTGGCTCGCGACGGTCTGCCTGGTCGCGAACCGGACCGCGAGGACCTCCCAGGAGGACATCAGCTCGCCTCCCGTACGAGTTGGGGATCGGGTGCCTCGGCGCCGATGTTCCGGCCGGCGGTCTCGGGCAGGTGCTTCAGCAGGAACGCCGTGGCGACGAGCGCGACCGCCACCATGTACGAGGCCGGCCACACGCTGCTGCCGGTGGCGTTCGCGATGGCGGTCGCGATGAACGGTCCCGGCCCGGCCACGAACGCCAGCGCGATGTTGAACCCGGTGGCGCTGCCGCTGGAGCGGGTCGCCGCGGGGAACAGCTCGACGAGCATGACGACGGTGGTCACGCTGACCAGCGCCTGCGGCACGACCAGCAGGAGCATCCCGAGCAGTACGGTCGCCACTCCGCCCTGGCCCATCAGGACGAACGCGGGCAGTCCCAGCACGACGTAGCCGACGCTGCCGACGAGGTTGACCCGGCGTCGGCCGTAGCGGTCGGCCAGCATGCCGGCGACCGGGCACAGCACCATGTAGACGGACAGCCCGACCGCGCTGAGCGCCAGTGAGCTGGTGCGCGAGAGGTCCACCGTCTCGGTGAGGTAGTTCACCACGTAGGTGGCCAGGTAGTAGAAGCCGAGGCCCTGCACGGAGGCGATGGCGAGGGTGAGCAGGATCGGCTTCAGGTCGCGGTTCCCGGCGGCGCGCAGCGGTTTGTCGGACACCTGGCCCAGCCTCTGGAGCTCGGTGAACACCGGCGTCTCGTCGATCTTCAGCCGTACGTACAGGCCGATGAGCGCGAGCGGCGCGGCGATCAGGAACGGGATCCGCCAGCCCCACGCGAGCATGGCGTCGTCGCTCACCACCGATTGAATCAGCAGGGCGACGAAACTGCCCGCCACGGTCGCGAGCGCGGCGGTCGCGGAGATGACGCTGCCGAACAGGCCGCGCCGGTTGTCCGGGACCATCTCCAGCAGGAAGGCCGAGGACCCGGTCCACTCGCCGCCCGCCGAGAGGCCCTGCAGACAGCGCAGGATCACCAGCAGGACGGGGGCGAGGGCGCCGACGGCGGCGTAACTGGGCAGCAGGGCGATGAGCGTGGTGGTCACGCCCATCATCAGCACCGAGACCGACAGGGTGAACCTCCGCCCGCGGCGGTCGCCGAGCGAGCCCAGCACCAGTCCGCCGATCGGACGGAAGAAGAACGCGACGCCGAACACGGCGAGCGAGGACAGCAGGCCGACGGTGGCACTGCTGTCGGGGAAGAAGACTTTGCCCATGGTCGGGGCGAAGAACCCGTAGACGGCGAAGTCGAACCACTCCATGAAATTGCCGATGCCTGCGGCGACCGCCGCCTGGCGTCGGGTCCGGCCTGTGCCGGCTGGGGACTGCGCTGTCATTTCTCGGCTCCCGCGATCAACGCTGATCGATATCCACGATGTCCACTCACCGGACAGCAACCTCATTGAGTGGACGGGGTTGCCCGTCAAGCTAGGCTCCGGCTCCGACGCTTGTCAATGCTCTCGACGTCCACTGAGTGATAACATGAACCACTATGCGAACGGGATCCGAAGCGCCCACCGGCACGGTCACCCGCGTCGTCGCGGTGCTGCGCGCCGTCGTCGAGGCCGAGAAGGACATCAGCGCCGCCGAGCTGGCCGAGGCGATCGGGCTGCCGCGCCCGACCGTGCACCGGCTGCTGGACCTGCTGGCGAAGGAAGACATGGTCGAGCCCGACCCGGACACGCGCCGCTGGCGGCCGACCGTGGAGTGCCAGCGGCTGGGCGCGCTGCTGGTCTCCCGCCGGGATCTCGTGCGGCTGGCGCGTCCCGTGCTCGCGAAGGTCGTCGCGCGCAGCCAGGAGGCGTGCCTGCTGGGTGTGTACCTGCCGCGCCGGCGGGAGATGATCTATGCCGCCGAGCACATCTCGCCCGATCCGCTCTCCTACCGGATCGAGCTGAACGCGCCGGTGCCGGTCAACTGGGGCGCCTCGGGCCGCGCGATTCTCGCCTTCCTGCCCGAGGAGGAGAGCGAGGCGATCCTCGCCGAGCGCGCTCCCGCGCCCGTTTCGGGAGAGAAGGCGCCGACCGTGGGTGTGCTGCGGCGGGAGCTGGAGCTGATCCGGCAGAAGGGCTTCGCGTTCTCCCGCGGGCAGAAGATCCCGGGTTCACGGGGGATCGCCGCCCCGATTCTCGGCGCGGACGGGATCGCCGTGGGCAGCCTCACGCTGACGATTCCGGAGATGCGGTTCCGCGAGGAGGCGAAGGAACAGCTCGCGGAGATGGTGATGGGCGGGGCCGAGGAACTGAGCGTCATGCTCGGCCACCGCGTGCCGCGCACGGCGCCGACGGAGCGATAGCCCCCAGGAGACCCGCCGGAAGACCCGTCGGGGAATCCACAATGCGCGGAATGCGCACAGAACTCGCCACCCGTCGCCCCCCGTTGATGTTGTTCTTGCTGCACACTCCTTAGCGCGCGCAAGCGGAGCGCTACCACACAGGAGGCGTCATGCTGCAGATCAACACCAGCAAGGTGAGCCGCTGGGACCAGCACGGCCGCGAACACGTCGTACAGGTGCGACGCGCGGGCGTACAGCGGACGATCACATGCGACACGTGCGGCTGGCGCAAGGCCGCGCAGTTCCTGCCCTGGCTGAAGGCCGAGGAACACCTCGCGGAGGCACACCAGGCGACAGTGGACCCGACGGAGTCCTGAGCACCCCGAAACGCAGTCCGCCCCGGGCCCCCTCACATCCGTTACGAACGTGAGGGGGCCCGGGGCTTCCGCCCTTTAGGGGCGCGGGAAACTGCGCGACCAGCCACTGACGGCCGACAGCCGACAACCGGGCCGCTGCGGGGAGCGCCTAGCAGCCGACGAGCCGCGCGGCCAAGTACCCCTCGATCTGGTCGAGCGACACCCGCTCCTGCTTCATGGTGTCCCGCTCGCGAACGGTCACCGCGTTGTCGTCGAGCGTGTCGAAGTCCACGGTCACACAGAACGGCGTACCGATCTCGTCCTGGCGCCGGTAACGGCGCCCGATCGCGCCGGCGTCGTCGAAGTCGATGTTCCAGTGCTGACGCAGCGCCGTGGCGAGGCCCTTCGCCTTCGGGGACAGCTCCGGGTTGCGCGAGAGCGGCAGCACCGCGACCTTCACCGGCGCCAGCCGCGGGTCGAGCCGCAGCACCGTGCGCTTCTCCATCTTGCCCTTGGCGTTGGGCGCCTCGTCCTCGACGTAGGCGTCCAGGAGGAACGCCAGCATCGCGCGGCCGACACCGGCCGCCGGCTCGATGACGTACGGGGTCCAGCGCTCGCCGGCCTCCTGGTCGAAGTAGAACAGGTCCTGGCCGGAGGCCTTGGCGTGCGCGGAGAGGTCGTAGTCCGTGCGGTTGGCGACGCCCTCCAGCTCACCCCACTCGTTGCCGCCGAACTGGAAGCGGTACTCGATGTCGGCGGTGCGCTTGGAGTAGTGCGAGAGCTTCTCGGCCGGGTGGTCGTACCAGCGCATGTTCTCCTCGCTGAGACCGAGGCCGGTGTACCAGTTCCAGCGCTCCTGCATCCAGAACTCCTGCCACTTCTCGTCCTCGCCCGGCTTGACGAAGAACTCCATCTCCATCTGCTCGAACTCGCGGGTCCGGAAGATGAAGTTGCCGGGCGTGATCTCGTTGCGGAAGGACTTGCCCATCTGCGCGATGCCGAACGGCGGCTTGCGGCGCGAGGTCTGCTGGACGTTGGCGAAGTTGGTGAAGATGCCCTGCGCGGTCTCGGGGCGCAGGTAGGCGACCGAGCCGGTGTCCTGGGTGGGGCCCAGGTGCGTGGAGAGCAGCCCGGAGAACTGCTTGGGCTCGGTGAACGTGCCCTTGTTGCCGCAGTTGGGGCAGTTGAGGTCGGCGAGGCCGTTCTCGGGGGCGCGGTGGTGCTTGGCCTCGTACGCCTCCTCCAGGTGGTCCGCGCGGTACCGCTTGTGGCACGAGGTGCACTCGGTCAGCGGGTCGGAGAAGGTGGCGACGTGACCGGAGGCCACCCAGGTCTCGGTCGCCAGGATCACGGACGAGTCGAGACCGACGACGTCCTCACGCGAAGTCACCATGTAGCGCCACCACTGACGCTTGATGTTCTCCTTGAGCTCGACACCCAGCGGCCCGTAGTCCCAGGCGGCCCGCTGGCCGCCGTAGATCTCACTGGACGGGTAGACGAAGCCACGGCGCTTGCTCAGGCTGACGATGGTGTCGATCTTGTCGGCGGCCACGGTGCTCTCTTCATTACGACGACGGGCGAAAATTGACTGCTGCGGCGCGAAGCGCCCCGATGAGGGGTGGAGGTCGGGAGACGGGCGGGCGGATTGCTTCACAACGGTTGCTTCACAGCGATGCTTCAGAGCGAATGCCTCAGATTACCGGCGGCCCCGCCCCCCGGATCAAATCGGTTGGGCTACCCCCTCCCATACCGGGATGAAGCCCAGATCACAAGACCGCTTATTGACAATCGTTTCCACGTCAGCTGAAAATGACTGTCATGAACGTACGACGACACCACATACCCGTCACCGTGATCGCGGCGGCCACCGTCCTCGGTCTCGGTACCCTCTCCGCCTGCTCGTCCGACTCGGACGCGGCTGACGCCGACAGCGGCGGGAAGCTCGACGTCGTGGCGTCGTTCTACCCGATGCAGTTCCTCGCCGAGCAGATAGGCGGGGACCACGTCGCCGTCACCAGTTTGACCGAGCCCGGCCAGGAGCCGCACGACCTGGAGATCAGCGCAAAGCAGACCGCGCAGCTCCAGGAGTCGGACGTGGTCCTCTACCTGAAGAACCTCCAGCCCTCCGTCGACGACGCGGTCGCCCAGTCCGAGATCAAGACGAAGATCGACGCGGCCTCTCTCACCGAGCTGGAGAACCACGGCAACACGGGCCACGACCACGAGGGCGAGGAGGAGCACGCCGGCGAGGAGGAAGAGGAGTCCGGCCTCGACCCGCACATCTGGCTCGACCCCGTGCGCTACGCCCAGGTCGCCGAAGGCGTGGGCAAGGCCCTCGAAAAGGCCGACCCGGACAACGCGGCGGACTACAAGAAGAACACCGCGGCGCTGACGAAGAAGCTCGGCGACCTGAACACCCAGTTCGCGCAGGGGCTGAAGAACACCGACTCGAAGGTCTTCTTCACCAACCACTCCGCCTTCGGCTACCTCGCCGAGCGCTACGGCCTGACCCAGGAGTCCATCTCCGGCCTCGACCCCGAGAGCGAGCCGAGCGCCGCCCGGGTCAAGGAGCTCCAGCAGGAGGCCAAGGCCGACGGCGTCACCACCGTCTTCTACGAGACACTGGTCTCGGACAAGACCGCGAAGACCCTGGCGGACGACGCGGGCCTCAAGACTGATGTACTCGACCCCCTCGAAGGCATCACCGACAAGTCCAAGGGCGACGACTACCTCGCGGTCATGGAGTCGAACCTGACGGCACTGGAAAAGGCCCTCGGCGCGAAGTGACGCGGTACGCGCGGTACGCAATGACGGAAGGCACGAGCCATGACGGCTGAACAGGCTCAACGGGCTGAACAGACTGAACAGCTACGGGACCCTGTCATATCCCTTCGCTCGGTGACGGCCGAACTCGGCGCACGCCCCGTCCTGCGCGGTATCGACCTCACCGTGCACCGCGGTGAGGTCGTCGCGCTGCTCGGCGCCAACGGCTCGGGCAAGTCGACGGCCATCCGCACGGTCATCGGCCAGGTGCCGGTCACGGGCGGCGAGATCGAGCTGTTCGGCACACCCCGGCGCCGCTTCCGCGACTGGGCGCGCGTCGGATACGTACCGCAGCGCACGACCGCGGCCGGCGGAGTGCCGGCCACGGTGACCGAGGTGGTGTCCTCCGGGCGGCTGTCCCGCACCCGCTTCGGCGTCCTCCGCAAGGCCGACCACGAGGCCGTACGGCACGCCCTGGAGCTGGTGGGCCTCGCCCACCTCGCCAAGAACTCCGTGGACGCCCTCTCCGGCGGCCAGCACCAGCGCGTCCTCATCGCCCGCGCCCTCGCCTCCCGGCCCGAACTGCTGATCATGGACGAGCCGATGGCGGGCGTGGACCTGGCGAGCCAGGAGGTGCTCGCGGCTACCTTGCGGGAGCAGGTCGCGGCGGGGACCTCCGTCCTCCTCGTGCTGCACGAACTGGGCCCCCTGGAGCCGCTGATCGACCGCGCGGTCGTCCTGCGCGACGGCTGCGTCCTGCACGACGGCCCACCCCCGCGGGCACTCGGCCAGCACGCGCTGCCCGGCCACGACCACGTACATCCCCACGCGGCTCACGACGCCGAACCGATCCGGACGGGACTGCTGAGCTGATCACCATGAACCTCGAAATCCTCGATTACGCCTTCATGCAGCGGGCCCTGCTCGCCGCGGTCCTCGTCGGCATCACCGCGCCCGCCGTCGGCATCTACCTGGTCCAGCGCCGCCAGGCCCTGCTGGGCGACGGCATCGGCCACGTCGCGATGACCGGCGTCGGACTCGGCTTCCTGCTCTCCTGGTCCCCGGTGTGGATGGCCACCGGCGTCTCCGTGGTCGGCGCGGTGCTGATGGAGCTGATCCGCTGGTACGGCAAGACGCGCGGCGACATCGCGCTGGCGATGCTCTTCTACGGGGGCATGGCGGGCGGCGTGATGTTCATCAACCTCGCGCCCGGCGGCTCCAACGCCAACCTGACCTCGTACCTCTTCGGCTCGCTCTCGACGGTCTCCGAGGACGACGTGACGGCGATCTGCCTGCTGGCGGCCTTCGTGGTCCTCGTCACGGTCGGGCTGCGCCGGCAGCTGTTCGCGGTCAGCCAGGACGAGGAGTTCGCCCGGGTGACCGGGCTGCCCGTACGCGCCTTGAACCTGCTCGTCGCCATCACCGCGGCGGTCACCGTCACCGTCGCCATGCGGGTCGTCGGCCTGCTCCTGGTCTCCGCCCTGATGGTGGTCCCGGTGGCCGCCGCGCAGCAGCTCAGCCGCAGTTTCGCGGCCACCTTCGCGATCTCGGTGGCCATCGGCGTCAGCGTGACCATCGGCGGCACGGTGACCTCGTACTACCAGGACGTACCGCCCGGCGCGACGATCGTCCTGCTCACCATCGGCGCCTTCGTCCTGCTCACCGTGCTGGCGACACCGCTGGCCCGGCGCAGGGCGCGGGCCGCCGCACAGGCCGCGGCACAGGAGGCCGGCGACCCGGCGGAGTGCGCGATTCCGGCCACGCGCACCCCCACCGGGAAGGTCGGCGTCTGACCGCGCTCAGTTCGGGCTGGCACAATGGCCCGGCACAGCCGCAGACTTTTGGAGGCAACGGTGACGACTGCTGGACCGTCCGTTCGGGGCCGTTCCACCCGGCAGCGTGCCGCCGTGGCGGCGGCGCTCGACGAGGTCGAAGAGTTTCGCAGCGCGCAGGACCTGCACGACATGCTCAAGCACAAGGGCGACTCCGTCGGGCTCACCACGGTGTATCGCACCCTGCAGTCCCTCGCGGACGCCGGTGAGGTCGATGTACTGCGTACGTCCGACGGTGAGTCCGTGTACCGGCGCTGCGCGAGTGGTGATCACCACCACCACCTGGTGTGCCGGGTGTGCGGCAAGGCCGTCGAGGTGGAGGGCCCCGCGGTGGAGAAGTGGGCGGAGGCGATCGCCGCGGAACACGGCTACGTGAACGTCGCCCACACGGTGGAGATCTTCGGCACGTGCGGGGAGTGCGCTGGGCGCGGCCAGGGGTAGCCGGCGGATTGCCGGCCGACGGCAGGTTTCCGGCTGCGGGCCGGTGGGGGTTGCTCGCGCAGTTCCCCGCGCCCCTAAAAAGCCAGGGGCGCGGGGAACTGCGCGGCCCGCCCCCACCGGCCCGCAGCCAATACACGACTCAGGGGCCCTCGGGCCGGCCCCTCATGTCCGCCTCCATCGTCAGCAGGTCCTCGTTCGGCACGGCGCCGCCGAACCGCCGGTCCCGCGACGCGTACTCCACGCACGCCCGCCACAGATCACGCCGGTCGAAGTCCGGCCACAGCACATCCTGGAAGACCATCTCGGCGTAACTCGACTGCCAGATCAGGTAGTTGGACGTACGCTGCTCGCCGCTCGGCCGCAGGAACAGATCCACGTCAGGCATGTCCGGGTAGTACAGGTACTTCTGGATGGTCTTCTCGTTGACCTTGTCCGGGTCGAGCTTCCCGGCGGCGACATCAGCGGCCAGCGCCTTCGCCGCGTCGGCGAGTTCCGCGCGTCCGCCGTAGTTGACGCAGAAGTACAGGGTCATCGCGTCGTTCTTCTGCGTCTGCTCCTGGGCGACCTGGAGCTCCTGGACGACGGACTTCCACAGCTTGGGCATGCGGCCGACCCAGCGGATGCGGATGCCCAGGTCGTTCATCTCGTCGCGCCGGCGCCGGATGACGTCCTTGTTGAAGTTCATCAGGAAGCGGACCTCCTCGGGCGACCGCTTCCAGTTCTCCGTCGAGAAGGCGTACAGGGACAGGTTCTTGACGCCCAGCTCCAGGCAGCCCTTGAGGACGTCCATCACGACGCCCTCGCCGACCCGGTGCCCCTCGGTGCGCGGCAGGCCGCGTTCCTTGGCCCAGCGGCCGTTCCCGTCCATCACGCACGCCACGTGGTTCGGGATCAGCTCGCCGGGGAGCTTGGGCGCGCGGGCACCGGACGGGTGCGGCTCCGGCGTCTTGTACTCGCGGCGCTGGCGCCCCAGGATCCCGCGTACCACCATCTGCTTCTCGCCTCTCTCAGGTCTCAGGTCTCGTACAGCTGTTGCTTACGGCTCACGTGCTTTTCTCGACGTACCGCAATGAGCGCAGGCCGCGCTCCAGGTGCCAGTGCAGGTAGGCCGACACCAGGCCGCTGCCCTCCCTGACGTACCGCGGCTCGCACGCGTCAGCGAGCGCCCAGTCCCCCGTCAGCAGCGCGCCGAGCAGTTCGAGGGCCCCCGCCGAGGGTACGACGCTGCCGGGCACCCGGCAGTCGACGCAGACGGAACCTCCCGCGCCGACCGAGAAGAAGCGGTTCGGTCCGGGCATGCCGCATTTCGCGCAGTCGCTGAAGCTCGGCGCGTAGCCGTTCACGGCGAGTGAGCGCAGCAGGAAGGCGTCGAGGATGAGGTGCGGCTCGTGCTCGCCCTGGGCGAGGGTGCGCAGCCCGCCCACGAGCAGGAGGTACTGCTGGACGGCGGGCTCGCCCTCGTGGTCCGTGAACCGCTCGGCCGTCTCCAGCATGGCCGTGCCGGCGGTGTAGCGGGCGTAGTCGGTCACGATGCCGCCGCCGTACGGTGAGATCGTCTCGCTCTGCGTGCACAGCGGCAGCCCGCGGCCGATCAGCTCGCTCCCGCGTGCGAAGAACTGCACGTCGACGTGGGAGAAGGGTTCGAGCCGCGCGCCGAACTTGGACTTGGTCCGGCGCACACCCCGGGCCACGGCCCGCACCCGTCCGTGACCGCGGGTGAGCAACGTGATGATGCGGTCCGCCTCACCCAGCTTCTGGGTGCGCAGCACGATGCCGTCGTCGCGGAACAGACTCATGGACCCATTCTCGCGTACGGAACCGGCGGGTGTGGCCGGGGTGACCGCCGGTTCCGTACGCGAGA
>NZ_LIPP01000165.1 GCF_001418335.1 Streptomyces aurantiacus | reverse complement strand
GTGCCGTGGGTGGTGTGCGGGCGGGGCGGGGAGGCGTTGCGGGCGCAGGCCCGTCGTCTGGGCGAGTTCGTGTCCGGGGAGACGGATGCCTCCATGACCGAGGTGGGCTGGTCGCTGGTCAGGGGTCGGTCGGTGTTCGAGCACCGGGCTGTGGTGGTGGGCCGGGACCGTGAGGCTCTGACTGCTGGTCTTGGGGTGCTGGCTGCGGGTGAGGTGTCACCTGATGTGGTGTCGGGGGTTGCCGGTGACATCGGTCCGGGTCCGGTGCTGGTGTTTCCGGGGCAGGGGTCGCAGTGGGTGGGCATGGGTGCCCAACTGCTCGACGAGTCGCCGGTGTTCGCGGCCCGGATCGCCGAGTGTGAGCAGGCCCTGGCCCCGTATGTCGACTGGTCGCTGACCGGCGTACTGCGCGGGGACGGGTCCGAGCTGTCCCGGGTGGAGGTGGTCCAGCCGGTGCTGTGGGCGGTGATGGTGTCTCTGGCTGCCGTCTGGGCCGACCACGGCATCACCCCCGCTGCCGTGATCGGCCACTCCCAGGGGGAGATGGCCGCCGCGTGTGTCGCGGGCGCACTGTCCCTGGAGGACGCGGCACGGATCGTAGCCGTACGTGCTGACGCGCTGCGCCGGCTCCAGGGGCACGGTGACATGGCCTCCCTGAGCACCGGCGCAGAACAGACGGCCGCCCTCATCGGCGACCGGCCGGGCGTGTCCATCGCCGCCGTCAACGGACCCGCATCCACCGTCATCTCGGGTCCGCCCGAGCACGTAGCGGCTATCGTCGCCGAGGCCGAGGCGCAAGGCCTGCGGGCTCGTGTGATCGATGTCGGTTATGCCTCCCACGGCCCGCAGATCGACCAGCTCCGCGATGAGCTCACCGAGCGGCTCAGCACTATCCGGCCCACGACCACCGATGTGGCGTTCTATTCGACGGTGACCGCCGAACGGCTGGCGGACACCACTGTCCTGGACTCCGGCTACTGGGTGACCAACCTGCGACAGCGGGTGCGTTTCGCCGACACCGTCGAAGCACTCCTGGCCGACGGCTACCGGCTGTTCATCGAAGCCAGCCCCCACCCCGTCCTCAGCCTGGCCATGGAAGAAACCATCGAACAGGCCGACGTATCCGCCACCGTGGTCCCGACCGTGCGCCGTGACCACGGCGACACCACCCAGCTCACCCACGCCGCCGCCCACGCATTCACCGCAGGCGCCCGGATCGACTGGCGGCGCTGGTTCCCCACCGAGCCCACCCCTCGAACCGTCGACCTCCCCACCTACGCCTTCCAACACCAGCACTACTGGCTCAAGAGTGCCACGAGCACCGTGGCCGCGAGCGTCGGGCACGATGCGGCCGAGACGCAGCTGTGGCAGGCGATCGAGGAACTCGACCTCGGGCTGCTGGCCGAGACGCTGCGCTCGGAGGAGGGCAGCGAGAAGGCGGTCCAGGCACTGGAACCCGCGCTGCCGGTGCTTCAGGGCTGGCGGCGACGGCACCGGGAGCAGGCGACCATCGACTCGTGGCGCTACCGGGTCACATGGAAACACCTGCCTGACGGATCCGCTCCGGAACTGGGCGGGGACTGGCTGCTGTTCGTTCCTCTCGGCCAGGAGGAGCACTCCGCCGTACGAGCTGTGGCCGAGGCGCTGACGAAGCACGGCGCGGCCGGCGTCCGGCTGCATCCGGTCGACACGGGCCGAGCCCGGCGTACGGATCTGGCCTCGGTGGACACGACGGATCTTGCCGGGATCGTCAATCTGCTGGCGTTGGACGAGGAGCCTCATCCCGACTTCCCGGCCGTGCCCGCCGGCCTCGCCGCGACCACCACTCTCCTCCAGGCCCTCGACGACAACGGCACCGACATCACCGTACGCACCCTCACCCAAGGTGCCATCTCCACGAACCCCACCGATCCCCTCACCCACCCGGTGCAGGCGCAAGTCTGGGGACTGGGACGCGTCGCCGCCCTGGAGTACCCACGCCTGTGGGCCGGGCTCATCGACCTGCCCACCCGCATCGACCACCACACACTCACCCACCTCGCCACCACCCTGCTCCCCCAGGACGAGGACCAGGTCGCCATCCGCTCCAACGGCATCCACGCCCGACGCCTCACCCACGCACCCACCACCGCTACACCCAACACCAAGCCGACTTGGCGACCGCAAGGCACCACCCTCATCACCGGCGGCACCGGCGGCATCGGCGCCGTCCTCGCCCACTGGCTCGCCCACCAAGGCGCACCCCACCTCCACCTCACCAGCCGCCGCGGCCCCGACGCACCCGGCGCCCAAGAACTCACCACCCAACTCCACCAACTCGGCACCACCGTCACCATCACCGCCTGCGACGTCAGCGACCCCGGCCAGCTCCGCCACCTCCTCGACGACATCCCCACCAAACACCCCCTCACCGCCGTCATCCACGCCGCAGGCGTCACCGATCTGACGTCGATCGGTGATCTGACGTCCGCGCGCCTGGCCGAAGTGCTCGGGTCCAAGGCCCATGCGGCCTGGAATCTGCATGAGATGACACGGGAGTTGGATCTCTCCGCCTTCGTGATGTTCTCCTCCGGCGCCGGTGTGTGGGGCAGTGGCCAGCAGGGCGCCTACGGCGCCGCCAACCACTTCCTCGACGCACTCGCCGAACACCGCCACTCCCAGGGCCTCGCCGCCACCTCCATCGCCTGGGGCCCCTGGGCCGAAGCAGGGATGTCCGCGGACCCGGAGTCGCTGACCTACTTCAAGCGTTTCGGTCTGCACCCGATCGGCCCGGATCTGTGCGTCAAGGCACTGCACCAAGCCATCGACACGGGCGACCCCACCCTGACCGTGGCGAACTTCGACTGGGCACGGTTCACGCCGACCTTCACCGCCCAGCGACCCAGCCCACTCCTCACCGACCTCCCGGAGAACCGGCGGGAGGCCGAGCAGACCGGCTCCGCCGCCGAGACCAGCGCGTTCCGCGCGGAACTGGAGAAGACACCCGCGTCTCAGCGGCACGGCTTCCTCGTCCGGCACGTCCGGACGTACGCGGCAGCGACACTCGGTCGCCCCGTGGAAGACGTTCCCGCGGCGAAGCCCTTCCAGGAGCTGGGCTTCGACTCGCTGACCGCGGTCCAGCTGCGCAACGGGCTCAACTCCGCGACCGGGCTCACGTTGCCCGCCACCGTGGTCTTCGACCACCCCACGTCCGAGGCCCTCGCCATGCACCTGCGCGAGCAGCTCGGCGTCGAGGACGGGGCCGGCGGCGAAGGCCATGTACTGGCGGCGCTCGACAAGTGGGACGCCAGGTACGGCACGGCCGAGATGGACGAGGCGGCCCGCCGGCGCATCGTGGGCCGACTACAGGTGCTGGTTTCGAAGTGGAGCCCGGCACGGGGCGGCCCCAAGGGAGCCGCCGAGTCCGCCCACGACGACCTTGAGACGGCGAGCGCGGACGACATCTTCGACCTCATCTCCAACGAGTTCGGAAAGGCCTGACCGGCACCCCGCCCGCATCCCCTTCCCCCTCCCTCATCCGTCCTGTCCCCCTTCACCCCATGACCTCGATCACTACGTAGCGCCAAGGAGCCTGGGTCAGATGTCGAACGAGGAGAAACTTCTCGATCACCTCAAGTGGGTCACCGCGCAGCTGCGCGAGGTCCGCCAGCGGCTCCACGACAAGGAATCGGCCGAGCCGGTTGCCATCGTGGGCATGGCCTGCCGTTACCCCGGCGGCATCCGGTCCGCCGAGGACCTGTGGCGACTGGTGCGCGACGGCGGCGACGCCGTCTCGGCGTTCCCCACCGACCGGGGCTGGGACCTGGAAGCGCTGTACCACCCGGACCCCGAGCATCCGGGCACCAGCTATGTCCGGGACGGCGCCTTCCTGTACGACGCGGGCGGCTTCGACGCCGAGTTCTTCGGCATCAGCCCGCGCGAGGCCACCGCGATGGATCCGCAGCAGCGGCTGCTGCTGGAGACCGCCTGGGAGGCGATCGAACACGCGGGCCTCGATCCACGGGCGCTGAAGGGCAGCGACACCGGTGTCTTCACCGGAGTGAGCGCCCACGACTACCTGACGCTGATCAACCAGACCGCCAGCGAGGTGGAGGGGTACATCGGCACCGGCAACCTCGGCAGTGTGGTGTCGGGCCGGATCTCCTACACGCTGGGGCTCGAAGGCCCGGCGGTGACGGTCGACACCGCATGCTCGTCGTCCCTGGTGGCGATCCACCTGGCGAGCCAGGCACTGCGCCAGGGCGAGTGCTCGCTCGCGCTCGCCGGTGGCTCGACCGTCATGGCCACACCCGGTTCGTTCACCGAGTTCTCGCGGCAGCGCGGGCTCGCGCCCGACGGGCGGTGCAAGCCGTTCGCGGCCGCCGCCGACGGCACCGGCTGGGGCGAGGGTTCCGGGGTGGTAGCGCTCGAACTCCTCTCCGAGGCGCGGCGCCGCGGCCACAAGGTCCTTGCGATGATCGGAGGTTCGGCCGTCAACCAGGACGGCACGAGCAACGGGCTCACCGCGCCCAACGGTCCCTCCCAGGAACGTGTGATCCGTGCCGCCCTCGCCAACGCCCGCCTCTCCGCCGAGGACGTCGACGTGGTGGAGGCGCACGGCACCGGCACCACCCTCGGCGACCCCATCGAGGCGCAGGCACTGCTCGCCACGTATGGACAGGGACGACCCGATGACCGGCCGCTGTGGCTCGGCTCGGTGAAGTCGAACATCGGTCACACGCAGGCTGCGGCAGGTGTGGCGGGCGTCATCAAGATGGTGATGGCCCTGCGGAACGAGCAACTGCCCGCCTCGCTGCACATCGACGCGCCTTCACCACACGTCCAGTGGGAGCAGGGCGGCGTACGACTGCTCTCCGAGCCGGTCGAATGGTCGGCGGGGCGTACGCGACGGGCGGGTGTCTCGGCGTTCGGTATCTCGGGGACCAATGCGCACGTGATCCTGGAGGAGGCGCCGGTCGAGGACCGGGTCGCGCCGGCTGAGGTGGTGGCGGAGCCTTCGGGCGGGGTGGTGCCGTGGGTGGTGTCCGGCCGGACCGGCGACGCGCTGCGTGAACAGGCTCGCCGTCTGGGCGGATTCACGACGGAATTTACCGACGCCTCACCCATGGAGGTGGGCTGGTCGCTCGCCACGAGCCGCTCGGTGTTCGAGCACCGGGCTGTGGTGGTGGGCCGGGACCGTGAGGCTCTGACTGCTGGCCTTGACGCGCTGGCTGCGGGTGAGGTGTCTGCGGATGTGGTGTCGGGGGTTGCCGGTGACATCGGTCCGGGTCCGGTGCTGGTGTTTCCGGGGCAGGGCTCGCAGTGGGTGGGCATGGGCGCTCAACTCCTCGACGAGTCGCCGGTGTTCGCGGCCCGGATCGCCGAGTGCGAACAGGCCCTGGCCCCGTATGTCGACTGGTCACTGACCGGCGTACTGCGCGGGGACGGGTCCGAGCTGTCCCGGGTGGAGGTGGTCCAGCCGGTGCTGTGGGCGGTGATGGTGTCTCTGGCTGCCGTCTGGGCCGACCACGGCATCACCCCCGCCGCTGTGATCGGCCACTCGCAGGGGGAGATGGCTGCCGCGTGTGTCGCGGGCGCGTTGTCCCTGGAGGACGCGGCACGGATCGTAGCCGTACGTGCTGACGCGCTGCGCCGGCTCCAGGGCCACGGTGACATGGCCTCGCTGAACACCGGGGCCGAAGAGGCGACCGGTCTCATCGGGGACCGGCCGGGCGTGTCCATCGCCGCCGTCAACGGACCCGCATCCACCGTCATCTCGGGCCCGCCCGAGCACGTAGCGGCCGTGGTCGCCGAGGCCGAGGCACAAGGCCTGCGGGCTCGTGTCATCGACGTCGGTTATGCCTCCCACAACCCGCAGATCGACCAGCTTTGCGATGAGCTCACCGAACGGCTCCACACCATCCGGCCCACCACCACCGACGTGGCGTTCTACTCCACCGTCACCGCCGAACGCCTCGACGACACCACCGTCCTGGACTCCGGCTACTGGGTGACCAACCTCCGACAGCAGGTCCGCTTCGCCGACACCCTCGAAGCACTCCTCGCCGACGGCTACCGCCTGTTCATCGAAGCCAGCCCCCACCCGGTGCTCGCTCTCGCCATGGAAGAAACCATCGAACAGGCCGACATGCCCGCCACCGTCGTCCCCACCCTGCGCCGCGACCACGGCGACACCACCCAGCTCACCCACGCCGCCGCCCACGCATTCACCGCAGGCGCCCCCATCGACTGGCGACGCTGGTTCCCCACCGTTCCGCCGCCCCGCACCATCGACCTCCCCACCTACGCCTTCCAACACCAGCACTACTGGCTCAAGCCGCCCTCCGCGGTGGCGACCACGGGCGGTGGTCATGATCCGGTCGAGGCGCAGGTGTGGCAGGCGATCGAGGACCTGGACATCGATGCTCTCGCCGGCAGTCTGGACATCGAAGGGCAGACGGAGACGGTCGGAGCGCTGGAGCCCGCGCTGCCCGTCCTCTCCGCCTGGCGGCACCGGCACCGGGAGCGGACCACGGTCGACTCCTGGCGCTACCAGGTCAAGTGGAAGCACCTGCCCGACGCGACGGCGCCGGAGCTCAACGGGACCTGGCTGCTGCTCGTGCCCGCCGCGCACGCCGACCACATCGCCGTCCTGGCGACCGCGCAGGCACTGACCGCCCATGGCAGCGAGGTACGGCGTCACGTGGTCGACGCGCGCGCCGTGGAACGCGCGGGGCTGGCCCAGGAGTTGCTGTTCATGCTGGGCGAGGACAGCTACGCCGGGATCGTCAATCTGCTGGCGTTGGACGAGGAGCCGCATCCCGACTTCCCGGCCGTGCCCGCCGGCCTCGCCGCGACCACCACTCTCCTCCAGGCCCTCGACGACAACGGCACCGACATCACCGTACGCACCCTCACCCAAGGTGCCGTCTCCACGAACCCCACCGATCCCCTCACCCACCCCATCCAGGCACAAGTCTGGGGACTCGGACGCGTCGCCGCCCTCGAATACCCACGCCTATGGGCCGGACTCCTCGATCTACCCGCCCGCATCGACCACCAGACACTCACCCACCTCGCCACCACGCTGCTACCCCAGGACGAGGACCAGGTCGCTATCCGCTCCAACGGCATCCACGCCCGACGCCTCACCCACGCACCCACCACCACACCGACCGGCAAACCGGCTTGGCGACCGGAAGGCACCACCCTCATCACCGGCGGCACCGGCGGCATCGGCGCCGTCCTCGCCCACTGGCTCGCCCACCAAGGCGCACCCCACCTCCACCTCACCAGCCGCCGTGGCCCCCACGCACCCGGTGCCCAAGAACTCACCACCCAACTCCACCAACTCGGCACCACCGTCACCATCACCGCCTGCGACGTCAGCGACCCCCGCCAACTCCGCCACCTCCTCGACGACATCCCCACCGAACACCCCCTCACCGCCGTCATCCACGCCGCAGGCGTGCCCAACTACATCGGTCTCGGTGACCTGTCGGGCGCGGACCTGGACGAGGTACTGCGGCCCAAGGCTCTCGCGGCGCTCCATCTGCATGAGATGACACGGGAGTTGGACCTCTCCGCCTTCGTGATGTTCTCCTCCGGGGCCGGTGTGTGGGGCAGCGGCCAGCAGGGCGCCTACGGCGCCGCCAACCACTTCCTCGACGCACTCGCCGAACACCGCCACTCCCAGGGCCTCACCGCCACCTCCATCGCCTGGGGCCCCTGGGCCGAAGCCGGAATGGCCGCCGATCAGGCCACTTTGACGTTCTTCTCCCGTTTCGGCTTGCATCCGCTCAACCCGGATCTGTGCGTCAAGGCACTGCACCAGGCCATCGACACGGGCGACCCCACCCTGACCGTGGCGAACTTCGACTGGGCGCAGTTCACACCGACCTTCACCGCCCAGCGGCCCAGCCCGCTCCTCACCGACCTGCCCGAGAACCGGCGGGTGAACGCACCTGTGGCGCAGGAACCCGGCGTGGAGACGGCGTCGCTCCAAGCGGAGCTGACCGAGGCGAAGCCGGCACAGCAGAGGCAGTTGCTGTTGCAGCACGTGCGTTCTCAGGCGGCTGCCACATTGGGGCACTCCGATGTCGACGCCGTGCCCGCGACGAAGCCGTTCCAGGAGCTGGGCTTCGACTCGCTGACCGCGGTGGAACTGCGCAACAGGCTCAACAAGACCACCGGTCTGACGTTGCCGACCACGGTCATATTCGATCACCCCACGCCCGACGCGCTCACCGATGTCCTACAGGCCGAGTTGTCGGGCGCCCCGGCGACCGCCGACGTGGCGCGCGCGACCACCGTCGCCGACGACGAGCCGATCGCGATCGTCGGCATGGCCTGCCGGTACCCGGGCGGCATCCACTCCGCCGAGGAGTTGTGGGACCTGGTCATGGCCCGCAAGGACGCCATGGGCGACTTCCCCGACGACCGGGGCTGGGACCTGGAGGCTCTGTACGACCCGGACCGGCGGAGCCGCGGCACCAGTTATGTGCGCGAGGGCGGATTCCTGTACGACGCGGGCGACTTCGACGCCGGCTTCTTCGGCATCAGCCCGCGCGAGGCCGTCGCGATGGATCCGCAGCAGCGGCTGCTCCTGGAGACCGCCTGGGAGGCGATCGAACGCGCGGGGCTCGACCGGGAGACCCTCAAGGGCAGCAACGCCGGGGTCTTCACGGGCCTGACCATCTTCGACTATCTGGCGCTCGTCGGTGAACAGCCCACCGAGGTGGAGGGGTACATCGGCACCGGCAACCTCGGTTGTGTGGCCTCCGGCCGGGTGTCGTACGTGCTCGGTCTCGAAGGCCCGGCGATGACCTTGGACACCGGGTGTTCCTCGTCCCTGGTGGCGATCCACCAGGCGGCACACGCGCTGCGGCAGGGCGAGTGCGACCTCGCCCTCGCGGGCGGTGCGACGGTGATGGCGACGCCGGGCGCGTTCGTGGAGTTCTCCCTGCAGCGTGGCCTCGCCATGGACGGGCGGTGCAAACCGTTCGCGGCCGCCGCCGACGGCACCGGCTGGGCGGAGGGGGTCGGCCTGGTCGTCCTGGAGCGTCTCTCCGAGGCACGCCGCAACGGCCACCAGGTCCTTGCGGTGATCCGGGGTTCGGCCATCAACCAGGACGGCACGAGCAACGGGCTCACCGCACCCAATGGGCGGGCCCAGCAGCGGGTGATCAGGCAGGCTCTCGCCAATGCCCGCCTCTCGGCCGAGGACGTCGACGTGGTGGAGGCGCACGGCACCGGCACCACCCTCGGTGACCCCATCGAGGCGAACGCGCTCCTGGGCACGTACGGGAAGGACCGGCCCGAGGACCGGCCGCTGTGGCTCGGCTCGATCAAGTCGAACATCGGGCATGCGCAGGCGTCGGCCGGTGTGGCGGGCGTGATCAAGATGGTGATGGCGCTGCGGAACGAGCAACTGCCCGCCTCGCTGCACATCGACGCGCCCACACCGCACGTGGAGTGGGACGGCAGCGGGATACGGCTCCTGTCCGAGCCGGTGGCCTGGCCGCGCGGCGAACGCCCGCGCCGCGCCGGGGTGTCGGCGTTCGGTATCTCGGGCACGAACGCGCATCTGATCCTGGAGCAGGCGCCGGACGTTCCGGAGCCCGTGAGCGCTCCGCCGGCCGAGGCTCCGGCCGGGGTGGTGCCGTGGGTGGTGTCGGCACGCGGCGAGGAGGCGTTGCGGGCACAGGCCCAGCTCCTCGCCGAGCGTGCGGCGGCCGACCCTGGGCTGACGTCGCCTCTCGATGTCGGCTGGTCGCTGGTCACGAGCCGGTCGGTGTTCGAGAACCGGGCCGTGGTCGTGGGCCGGGACCGCGAGGCGCTCATCGCCGGACTGCGGTCGCTGGCGGCGGGCGAGCCGTCGGCAAGTGTCGTCGAGGGCGTCGTAGAGGGTGCCTCCGGCGCGGGTCCGGTGCTGGTGTTCCCGGGGCAGGGCTCGCAGTGGGTGGGCATGGGCGCCCAACTCCTCGACCAGTCACCGGTGTTCGCGGCCCGGATCACCGAGTGCGAACAAGCCCTGGCCCCGTATGTGGACTGGTCGCTGACCGGCGTACTGCGCGGGGACGGGGCCGAGCTGTCCCGGGTCGAGGTGGTCCAGCCGGTGCTGTGGGCCGTCATGGTGTCTCTGGCCGCTGTCTGGGCCGACCATGGCGTCACCCCCGCCGCTGTGATCGGCCACTCGCAGGGGGAGATGGCTGCCGCGTGTGTCGCGGGCGCGTTGTCGTTGGAGGACGCGGCACGCATCGTAGCCGTACGCGCTGACGCGCTGCGCCGGCTTCAGGGGCACGGAGACATGGCCTCTCTGGGCACCGGGGCCGAACAGGCGGCCGGTCTCATCGGGGACCGGCCTGGGGTAAGCATCGCGGCCGTCAACGGGCCCGCTTCCACGGTGATCTCGGGCCCGCCCGAGCATGTAGCGGCCGTGGTCGCCGAGGCCGAGGCGCAAGGGCTGCGGGCTCGTGTCATCGACGTCGGCTACGCCTCCCACGGCCCCCAGATCGACCAACTCACCGACGAACTCACCGAACGGCTCCACACCATCCGGCCCACCACCACCGACGTGGCGTTCTACTCGACAGTGACCGCCGAACGGCTGGCGGACACCACCGTCCTGGACACCGACTACTGGGTGACCAACCTGCGACAGCAGGTCCGCTTCGCCGACACCCTCGAAGCACTCCTGGCCGACGGCTACCGCCTGTTCATCGAAGCCAGCCCCCACCCCGTCCTCAGCCTGGCCATGGAAGAGACCATCGAGCAGGCGGACATGCCCGCCACCGTGGTCCCGACCCTGCGCCGCGACCACGGCGACACCACCCAGCTCACCCACGCCGCCGCCCACGCCTTCACCGCAGGCGCCCCCATCGACTGGCAGCGCTGGTTCCCCGCCGTTCCGCCACCACGCGTGGTGGACCTCCCCACCTACGCCTTCCAGCGCCAACGTTATTGGCTGAAGGGCCGCAGGGGACTCGCCGGGGATCCGGCGGGACTCGGGCTCGCGTCGGCGGGACATCCGCTGCTCGGGGCAGCCGTCGAACTCGCGGACGGCGGCAGTCACTTGCTGACCGGCCGGATCTCTCCGCGCGACCAGGCGTGGCTTGCCGAGCACCGGGTCATGGACAACGTACTGCTGCCTGGTTCCGCCTTCGTGGAACTCGCGTTGCAGGCCGCGGTGCGCACCGGTTGCGAGGAACTGTCCGAGCTCACGCTGCACACGCCGCTCGTCTTCGGGGACGACGGCGCGGGCGCGGTCGATCTGCAGGTGGCGGTGGGTGCCGTGGCCGAGGACGGCCGGCGTCCCATGTCCGTCCATTCGCGGCCCACGGGTGAGGGCGAGGAGGCGGCGTGGACCCGGCACGCCTCGGGTGTGGTCGCTCCCTCGGGGCCGGACGCCGTGGACTCCTCGTTCGGCGGGGTCTGGCCGCCGCCCGGGGCCACACCGATCGCCGGGCGTGATCCGTACGGCGAACTCGCTTCGTACGGCTATGACTTCGGGCCCGCGTCGCAGGGTCTGGTGAGCGCCTGGCGGCTCGGGGACGACGTCTTCGCCGAGGTGGCGCTGCCCGAGACGGCGAGTGGCGAGGCCGACCGCTATCAGGTGCACCCGGTGCTGCTCGACGCGACACTCCACGCGCTGATCCTGGACACGGCCGCCTCCTCGTCCGCCGACTCCGACGTCGGCTCCGACCAGGTTCTGCTGCCGTTCGCCTGGAGCGGGCTGCGGGTGCACGCGCCTGGCCCGGAGAGGCTGCGGGTCCGTGTCGCGCGTACCGCGTCGGACCGGCTGACCCTGTCGGCCGTGGACGGCCGTGGTGCGCCGGTGCTGACGCTGGAGTCGCTCACGGTGCGGCCGGTGGACTCCCGTCAGATCGCGGGCGCCAGGTCGGCGGACCGTGACACGCTCTTCCGGCTCGCATGGACGAAGGCGGCCGTACCGGCCGTGCGGCCGGACGAGGGCAGCGGTGCCGCACGTTGCGCTCTTGTCGCACCGCAGGGTGATCCGCTGGGTGACACGTTGGGTGATCCGTTGGGTGATCCGTTGGGTGATCCGCTGAGTGCCGCGCTGGCCCGTGCGTTGTCCGACGCTCCCGTCCACGGCTCGTTCGGCGCGCTGCGTGCAGGTGTGGCGGCCGGGGAGGAGGCGCCCGATGTCGTACTGGCCGTGTGCGCCACGCCAGGGGAGGGCGGGGGTGACGACGCGGCCGGGTGTGCGCGGCGGGCTGCGGTGTCCCTTCTGTCGCTGCTCAAGGAGTGGGTCGACGACCCCGTGTTCGCGGCCGGCCGGCTCGTCGTCGTCACCCGGCGTGCGGTCGCCGCGCGGCCGGGTGAGGACGCCGGTGATGTGCCGGGCGCGGCGCTGTGGGGTCTGGTGCGCAGCGCGCAGGCCGAGAACCCTGGCCGGCTCATGCTCCTCGACGTCGACGGTTTGGAGACTTCCCTCGCGGCGCTGACGGACGTACTGGCGTCCGGCAGGCCGGAGTTGGCGCTGCGTGACGGGCAGGCGTATGTGCCGAGGCTCGTACGCGACGACGCGTCGACGCGGCTCGCACCGCCGGTCGGGTCGCTCACATGGCGCCTCGCTCAAGCCGAAGGGGGGCGGTTGGCTCTCGTGGACGCCCCCGAGGCCGGACGGGAACTGGCGCCGCAGGAGGTGCGGGTGGCGCTGCGGGCCGCCGCGCCGGACGTGGATGCGCTCGCCGATGGCCCGGTCGAGGGCCCTGTCGAGGGTTCCGGTGTGGTGACGGAGGCCGGTGCCGCGGTCGAGGGCGTGGCCGTGGGTGACCGGGTGATGGGGCTCTTCGACGCGGTGGGGCCGGTGGCCGTCACCGAGGCCGGGCTGCTCATGCCGGTGCCGTCCGGCTGGAGTTGGGTGCAGGCCGCCGGGTCCCTGGGTGCCTATGTGGCCGCGTACCACGCCCTGGCAGAGGTCGCCGTGCCGCGTGCCGGGGAGCCCCTCCTCATCGGCGAGGAGACCGGCGCCGTCGGCCGGGCCGCACAGTGGCTCGCCCACCACCGGGGGACGGACGCCGTCGTCGGCACCTCACATCCCCACGAGGGCGGGCCCGCCATGGTGCTCGGCCGCGACAGCGACGGGGCGCTGACGATCCGGCGGGCGGGCGACCCGGAGGCGGGGCTGGTGGTGCCGGCTCCCGCACCCGGGCGCGTACGGGAGATCCTCGCCGAACTGGCGGAGTTGATTGACGCCGGTGCTCCGGCACCGCTCGACGTCACGGTGTGGGACATCCGGCAGGCCCCCGCGGCAGCGGCCGAAGCATCCTTGGCGGGCAGGGCCGTGTTCACGTTGCCCGCGGCGTTGGATCCCGAGGGCACCGTGCTGATCACCGGCGGTACCGGCGCGCTGGGCGCCCTGACGGCCCGCCACCTGGTGAGCCGGCACGGAGCAGGGCACCTGCTCCTGGCCAGTAGGCGCGGAGCCGACGCGCCGGGCGCCCTCGAACTGGCGGCCGAGCTGTCCGCGCTCGGTGCACGCGTCACCTTCGCCGCCTGCGACCTGAGCGACCGAACCGTGGCCGGCGCCGTCCTCGGGTCGGTGCCACCGGAGCATCCGCTGACCGCCGTCTTCCACTGCGCGGGCACCGTGAGCGACGCGGTGGTGCAGAACCTCACGGCCGAGCAGGTCGAGGAGGTGATGCGGGTGAAGGCGGACGCGGCATGGAACCTGCACGAACTGACGCGGGACACGGACCTGTCCGCGTTCGTCCTGTACTCCTCGGTCACCGGGCTGCTCGGCGGTCCGGGTCAGGGCAGCTACACGGCCGCCAACGCGTTCCTGGACGCCCTGGCCCGGCACCGGCACCGCGGTGGGGCGCAGGCGATGTCTCTCGCGTGGGGTTACTGGGATCTGGAGAGCGGTATGTCGGGGCGGCTCACCGACGCCGACCGGGCACGCCACGCCCGTGCCGGTGTGGTCGGGCTCAGCGCCGACGAGGGCCTCGCGCTCCTCGACACCGCGTGGGCCAGCGGTCTGCCGCTGCTCGCGCCGGTCCGCCTGGATCTGGCCCGGATGCGCCGGCAGGCCCGGAGCCACCCCGCCCCAGCACTCCTCCAGGACCTGGTGCGCATCGGGAGCAAGGGCACTGCCGGCGTCTCGGCGGGTGCGTCCGCGCTGCTCAAGGCACTCGACGCGATGTCCGAACCGGAACGGGAACAGGCACTGCTCGACCTGGTGTGCACGCACATCGCGGCGGTTCTCGGGTACGACGCGGCCACACCCGTCAACGCGACGCAGGGGCTGCGAGAACTCGGCTTCGACTCCCTGACCGCGGTGGAGCTGCGCAACCGGCTCTCCGCCGCGACCGGCCTGAAACTGCCCGCCACGTTCGTCTTCGACCACCCCGACCCGGCGGCGCTCGCCGCCCGTCTGCGGCAGGAAATGCGGCAGGAGCCGGCGCCGCGCGCGGAGGATCCGCTCGCCGGCGTCCTGGCGGAGTTCGAGCGTCTTGAGGACTCGCTGCTCTCGGTCTCCTCGAAGGACGGCACGGCGCGGGTGGAGCTGGCCGGGCGGCTTCGCGCCACGCTGGCCCGCCTCGACGTGCCGGAGGGCACGGCCACCGAGACCGCGGTGGCCACCCGCATCCAGGAGGCGTCGGCCGACGAGATCCTCGCGTTCATCGACGGCGACCTCGGCAAGGACAACGGCAACGGACGAACAGCGGAAGGACAGCGATGAACGAGCTCGCCCGCAAGAAGCGTGCCCTGGAGCACAGCAGACGGGTCAACGCCGGGGACCTGGAGGCGATCATCGCGTTGTACGCGCCCGACGCCGTCGTCGAGGACCCGGTCGGCCTGCCGCCGATCACGGGGCACGACGCGCTGCGCGCCCACTACGAGCTGCTCCTGGCCTCGCGCGTGCACGAGGAGACGACCGAGCCCGTCGCCGGGCAGGACGCCGAGCACGCACTGCTCCAGGTCACCTCCGTCATGGACTACCTGCCCTCGGGCCCGCTGTACGCCGAGCGGGGCTGGCTCAAGGCACCCGACGCCCCGCGGACGGCGCGCATCCAGCGCGCGGCGACGCTCGCGATCCGCATGGACCCGTCCGGCCTCATCCGGAGTCTGAAGTCGTACTGGGGCACGTCCGATCTCACCCTCCTCGGCTGAACCGGCAGCCGGACCCGCCCACTCTTCCTGGAGGTGCGATGCCCGACGAGGCAACGCGCAAGAAGATGGTCGTCGACTATGCCCAGCGGATCAACGCCGGTGACATCGAAGGCGTCCTCGACCTGTTCACGGACGACATCGTCTTCGCGGACCCGGTGGGGCGGCCACCGATGGTGGGCAAGGGCGATCTCCGCAGGCATCTCGAACTGGCCGTCTCCTGCGGCACGTACGAGGTGCCGGGGCAGCCGGTGACCTCGATGGACGACCGTTTCGTCGTGGCACCCTCGACGATCACCGTGCGGTGGCCGCGGCCGATGACGTTCCGCGTCGTCGGCGTCGTCGAACTCGACGAGAACGGGCTCGGACGCCGGGTCGACGCGTTCTGGGGAGTCACGGACGTGACCATGGACGAAACCGAAAACCCCGGAAACCCCGAAGACGCTGAAACCGCCGAAGAAGCTGAAACCGCCAAAGACGCCGCCGCCGAAGACGCCGCCGAAAGCGCGATCGAAGGGTCCGCCGGCACCCACCGCCCCGAAGGGATCCGCGCGTGACCACCACCCGCCCCGCACACGCCGTCGTCCTGGGTGCCAGCATGGCAGGCACCCTCGCGGCCCACGTCCTGGCCCGCCATGTGGACACTGTCACCGTCGTGGAACGGGACGCGCTGCCCGAGGAGCCCGAGCACCGCAAGGGAGTTCCCCAGGGCCGCCACGCCCACCTGCTGTGGTCCAACGGCGCCCGTCTCATCGAGGACATGCTGCCGGGCACCACCGACCGGCTCCTCGCGGCAGGCGCCCGCCGCCTCGGCTTCCCCGAGGACCTGGTGACCCTGACCGGGCAGGGCTGGCAGCACCGCTTCCCCGCCACCCAGTTCGCGATCGTCGCGAGCCGCCCGCTGCTCGACCTGACCGTGCGCCGGCAGGCGCTCGCGGCCGGGAACATCGAGGTCCGGCAGCGCACCGAGGCCGTCGGACCGACCGGCGGCGCCGGCCGGGTCACCGGCGTCGTCGTCCACGACCTCGACAGCGGCCGGCACGAGACGCTGGAGGCCGATCTGGTGATCGACGCCACCGGCCGCGGCTCCCATCTCAAGCAGTGGCTGTCGGCGCTCGGTGTGCCCGCCCTCCAGGAAGACGTCGTGGACGCGGGTGTCGCCTACGCCACCCGGCTCTTCCAGGCCCCGCCCGGCGCGACGGCCCACTTCCCCGCCGTGAACATCGCCAGTGACGAGAAGGTGCGCGAGCCCGGCCGCTTCGGTGTGGTGTACCCCATCGAGGGCGGCCGGTGGCTCGCGACGCTCTCCTGCACCAGGGGCGTCCGGCTGCCCGCCAAGGAGGACGAGTTCCTTCCGTTCACCGAGGAGCTGAGCCACCCGATCATCACCGAACTGCTGCGGGACGCCGAGCCGCTCACCCGCGTCTTCGGCTCCCGGTCCGGCGCGAACCGCCGCCTGTACCCGGAGCGGCTCGAACAGTGGCCCGACGGCCTGCTCGTCGTCGGTGACTCCCTGAGCGCGTTCAATCCGATCTACGGTCATGGCATGAGTTCGGCCGCGCGCTGCGCCGACACCCTCGACCGCGAGTTCGCCCTGGGCCGGCACAGTGGCACCGGGTCGGCCCGCCGTCTCCAGCAAGCGATCGGCGCGGCGGTCGACGACCCGTGGATCCTGGCCGCGACGAAGGACATCGACTACGTCAACTGCCGTGTCGCCGCCACGGACCCGCGGCTGACCGGCGTGGACACCGAGCAGCGCCTGCGGTTCGCCGAAGCCATCACCGCGGCGTCGATCCGCTCCCCGAAGGCGTCCGAGATCGTCACGGAGGTGATGAGCCTGAACGCCCCGCAGAGCGAACTCGGCTCCAACCGCCTCCTGATGGCGTTGCGCGCCGACGAACGCCTTCCGGAGCTGACCGCTCCCCCGCTGCGCCCGGAGGAACTGGCCCTGGTGAACCTCGACCCAGCCACGGTCACACCGGCGGTCGTACGCTCCTGACCCCGGTGTCCGTACGCGCTTGAGGCGGCCTCCCCTGTACGGGGTGGGCCGCCTCAGCCGTGGAACCGGGGCCGTCGGCCATGGGACCGGGTCGCCGTCGGCCATGGACCCGGGCCCGGGTGGCCGGTGCGCTACCTCAGCGCCGCCTGCAGGTCCAGCCGCTTGACGTTGAGCTTCCGGTAGATCCGGGTCAGGTGCTGTTCCACGGTGCTGACGGTGACGTACAGCTTCCGGGAGATCTCCCGGTTGGTGTAGCCGTCGGCTGCCAGCTCGGCCACCCGGCGTTCCGCGCCGGACAGTTGCACCTCCGGTCCGCACGGCACGACGGGTTCGTGCGCGTCGCCCCCTTCGGCGGCCGGCCCGTGGGGCGGTTCCGGCACTTCGGGGGTGACGACGGAGGAAAGGGGTGCACCGTCCCAGCGCCGGGCCAGGAGTTGCGCCTTACGGGCCAGCAGCAGGGCGCGTTCAAGATCGCCTCCTCCGCGGACGGCCACGCTCTGGTCGGCCACGGCCCGCGCCAGTTCGAAGGCGTCGCCGCTGTCCTGGAGAACCGCCACGGCCTCGTCGAGCAGTACGGCCCGTTCCGCCAGGGGGGAGGTCGCCGCCTGCAGGCGCAGGGTCGCTCCCCGGGTGCGGCCACGCGCGGGGAGCGGCAACGCCAACTGTTCGGCCACCAGATGGCGGGCCATGAGCGTCTCGCCGAGGGCCAGGTACGCTTCGGCGGCGCCGAGGCGCCACGACTCCAGCGCGGGCAGGTCCACTCCCCAGCCGCTCATTCTCTTCCCGCAGGCGTAGAAGTCGCACAGGGCGGCGTAGTAGCAGCCGGTGGCCAGGTGATAGCGGCCCCGCGCCGCCAGGTAGTGCAGTCCGGTGCGGGTCTGGAACACCGCCTGCGGCACGGGTCTGTCCAGGAGGGCAGCGGCCCCGTCCACGTCGCCCAGGGCGGCCTTGGCCTGCACGGCGACCGCCAGCGGAAGGCCGACCGCCACGCCCCAGCCCTTCGGGCCGAGCAGCTCCAGGGCGGTTTCGGCGCGCCGGGCGGCCGCGGCCGGGTCGCCCTGCCGCAGGTGGATCAGGGCGCGCCAGGCGGTGAACAGGGCTTGCCAGGCGGGGCTGTTGCGCTCACCGGCCTGCGCGAGGAGGCCTTCGCACCAGGCCGCCGCCCGGTACGGCCGGTCGCGGTAGGTCAGGGCGGCCAGGGCGGCCGTCTGGACCGCGACGGTACGGGGGCCGAGCCGGTAGCGGTTCAGGGCGCGCTCGGCCGCTTCGGGTGCGTCGCGTTCGTCACCGCGCAGCAGATCGTTCAACAGGGTGCCGGCGCCCTGCAGTTCGGGGGTGAGCGCGGGCGGGGCGGAGCCGCGCTGCGGGGGCGTGGGGTTCGCCCCCGATGCCAGGCGCTCCTTGACGTGGCCCGGGTAGAGGTAGGCACCCCACAGCCATGGCGTGTCCAGGTCGGCCTCGTTCACCGCCGGCACTCCGGCCCGGCCCGGCCCGGTGAGTGCGCCGATCGCGTCCAGGCCCTCGTCGACGCGCCCGTGCCACAGGAGGTGAGTGGGCAGGGGCGGGGCGGTGTCCGCGCCGGCGGGTTCCGGCAGGTGCCGCAGGACCTTCGCGGGGTCCAGGCGCCACTCCGCGTCGGCGAGCGCCCCGACGACCGCGGCCCGCTCCTCGGCGCCCCGGCAGCGCCGGTGCGCGGCGCGCAGATAATCGATGCCCGTCTGCACCTGGTCGTCGTCCAGGGCGAGTCGGGCCGCTTCCTGGAGGACGGGCACCGCCCAGGGGGTGTCCGACCGGTCGGCGGCCACGAGGTGGGCGGCCACCTCGGTGGCCGGCGCGCCTTCCTCGTGCAGCAGTTCCACCACCCGCCCGTGCAGCGCGCGGTGCTCCTCGGGCGGTATGCCGTCCAGCACCGCCGCCTCGAACGCCGGATGGCACAGGCGGCCCTCGTGCAGTACCTCCGCGACGGTCAACTGGTGCACGGCCCGCTCGACGGACGCCGTATCGAGGTCGAGGAGCCGCCCGAGCAGCAGCGGTCCGGCCTGTCGGCCCAGCAGGGCGACGGCGCGGGCGACCTGGGCGAACGGTTCCTCGTGCCGGTACAGGAAGCTGAGGACCGCGCGGCGGTACGCCTCCCCGGCGCCGCCCACCCGGCGGTGGTCGTCGATCAGCGCCTGCACGAGAAGCGGGTAGCCCGCGCTCATCCCGTGGACGGCGGGGGTGAGGTCCTGGGCGGTCCGCTCGTCCAGGTGCTGCGCGAGCATGGCCTCCACCCCGGCCTTCGACAGCGGTTCCAGGCGGATCCAGCGCAGGGCGGGCTCGCGCAGGAACTCGCTGCCGAGCAGGGCGTTCGCCGCATTCGACTGGGCGTACTCGGTGAAGACCACATGCAGCCGTGCCGACCGCAGCCGCCGTACCGCGTACAGCAGGAACTGCAGCGAGGCGGTGTCGGCGTGGTGCGCGTCGTCGACGGCGATGACGACGGGCCGCCCGTCGAGCAGACCCCGCAGTTCCTCGCACAGCCCGCGCAGCGCGGGCGCGGCAAGGGCGGAACTTCCGTCGGCGCCTGCCTCGTCGAGCCATGCCAGCGCGCGTCCGGAGTCGGCGGCGGGCAGGTCCGGGCTGCGCAGCAGTTGCTCCAGGACGCCCAGCGGAAGGTCTCGCTCGGCGCGGCACGCGGCGGCGGTCAGCACCAGGGCGCCGCGGCGGCCCAGCCGGTCCGTCCACTCCCGCAGCAGCGCGGTCTTTCCGGTGGCCACAGCGCCGCTGAGTACCACCAGGCTGCCGCGGGTGTGCGGGGAGCAGTCGAAGACGCCCTGCAGTGCGGCCAGTTCGTCGGTCTGTCCCACCAGGTTCACCGCTCGCCCCATTCCCGTGATCATCTGCTGTGCCGCGCGGCGCGCGTCACACAGTTCCCCATTCGCGGTCGATCAGCGCGAACATGTCGTCGGCGCTCGCCGAGGACATGTCCTCCGCCGTGCCCTGCTCACCCTCGTCGGCGGCGGGCGTCGCCCCTGCCGCGTCCGGCTGCTTCCACAACACGGTCTGCAGGCGCCGGATCAGTCCCCTGCGACGCGGGTCGTCCACCGGGAGGCCGGCGAGAACCGTCTCCAGGTCGTCCAGATACGCGGCTGCCGGAAGCTCTCCCGCGCCACCGTCGGGCAGGACCCTCTCCAGGAGGTGCTCCGCGAGGGCGCGGGGTGTCGGATAGTCGTAGACCAGCGTGGCGGGCAGCCGGAGCCCGGTGACGGCGCGCAGCCGGTTGCGCAGCTCCATCACGACGAGGGAGTCGAAACCCAGATCCTTGAACGCCTTCTCCGGCTCCACCTCCTGCCCCGGCTCGTACCGCAGGACACCGGCCACCTGTCCGCGGACCATGTCCAGGACCGCACCGGTCCGCTCCCGCTCGGGCAGGGCGGCCAGTTCACCACGCAGTGCCGAGGTGGTCTCCGCCCTCTCGGCGCTCTCCGGCGAGGCCTCCCGTACGCGCAGGGCCGCGGGGACCGCGTCGAACAGGCGAGTGGGGCGGGCCAGCGTGAACAGCGGCACGAGCCGCTCCCACTCGATGTCGGCGACCAGCCGGTGTCCCCCGCCGCCGTCCAGCGCCGTGCGCAGCGCCCTGAGCGCCAACCGCGGGTCCAGCGGCGGCAGTCCCTGCCGGCGCGAGAGACCCGAGGCGTGGCGCGCGAGCTGTCCGTCGTCCGGCAGATCCCAGATGCCCCAGCCCACCGAGACCGTCCGCGGCCCGTCGGCCTCGTGCCGCTGTGCCAGCGCGTCGAGATAGGCGTTGGCGGCGGCGTACACGCCGTGCTCCCTGCTGCCGAGCGTGGCCGCCACGGAGGAGAAGAACAGCACGGTCTCCACCGGTTCCGCACCCGCCAGTGCGCCCAGCTCGACGGCGGCGGAGACGGCCGTGCCGAGCGCGTCGGGCGTGACCTCCGCCAGCGGCGCGAGCTCGCCGGGCAGCGACGTGTGGATGACCGTCCGTATCCGTACGTCCGTCAGCTCGCCGAGTGCGCGCGCGACCGCCTCGCGGTTCCTCGGCACGCCCGCAAGCACCGTCAGTTCCACGCCGTGCTCCGCGACTTCGGCCGCGAGCCCGCCTTGCCCGCGACCGGTGGTGCCGTCGGGGTCCAGGAGGACGACGTGTGTGGCGCCGGACGCGGCGAGCCACCGTACGACCTGGTCCGTCAGCCGGCCGACGCCGCCGGTCACCAGGACGGCACCGTGCGGCTGCCAGCTCCCCCGGGAGTCGTCGTCGGCGGATTCGTCGGGCACCAGACGGCGGGCGAGCGGCCCGGCCCCGCGCAACGCGATCTGGTCCTCACCGCTGTCTCCGCACAGCGCCGCGTGCAGCGCGCCCGGGTCGAGGCTCTCCGGTTCCGCGGGCAGATCCAGCAGGCCGCCCCACAGCTTCGGGTGTTCCAGGGCCGCCACTCGGCCGAGCCCCCAGACCGGGGCCTGCGCCGGGGAGACCACGGGGTCGGTGTCGCCGCACGAGACGGCGCCGCGGGTGGCGCACCACAGGCGCGCCTCAAGTCCCGCGTCCAGCAGGCCGTGCACCAGCGTCAGGGTGCCGGCCGGTCCGTCCCCCGGTCCGTCCCCCGGTCCGTCGGCCGGTCCTTCGGCCGCCGAGGAGGCGGCGCCGGTGCGCTCGTCGAGGGCGAGCAGGGACAGCACTCCGGCGAGCGGCGCGCCATCGGGCGACTGGGCCTGCCGCGAGCGGAGCAGTTCCGCCATGTCCGCCCGGCCGGTGCGCGGGCCGACCTCGACGAGAGTCACCGGGGCACCGGCCTCCTCCAGCGCCCGAGCACACACCTGCGGCCAGGCCCCTGCCCCCAGCGCGGGAGCCACGACCAGCCAGGCTCCGGTTTCGGACGCCTCGGATGCCTCCGACGCCTCCGGGGCGGCGGGGGCGGTGAGTTCGGCGCGGTGCCAGTCGACCCGGTGGCGCCAGGTGTCGACGACCGACCGCTCGCGTCGCTCACGCCGCCACTCGGCCAGGGCCGGGAGGACCGTCTCCAGAGCCGACCTGCGCTCGTCGTCCTGGAGATGCAGGGTGTCGCAGAGAGCCTGGCTGTCCGCGTCTTCGACGGCCGCCCAGAACCCGGCCGCCTCGCCGTCCTCCGGGGACACGTCCTCGGACGCCTGGAGGTCCGCCAGCCAGTAGCGCCGGCGCTGGAAGGCGTAGGTGGGCAGCTCGACCGGTCGGGGGGTGGGGTCGGCCGGGAAGAACACCGACCAGTCCACGGCGATCCCCGCCGTGTGCAGACGGGCCATAGCCTGCGCGAAGGTCTCGTCGTCCGGCCGGCCGGGATGGAGGGAGGCGGTCACGACCGGCTCAGGACGGTCGGTCCGGTCCAGGGTGTCAAGGGCGTCAAGGGCGTCGAGGGTGTCTAGGGCGTCTAGGGCGTCGAGGGTGTGTTGGGCGGCGGTGGTCAGGACCGGGGAAGGGCCCAGCTCCACGAACACACCCGCCCGTGAGGCAACCTCGGCGATCGCGGGCTGGAAAAGCACGGGCTGACGCACATGCCGCACCCAATACGCGGCAGACGCGATCTCCTCACCCGCCTCCCGACCCGACACATTACTGATCAACGAAATCGACGGCCGCCGGAAACCCACCCCGCCCAGCACATCCGCGAACTCCTCCAGCATCGGCTCCATCAACACCGAGTGGAAAGCATGGCTGACCGTGAGCGCCTTGGTCTTGCGCCCCCGCCCACTCCACAGCGCGGCGATCCGCCCCACCTCGCCGACAGGACCCGAAACCACCGTCGAGCCGGGCGTGTTGACCGCCGCCACACTTACACCGGAACCCTCCAGGTCGGCGGCCAGCTCCTGTGGCGTGGCCTGCACCGCACACATCGCACCACCCCCGGGCAGCGCACCCATCAGACGCGCCCGCGCCCCCACCACCCGACACGCATCCGCCACATCAAAAACCCCCGCCACATACGCAGCCGCGATCTCCCCAATCGAGTGTCCGATCACCACATCAGGACGCACCCCCACCGACTCCCACAACCGCGCGAGACCCACCTGCAACGCGAACAACCCCGCCTGCGCCCACGTGGTGTGATCCAACCGCTCCTTCGGACCGTGGAAGACAACCTCCCGCAGCACACCCGGAGCAACCCCCAACTCCCCCTCCAACAGACCGCACACCTCATCGAACGCCGCCGCGAACACCGGGAACCGCCCATACAACCCAGCCCCCATACCCACCAACTGACTGCCCTGACCACTGAACAGCCACACCACATCGCCCCGCGACGAAGCCGGCCCCACCAACCCGGCATGCATCTCCCCAGCAGCCAACGCCCTCAGCCCGGCCACCAGCTCCCCCCGTTCACGACCCACCACCACAGCCCGGTGCTCATGCAACACACGCGCCCTCACCAACGACCAGCCCACACCGGCCACCGGAGCGTCACCGACACCGTCACTCAAACGACGTGCCTGCTCCCGCAACGCCCCCGGGCTGCGCGCCGACACCACCCACGGCACCACACCACCCACATCGCTCACGTCGCTCACGTCATCCGCGCCGTCCGCATCGTCCGCATCGTCCAGGGCACCCCCGTCCACCGGCTCCGGAACGTCCTCCACGATCAGGTGGGCGTTGGTGCCGCTGATACCGAAGGAGGAGACACCCGCCCGGCGGGGGCGGTCGGACCGGGGCCACGGCACGGGGTCGGTGAGCAGCCGTACTCCCCCCTCCTCCCAGTCCACGTGCGGCGTGGGCCGGTCGATGTGCAGCGAGGCGGGCAGCTCGCCGTGCCGCATCGCCATCACCGTCTTGATCACGCCTGCCACACCCGCCGCGGCCTGCGTGTGACCGATGTTCGACTTCACCGAGCCGAGCCACAGCGGCCGGTCCGCAGGCCGGCCCTTCCCGTACGTCGCCATGAGCGCGTTGCCCTCGATCGGGTCGCCGAGGGTGGTGCCCGTACCGTGCGCCTCCACGGCGTCCACGGTGTCCGGGGTGACGCGGGCGTTGGTGAGGGCCTGGTGGATCACCCGTTCCTGGGCGGCGTCGTTGGGAGCGGTCAGGCCGTTGCTCGCGCCGTCCTGGTTCACAGCCGATCCCCGTACGACCGCCAGGATCTGGTGGCCGTTGCGTCGCGCGTCCGAAAGCCGCTCCAGGAGGACCAGTCCGACGCCTTCGGAGAATCCGGTGCCGTCGGCCGCCTCGGCGAACGGCTTGCACCGGCCGTCCGGCGCCAGGCCACGCTGCCGGGCGAACTCCACGAACGCCGTGGGCGTGGACAGCACGGTCACACCGCCCGCCAGGGCCAGGGTGCACTCACCCTGCCGCAGGGCCTGGCAGGCCAGGTGGATCGCCACCAGCGACGCCGAGCACGCCGTGTCCAGCGTCACCGCCGGGCCCTCAAGTCCGAAGGTGTAGGCGATACGGCCGGACAGAACGCTGGCGAGGGTGCCGGTGGTGGCGTACCCCGCGACCTCCTGCGGCACCCGCGACCCGGACATGTGATCCTGGCTCGACATTCCCGCGTACACGCCGGTGAGACTGTTCTTGAGCGTGGCCGGGTCGATGCCCGCCCGTTCGAACAGTTCCCAGGACACTTCGAGGAGCATCCGCTGCTGCGGGTCGGCGGCGAGCGCCTCGCGCGGGTTGACGCCGAAGAAGTCGGCGTCGAACCGCGTGGCGTCCCGCAGGAACCCGGCCTCCCGTACGTAGGTCGTGCCCGGGTGGTCCGGGTCCGGGTGGTAGAGGCCGCCCAGTTCCCAGCCACGGTCGGTGGGGAACTCCTCGATGGCGTCGCCGCGCGAGGCGACCAGGTCCCACAGCTGCTCCGGTGACATCACACCGCCGGGGTACCGGCAGGCCATCGCGACGATGGCCACCGGTTCCCGCTGCCGCTCCTCCATATCACGCAGGCGCTGACGTGTCTGGCCGAGATCCGCCGTCACCCGCTTCAGATAGTGGCGAAGCTTGTCCTCCGTACCCGGCATGTCTTCTCCACTCCTGTTCAGGAAGGCAGGTCTCGGTCGATCAGCTCGAAGAGTTCGTCGTCCGACGCGGACTCCAGCTCTCCGTCGTCGACGGCGCCGCCGTCACCCACGCTTCCCGCGCCTCCCGCGCCGCCCGGGGTGTCGTCCAGGCGCCACAGCAGGCTCTGCAGGCGTGCCGCCAGACGGCCGCGAGTGTCCTCGTCGTGCGCGTGCCCCGCGATCGCCGTCTCCAGTTTGTCCAGTTCGCCGAGGAGCGGCGCCGCCGGATCGCCTGCCGTGGGGCACAGCTGTTGGCGCAGGTTGTCGGCGATGGCGGACGGGGTGGGGTGCCGGAAGACGAACGTGGAGGGCAGGCGGAGGCCGGTGACGGCGGACAGCCTGTTGCGCAGTTCGACCGCGGTGAGGGAGTCGAAGCCGAGGTCCTGGAAGGGGACGTCGGCACGGACGGCGTCGGCACCGGCGTGCCCGAGGACGACCGCCGCGTGCGTCCGGACCAGGTCCAGCAGGGTGCGGTGCTGTTCCTCGGCGGTCAGCACCGACAGCTTTCCGGCCCAGTCGATGTCCTGCCGGGCGATGGCGGCCGTCGGCCGTGCGGACCCCTGCCCACCTGCGAAGGCGCGCAGGAGGGCGGGCAGGGCCACGGCAGGTTTGCCCGCCAGCATGCGGGTGTTGAGGTCGGCGGCGACCAGGTGGGCGTGACCGTGGCGGTGTGCGGCGTCGAGCAGGGCCAGACCCTGCTCGTTGCTCATCGCCTTGGCACCGATACGTCCCATCCGGGCGACGTCGGTGTCGCTGAGCCCTCCGCTCATGCCGCCGGCGGTCTGCCACAGACCCCATCCGATCGACAGGCCTGTCTGACCCGTGGCCCGGCGATGCTGCATCAGTGCGTCGCAGTAGGCGTTCGCCGCCGCGTAGTTGGCCTGCCCCGGACTGCCGAGGGTGGCGGCAGCCGAGGAGAACACCACGAACATGCCCAGCCGCATCCCCCGCGTCGCCTCATGCAGATTCGCCGCGGCGGTGGCCTTGGCCGCCCACACCCGTGCGAGCCCTTCCGGGGTCTGCGCGGTCACCACCGCGTCCTCCAGCACACCGGCGGCATGCACCACACCGGTCAGCGGATGCGCCGGGTCCGACCTCCCCACCAGCTCCGCCACCGACACCGGATCACTCACATCGGCCGCGACGACAGCGACCTCGGCACCCAACCCGCCAAGCCTGTCAACGAGTTCGCCGCTCCCCGGAGCCTGCGGACCACGACGGCCGACCAGCAGCAGATGCCGAACGCCCCACTCCCGCACCAGATGCTCCGCCACCGCCGCACCGAGCACCCCGGTACCACCAGTGATCAGCACCGTGCCCTCCGGATCAAGAACAGCCGGTACCTCCAACACCAGCTTGCCGGTGTGCTTCGCCCGACTCATGAACCGGAACGCCTCACGCGCCCTGCCCAACGGCCAGGAACGCACCGGCAACGGAGCAAGGGCACCGGAGGCGAACAACTCGCCCAGCTCCCTCATCATGGCCTCGATACGGTCCGGTCCAGCGTCGGTGACCAGGTCGTACACGGTGTACGTGACGCCCGGATACTCGGCACCCACCTCTTCGGGCACGCGCAGATCCGTCTTGCCCATCTCCAGGAACCGGCCGCCCTCCCCCAACAACCGCAGCGAGGCATCGATGAACTCACCGGTGAGACTGTTGAGCACGACGTCCACACCCCGCCCACCGGTGACCCGCCGGATCGTTTCCTCGAAACCGAGATCCCGCGAGGACGCCCGGTGGTCGGCATCGACCCCCATCTCCTCCAGCACGGCATGCTTGGCGGGGCTCGCGGTGGCATACACCTCCGCACCCAGATGACGGGCGATCCACACCGCCGCCATCCCCACACCACCCGTACCGGCATGGACCAGCACCCGCTCGCCCGCCTTCAGACCGGCCAGCTCAACCAGCCCGTACCAAGCCGTCAGATACGCGACCGGCATACCGGCCGCCTCCTGCATGTCCCAGCCCTGCGGAACCGGCGCGACCATCCGCGTGTCCGCCACGGCCACCGGGCCGAAGGAGCCGTGCAGTACGCCCATGACGTGATCGCCGACCGACAGATGGGTGACGCCGGGACCGACCTCCGTCACGACGCCGGCCCCTTCACCGCCCAGGCCGATCTGTCCTGGCACCATGCCCAGACTGACCAGGACATCACGGAAGTTGATGCCGGCGGCGTGGATGTCGAGGCGTACCTGGCCGGGAGCCAGGGGTTCCATGACCTGCGGGTACGCGACCGGCGCCACGCTCTCCAGGGTCTCGGCCCTGCCCTTGTCCAGCCGCCAGGCGCGCTCGTTGGGCAGTGCGATCAGGGCGCCGCCGGCCGCTCGGACCAGCCGTGGCACCCGCACCTCGCCCTCGCGCAGGGCGAGTTGGGGTTCGTCGAGATCCTGGACGGCCTGACGGAGCACGGCCTGCGGCAACTCCCCGCCGTCCGTGTCCAGCAGGACGAAGCGGCCCGGGTTCTCCGACTGCGCACTACGGACCAGACCCCACACCGCCGCAGCCGACACATCCACATCGCCGCCACCATCACCACCGGCCGCCACCGCACCCCGCGTCACCACCACCAGACGCGACTCCACCAACTCCGGCACAGCCAAAAACCCCTGCACCAACGACAACACCCGCTCGACAACCAACAAACCATCAGCATCGGCATCGGCCACTTCCACGGGCGCGAGGACCGCCCACGGCACATCACCACCGGCCACCACCACGTCGGCCAGACCCACACCACCCGTGAGAACGGTCCACTCGCCACCCTCCGCAGCCTCGGACCGTGAAGCCGCAAGCGGCGTCCACTCCACCGTGAACAGACCACCGTCGCCTGCCTGCGCGGACTGCAACTGCCCGATGTCGGCGGGGCGCAGCGTCACGGAGCCCACGCTCAGAACGTTCGTCCCGGTGGCGTCGGTGACCAGTACCCGCACTTCCCGCTCGGTCTCGTCGTGGCCGGGCGACAGTCGCACGCGCACGGTCCCGGCGCCCGCGGCCCACAAGGAGACCTCGTTCCAGACGAACGGCAGCCAGATCTTGCCGTCGTCCTGCGGCTGCCCGGACCAGTCGAGCAGAAGGGCCGGGTGGAGGGTGGCGTCCAGGAGGGCGGGGTGGATGCCGTACCCGTCGTGGGAGCCGGCGGCCTCGGGCAGGACGACCTCGGCCAACAGGTCCTGGCCGTGCCGCCACACCGCACGCAGACCCTGAAACGCCGGACCGTACCCATAACCGGCCTCTGCGATCCGCTCGTAGAAACCCTCCAGGTCCACCGGCACCGCGCCCGTCGCGGGCCACACTCCGACCAGGTCTTCGGCAGGGTCGGCGGGCGGTTCGGGGACCAGGACGCCGGTCGCGTGGCACATCCACACGTCGTCACCACCGACGGCTTCCGCATCCGTGCGGCTGTAGATCCGCACGTCGCGGCGTCCGTCGTCGGCCGCCTCACCGACCACGACCTGCACCCGCAGTCCGGAAGCCTCCGGCACCACGACAGGAACCTGGAGCATCAGCTCCTCGACCATCGCGCAGCCCACCTCGTCACCGGCCCGCAACGCCCACTCCACCAACGCGGCACCCGGCACCAACACCGTGCCGGCCACCACGTGATCGGCGAGCCAGGCCAGACCCGACCGCGACAGGCGCCCGGTCAGCAGACAGCCACCCCGGTCGGCGAACTCCACCGCCGCGCCCAGCAACGGGTGTCCGGCCGCCACCAACCCCAGACCCGCCGCATCCCCACCACCGGC
>NZ_LIPP01000164.1 GCF_001418335.1 Streptomyces aurantiacus | reverse complement strand
GGCCGGGGCGGACAAGGGGGCTGGGGCGGCCAAGAGGCCCGGCGGGTCTACGGAGCCTGGCGGGTTCACAGGGCCTGGCGGATCTGCGGAGCCCGGCAGGTCCGCGGAGCCCGGTGGGTCTCGGGTGTCGGTCGGCGAGTCGGAGCGGGGAGGTGCCTCATGAGCGGCTTCGCGGGGTTCGTCCTGCGGCGGGTCGTCGGCACCCTGATCACCCTGCTCGCCATCTCGGTGATCATCTACGTGGTCTTCTACGTCACCCCCGGCAACGTCGCCCAGATCACCTGNNCTGCACCTCGACGACCCGCTGTACGTGCGCTACTGGCACTTCCTGGCAGGGCTCGTCGCCGGCCAGGACTACTCGACCGGCACCTCGGTGCAGCACTGCCCGGCGCCCTGCCTCGGGCTGTCGTACCAGAGCGACCAGCAGGTCACCAAGCTGATCCTGGCGAAGCTGCCGGTCAGCCTGTCGCTCGTGTTCGGGGCCATGGTGATGTGGCTGATCCTCGGCGTCGGCACCGGCGTGCTCTCGGCATGGCGGCGCGGCCGGCTCTCCGAGCGGGTGCTGACCGGCATCACGCTCGTGGGCGTGGCCACGCCCGTCTTCGTCATCGGCCTGGTCCTGATGATCGTCGTCTGCGGCGAACTGGAACTGCTGCCCTTCCCGCAGTACGTGAACTTCACCGACGACCCCGAACAGTGGGCGTGGAACCTGCTGCTGCCATGGCTCTCGCTCGCCCTCATCGAAGCCGCCGCGTTCGCCCGGCTGACCAGGGCGTCGATGCTGGAGACGCTGGCCGAGGACCACATCCGTACCTTCCGGGCGTACGGCGTCGGTGAGCGCTCGGTCATCGGGCGGCACGCGCTGCGCGGGGCGTTCGCCCCGGTCATCGCGCTGAACGCCAACAACGTCGGCTCGGCCGTCGGCGGTGCGGTGCTCACCGAGACGCTCTTCGGCCTGCCCGGTATCGGAAGGGAACTGGTCCACGCCGTCGACGTCGTCGACCTTCCCGTGGTCGTCGGGATGGTCCTGGTCATCGGATTCTTCGTCGTCATCGCCAACGCCCTCGCGGACGTGCTCTACGCGGTGGCCGACCGACGGGTGGTACTGGCATGAGTCGCACGAGGTCCATAAGTCCCATGGGCCGTACGGGCCGTACGGGCGGTACGGGCGGTACGGGCGGTACGGGCGGTACGAGCCTGGTCGAAGTCTCTGAGCTCACCGTCGGATTCGGCGAACTGCGCGCCGTCGACGGGCTCTCCTTCCGGCTGGACAGGGGCGCCGCGCTCGCCCTGGTCGGCGAGTCGGGGTCGGGCAAGTCCACGGTCGCCTCGGCCCTGCTGGGGCTGCACCGCGGCACGGGCGCGCGGGTCGGCGGGTCGGTCGAAGTCGCCGGCGTCGACGTACAGCGGGCGTCGGACGACGAGCTTCGGCGGCTGCGCGGCGCGGGGGCCGCGATGGTCTTCCAGGACCCGCTGTCGTCCCTCGACCCGTACTACGCGATCGGGGACCAGATCGCCGAGGTGTACCGCGTGCACACGCGTGCGTCGCGGCGCGCGGCACGCGCGCGTGCCGTGGAGGTACTGGACCGGGTCGGGATACCGGACGCGGGGCGGCGGTCGCGGTCGCGTCCGCACGAGTTCAGCGGCGGGATGCGCCAGCGCGCGCTGATCGCCATGGCGCTGGCCTGTGAGCCGGACCTGCTGATCGCCGACGAGCCGACCACCGCGCTGGACGTGACCGTGCAGGCCCAGATCCTCGACCTGCTGCACACGCTGCGCGAGGAGACCGGGATGGGCCTGCTGCTCGTCACGCACGACGTGGGCGTCGCCGCCGAGAGCGTCGACGAGATCCTGGTCATGCGGCACGGACGCGTGGTCGAACACGGACCCGTCGCCACGGTCCTCGGAAAGCCCACGGAGTCCTACACCCGCGAACTGCTGGGCGCGGTACCACGCGTGGACGCACGCCGTACGAGGTCAGGACCGGCAGCCGGCACCCCGGCGGAGGAGGCCGCGCCGGAGGCGGTCGTGCTGGAAGCGGTCGGTCTGCGGCGTGAGTTCGGGCGCGGTAAGCGGGCGTTCGCGGCCGTCGACGACGTGTCGCTCACCGTCCGCCGGGGCGAGGCGCTCGGCATCGTGGGGGAGAGCGGCAGCGGCAAGACGACGTTGGGCCGCATGCTGGTCGGGCTGCTGGAACCGACGGCGGGGAGCATCAGCCCCGGCGGCGGGGTGCATCCCGACGTGCAGATGGTCTTCCAGGACCCCGTCTCCTCCCTCAACCCCCGTCGCAGCGTGGGCGAGTCGATCGCCGACCCCCTGCGGGCACGGATGATGCGGGCCCCCGCGCACGAGCGAACCCGACAGCAAGGAGGCGAGAGAGGGAAAGAACTGGGGAGAGAACGGGGAAGGGAACGGGGAAGGGAACGGGGGAGCGACGAAGGGCTGATCCGGGGACGCGTACGGGAACTGCTGGAGCGAGTGGGGCTCGAAGGGGACCACTACGACCGCTACCCGCACGAGTTCAGCGGCGGCCAGCGACAACGCGTGGGCATCGCGCGGGCACTCGCCGCCGACCCGCGGGTCATCGTGTGTGACGAACCGGTCTCCGCACTCGACGTCACCACCCAGGCCCAGGTGGTCGCCCTCCTCGACGAACTGCGACGGGAACTCGGCCTCGCCCTGGTCTTCGTCGCGCACGACCTCGCCGTCGTACGCCAGGTCAGCGACCGGGTCGCCGTGATGCGCCGCGGCCGGATCGTCGAGTACGGGCCCGCCGACGAGGTGTACGAGTCGCCCCGGGACCCGTACACGAAGCAGCTGCTCGCCGCCGTCCCCGCGCTGGACCCGGCGGTCGCCGCCGCCCGCCGCGCGGCCCGTCGAGCCGCCCGCCGACAACCGGCCGCGGTATGACGAAACGTGTTCGGTTGATCTCTTAGCGCGACGGAACGCGACCCGCACGGGAAAGTTACGACCGTTCACCCCTTTTGGTGGTGCGATGGACAACCGTCCATCGCACCACCGCCATGTCCGCATACGTTCGTCCCGCTGCGAGCCGCCGGGTCAACGGCGGCTCCCCATACGGGAGATCGGGGGTGCGCTCGTGCGCATCGGACTGCTTACGGAGGGTGGCTATCCGTATGTGAGCGGTGAGGCCAGGCTCTGGTGCGACCGGCTCGTGCGCGGGCTCGGGCAGCACGAGTTCGACATCTACGCCCTGAGCCGCAGCGAGCAGCAGGAGGACGAGGGCTGGATCCGGCTCCCCTCCCAGGTCAGCCGGGTACGCACCGCCCCGCTGTGGACGGCGGACGTCGACGGCGTCGGATACGGACGACGGGTCCGGCGCCGATTCGCCGAGTGTTACGGGGAGTTGGCGGCGGCCATATGCGCGGGCGACGCACTCGGCGGCGCCGTGGAGAACGCCTCGGCCGGTGTGGCGGACCGTTTCGGCAGCGCGCTGTACGGGCTTGCCGAACTGGCCCGGGACGAGGGCGGCCTGGTCGGCGCCCTCCGCTCGGAGACCGCAGTGCGCGCCCTCGAACACGCCTGCCGTGCGCCCGGCGCACTGCGGGCCGCCCGTACCGCGCGCGTGCCCGACCTGCTCACCGTCGCCGCCCAGGTGGAACGCGCGCTGCGTCCCCTCTCCCTCGACTGGTACGAGGACGACGGGCTCGACTCGGTCGACCTGTGCCACGCCACGTCCGGCGGCGTCGCGGCCCTGCCGGGGCTGCTCGCACACCACTTCTCGGGCATACCGCTGCTCCTCACGGAGTACGGGGTGCAACTGCGCGCGCACTATCTGGGCTCGCGCGAGGATCTGGAGGGGCGCGTGGCGTCCACTCCGGCACGGGCACTGCTCGCGGCCTTCCACGGCCGGCTCGCCGCCGAGGCGTACCGCCGGGCCACGGTCATCACACCCGGCAACACGCACGCCCGCCGCTGGCAGGAGCGCTGCGGCGCCGACCGGGCCAGAATCCGTACCGTCTATCCCGGCATGGACGCGTCCCGCTTCTCGGAGGTGGGCGACAGCGGCGAATGCGCCGCCGATCCGCACACCCTGGTGTGGGTCGGGCGCATCGAGCCCGCCAAGGACCTGACCTCGCTGCTGCACGCCTTCGCGGAGATCCGCAAGGCGGAGCCGAAGGCTCGGCTGCGGATCATCGGCGCCCCCGCCGAAGGGCCGGAGGGCGCCACCTACCTGGCGCACTGCAAGGCACTGGCCGCGCGGCTGCTCCCCTACGAGTACGGGTACGAGGCCGCCGGCATACGCGCCGTCGGCGACCACCCGGTCTCCTTCGAGGAGATCGGCGGTCCGCAGGCACCGACCCTCCCGGAGGCGTACGCGGCGGGCGCCCTCGTCGTCCTGTCCAGCGTCGTCGAAGGCTTCCCGATCAGCCTCGTCGAAGCGATGTTCTCCGGACGCGCCACGGTGTCCACGGACGTCGGCGCGGTCGTCGAGGTCATCGGCGGTACGGGGCTCGTGGTCCCGCCGCGCAATCCGCGGGCGCTCGCCGAGGCGTGCGTCGCCCTGCTGCGCGACCCCGAACGCCGGTCGCGCCTCGGCGCCGCCGCCCGCGCACGGGCACTCGAACTGTTCAGCGTCGAGCAGAACATCACGGCATTTCACGGCATTTACCTTGAGATCCTCTCGCGCTGTCCCGCCCGGCGGGTGGTCGTCGGCGCATCAGGTGAGCCCCTGCCGTTCGGCCTGCCCGCCGAGGCACACGTGCCGGGACGGCGGTGGCCGGAGCCCGGGACGCGCCCGGCGGCCAGGAGGCCGGGACCGACCTGGGCGGCGGGACCGCCGGTACGGGGCGCGTCCGCCGTTCCGGGCGCGCCGGTGCCCGTAGGGGAGGGGGCGTGGTGAGCGCGCGACGGATCGGGGACCTGCGGGGCGTGGGCGCCGAGGTGGGCGAGACGAGGGTGGTGGACGTCCAGGCGGGAGAGACACGCGTGGTGGACGTTCAGCTCGGCGAGTCGAGGATCGCGGACGTCCGACTGGGCGAGCCCCGCGTCGCACACGCGTGGCAGGGACCGTCGACGACGCCGGATGTCCGGTCCGAGTGGGACGCCGTGACGGTCACGGAGGAAACCCCCGCCGACCGTGTGCCCTCCGCCCCTCGCGGTGCCGCCGACCCGGTGAAGGCCCTGATGCACCGCCACCGGCAGCTGTGCGAGCGCGCGGTGGACCCGCTGGAGATCGCGGCGGGCCTGGAGGCGCACGGTGTGACCGACCGGACCGCCACGCACTTCCGGCACCGGGACGTCTTCTCGCTCGCCGAGGAGATGTACGCGCGAGCCCCCCGGGCAGAAGACCGCACCGAAGACACCGAAGGCACTGAAGGCACCGAGGACCCAGGGAAAACCGACAGCACTGGCAGCACTGGCAGCACTGGCAGCACTGGAAGTACCGGGAGCACCGGGAGCACCGGGAGCACCGGGAGTACCGGAGGCGCGGCATCGCGGTCCGAGGCGCCCGATCCCCTCGGGGCGCGTGCCGACTGGGCCGTACTCACGCTGCTGCCGGGCTTCCTGTGCGCGGCAGTCGTGGCCGGGCTGCGGTACACGGAGGGGCGGCCGCGCCTCGCGGTGACCGTCGTGGGCGTACTCGCCGTGGCCCTCGGCCTGCGCGCGGCCCTCAGCCGCGGCCCCCTGCACGCCACCTGGGCATGGTCCCCGACACCGTCCACGCGCGCGTGGACCTGGTGGCTCGTCGCCTACGCCCTCCTCGGCGACGGCCTGCTCGCCGCCGGCATCGAGGGCGGCCCCGAAGGACTGCCCACCGGTGGCTCCGACAGCCCCTGGCCGATCGCCCTCACGTCCGTCCTGGCCCTCGCCGCGGCCTGCGCCCCGGCGGCCTGGTGCGCGCACTTCTTCGCCGTACGCGCCCGCCGCCGACTGACCACCAGCCGGGCCCTGGAAGAGTTCGCCGCCTCCGTGAAACCCCTGCTCCTGGGCGTGTTCGGGCTGTTCCTCTGCGCCCTCGGCGGACTGCTCGCCCTGAGCGGGGCGGTGCTGGACGAGCCCGTCGCATACGCCGGAGCCGGCACCCTCGGCGCGCTCCTCCTGCTCGCCCGGCTTCTCACCGTGCACGGATTCACACACGCCCCCGCCGTGGTCGTCGCGACCGCGGGTCTGATCGAGACGGCGGCGCTCCTGAGTGTCTACGCGGGCCGCCTGCCCGGCGGCCGGGCGCTGGCCAGGCCCGTCGAGACGCTGACCGACGCCTGGGGGACGGGCGCGGTCCCTGCTCTCGCGTGCGGGGCCGCGGCGCTCGTCCTCCTGCTCCACGCGACCAGGACCCTCACCCGGGCCTCGGCCCACGCGGCCCGCGGCACGACGCCGTGAACCGCCACCGACTCTCGGCACCCCTGCCGAGTGCACCCCTTCCCGCGGAGCCGACACCGCGGGCCTCCCGCACGACCCATGGCAAAACCCTGAAGGAGAACGCCAGATGATCACCCTCCGCATCGGAGAGTCCGCCCCCGGAGCCGCCCGATGAGGGTGCTGCTGATCGGAGCCAACGGATACCTGGGCCGGTTCGTCGCCGACCGTCTCCTCGCCGACCCGGCCGTGCAGCTCACCGTGCTCGGCAGGGGCGACGACGCGGACGTACGCTTCGACCTCGCCAGCGGCAGCCCCGGAGCGCTCACCCGCTTCCTGGACGCGGTGCACCCCGGCGTCGTCGTCAACTGCGCCGGTGCCACCCGCGGCGGTGCCCGCGACCTCACGCGGCACAACACCGTCGCCGTCGCCACCGTCTGCGAGGCCCTGCGCCGCAGCGGATGCGGGGCACGCCTCGTGCAGATCGGCTGCGGCGCGGAGTACGGCCCCAGCCAGTCCGGGTCCTCCACGGCCGAGGACGCCGTGCCCCGCCCCGGCGGCCCCTACGGCGTCAGCAAGCTCGCCGCCACCGAACTGGTCCTCGGATCCGGCCTGGACGCCGTCGTCCTGCGGGTGTTCTCGCCCGCCGGACCCGGCACCCCGGCGGGCTCCCCCCTGGGACGTCTCGCCGAAGCCATGCGCCGCGCCATGCAGTCCGGCGACGGCGAACTGAAACTCGCCGGACTCGGCGTCCAGCGCGACTTCATCGACGTACGCGACGTCGCCCGTGCCGTCCATGCCGCCTCCCTCTCCGCCGCACAGGGCGTCATCAACATCGGATCCGGCCGTGCCGTACGCCTGCGCGACGCCGCCTCCGTCCTCGCGCGCGTCGCCGGATACGGCGGAGCCCTCCACGAACTCGACGGACCCTCCGGCCCCACCAGGCCGTCCATCGGCCACCCCCGCTCCGAAACGGAACATCCGGCCCCGGCCGCCTATCCGTACCCGGACGGCTGCGGCAGCTGGCAGCAGGCCGACGTGCGCACCGCACGCGACCGGCTCGGCTGGCGGCCCCGCATCACCCTTGAGGAATCCCTCGCCGATATCTGGATGGAGGCCGCATGCCGTATCTGACCAGCACCGCGACGGGCACCGCCACCACGGACCTGGGGGTCGGCTTCGGTGTCCCCGGCTATGCGCACCCCCTGGTCGCCCCGGTCGAATGGAGCGAACTCACCCGCCCCGGCGCCCCCTTGCACTGGGTCGTCCTGAACGTCTCCGACGGGCCCGGCGCGCGCCCCGACCCGCACTGTCTGGAAGCCGCCGGACGCCTGCGCAACGCGGGCGTCCGCGTCCTCGGCCACCTGGACGTGACGTACGGCGCACGCGCCTTCGGCGAACTCGTCTCCGACGCGCACCACTATCTCGACTGGTACCAGGTCGACGGCTTCCTCCTGGACCGCTGTCCCACGGAGCGGACAGCGCTCCCGGAGATCCGGCGCACGACCGGCACCCTGCGAGCACTCCTCGGAGGCGGCCACCTCGTCCTCGGCCACGGCACGCACCCGTATCCCGGTTACGCCGAAACCGCCGACCAGTTGGTGACCTTCTCCGGGCCCTGGCGCGACTACCGCTGGTCGCAGGTGGCGGAGTGGACCGCCGAGTACCCGCCCGAGCACTTCTGCCACTTCGTGCACGGTGTGCCCCGCGGGCACCTGGACGAGGCTCTGCGCATCGCCCGCTGGCAGGGCGCCTCGACGATCTACTTCACCGACCGCACGGACCGCGGAGGTTCGGCCGGCCCCTGGGAGAGTCTGCCCGGGTACTGGGACACACTCGTCTCGCGGATCGGAACGGGTGTCTCGGAATGAAGAAGGGCGTGGCAGTGTTACGAGGAGAACAACTGTAGTGATTGACCGACCAACGGAGTCCCCGTGTCGCTGCCACCCCTGGTCGAGCCAGCTGCTGAGCTCACCGTAGACGAGGTCCGCAGGTACTCCCGCCACCTGATCATCCCCGACGTGGGCATGGACGGGCAGAAGCGGCTGAAGAACGCCAAGGTGCTCTGTGTGGGCGCCGGCGGTCTGGGCTCGCCGGCGCTGATGTACCTGGCCGCAGCAGGCGTGGGCACGCTCGGCATCGTGGAGTTCGACGAGGTCGACGAGTCGAACCTGCAGCGCCAGATCATCCACAGCCAGGCGGACATCGGCCGCTCCAAGGCCGCGTCGGCCCGCGACAGCGTGCTCGGCATCAACCCCTATGTGAACGTTGTCCTTCACGAAGAGCGGCTTGAGGCCGAGAACGTGATGGAGATCTTCAGCCAGTACGACCTGATCGTCGACGGCACGGACAACTTCGCGACCCGCTACCTGGTCAACGACGCGTGCGTGCTGCTCAACAAGCCGTACGTCTGGGGCTCGATCTACCGCTTCGACGGCCAGGCCTCCGTGTTCTGGTCCGAGCACGGGCCCTGCTACCGCTGCCTCTACCCGGAGCCCCCGCCCCCCGGCATGGTTCCCTCCTGCGCCGAGGGCGGTGTCCTCGGCGTGCTGTGCGCGTCCATCGGCTCCATCCAGGTCAACGAGGCCATCAAGCTCCTCGCGGGCATCGGTGAGCCGCTCGTCGGCCGCCTGATGATCTACGACGCCCTGGAGATGCAGTACCGCCAGGTCAAGGTCCGCAAGGACCCCGACTGCGCGGTCTGCGGCGAGAACCCCACCGTCACCGAACTCATCGACTACGAGGCCTTCTGCGGCGTCGTCTCCGAAGAGGCCCAGGCGGCGGCCGCCGGCTCGACGATCACTCCCAAGCAGCTCAAGGAGTGGATCGACGACGGCGAGAACATCGAGATCATCGACGTCCGCGAGATCAACGAGTACGAGATCGTCTCGATCCCCGGCGCCAAGCTGATCCCGAAGGACGGGTTCCTCATGGGCACCGCCCTGGAGACCCTCCCGCAGGACAAGAAGATCGTCCTGCACTGCAAGACGGGTGTCCGCAGCGCGGAGGTCCTCGCGGTCCTCAAGTCGGCTGGATTCGCCGACGCCGTGCACGTGGGCGGCGGCGTGATCGGCTGGGTCAACCAGATCGAACCGGAGAAGCCGATCTACTAGGACAGGACCTGGGCACTCACTGCATGGAGAGGGGCTCGGCGCCGCGTGCGCCGGGCCCCTCTCCGGCACCTGGGAGCGATGCGTTTCCGCCGTCCCGGCGGCAGGGGCCGCTGCGAAGCCTGCGGGCCCTACGAACCGCAGACCTTGCCGTCGTCCGGCACCGATCCGTCCAGCAGGTAGTCGTCCACCGTGCTGTCGACGCAGCTGCTCCCGCTCCCGTACGCGCCGTGCCCCTCGCCCTTCCAGGTGAGCTGCACACCGACCCCCTTGCCCAGCTCGTCCGCCATCTTGCGAGCACCCTCGTACGGTGTCGCCGGGTCGCCGGTGTTGCCCACCACCAGCACGGGCTCCGCGCCGGCCGCGCTCACCTCCGGCGTCTCGTGCTGCCCGGCCACCGGCCAGTCGTGGCACCAGCCGGCCGTGTCCCAGCCCATGGAGTCCCCGAACACCGGCGAGATCTTCCGGAACTCGGCGAGCCGCTTTCTCGCCTCCTCGGGCGTCGGCCGCTCCTTGTCGTCCAAGCACGATATGACCCGTTGGGAATGCGTGGTCGTGCCGTAGCGGCCCGAGGCGTCACGGTCGTTGTAACTGTCGGCCTGCGCGAGCAGCTCCGTACCGTCGCCGTCCTCGGCGGCTTCGAGCGCGCCGGTGAGAGCGGGCCAGGACGACTTGCTGTAGAGCGGGTAGACGATGCCCGTGAGGGCCAGCTGCTGTGTCAGGTCGCGGCCGCTCGCGGTCGGCAGCGGCTTCGAGTCGATCCGCTTCAGCAGGTCCACGATCTTCTGGGAGCCCTGCGTGGGGTTCTGGCCCGTGGATTTCAGGTAGTCCTCCAGGGCGCGCTGGAAGCCCCTGGCCTGGTTCTCCGCGTGGCCCACCGTGCCGGCGCTCGGGTCGACGACCGCGTCCAGGACCAGCCGCCCCACGTTCTTGGGGTACAAGTGGGCGTACACGCCGCCCAGTTCGGTGCCGTACGAGATGCCGAAGTAGTGCATTTTCCGGTCGTCGAGGACATGCCGCATCAGGTCCATGTCCCGGGCCGTGTCGGTCGTCGAGACATGGCCCAGGAGCTTGCCCGCCGACTTCTCGCAGCCCTTGCCGAAGTCGGCGGCGTCCTTGAGGAACGTGGTCTCTTCGGCGGAGGTGTCCGGTGTGGTGTCGACCGCCTCGGCGGCCTGTATCTCCTTGTCGCTGCGACAGCGCACGCCCTCGCTCGCGGCGACGCCGCGCGGGTCCCAGCTGACCAGGTCGTACCGCTCGTGGAGCTTCGCGAACGACGGCCCGAACGACGGCAGGTAGTCGACACCCGAGCCGCCCGGACCGCCGAAGTTGAACAACAGCGAGCCGATACGGTCCTTCGAAGATCCGCTCGACTCACTGCGGATCAGCGCCAGGCCGATGGTCTCGCCCGTCGGCTTCGCCCAGTCCAGCGGCACCTTGAGCGTCGCGCACCGCCAGTCCCCACCGGGCGCGGGGCCGGTCTCCGTGGCCTTGCAGCCGCCCCAGTCGAGCTTCTGCGAGGTGAGTGAGGCGGGCAGCCCCGGCGTCGTGCCGGAGGAAGAGCCGGCGGCCGACGCCCCGCCGTCGGCGTCGTTCCCGTCGTCGGTCCCGGACGACCCGCTGCAGCCGGCCACCAGCAACGCGGCGGCGGCCAGCGCCGTCCACCGTGCGATACGTGCCATGAACTTCCCCCCTCGCATCGTCGTCCGCCGGATGCTGCGGATGACAGTCAGGCCATACTAGGCAGATCTCCGCGAGCCCCGCGTAGGCCTGTGGATAACTGTCTGACCTGCGGGTTCGTGGGTTGAATCCGATGTTTTGCGACATGACGGGCCCAGCATTCCCACCGGCCGGAGAGCGGACGAGCGCTCAGGAGCAGACCGTGCCGGTCGACGGGACCCTGCCGTTCAGCAGATAGCCGTTCACCGCGTCGCGCACGCACTTGTTCCCGCTGTCGTACGCCCCGTGCCCCTGCCCCTTGTACGTCAGCTCGGCACCGACACCCTTGCCCAGCGCATCCACCATCTTCCGGGCGCCCTCGTACGGGGTCGCCGGGTCGCCGGTGTTGCCGACCACGAGGATCGGCGCCGAGCCGGCCGCGCTCACGTCGGGATGATCGGCGGCGCCCGCCACGGTCCAGTCGGTGCAGCCGACCATGCCCCACGCCAGATAGTCGCCGAAGAGAGGAGAGGCCTTGCGGAACTCCGGGAGCTTCGCCCGCACGTCGGCGGTGGTGTAGCGCGGTTTGTCGTCCGCGCAGCTGATGGAGACGTTGGCGGCGCTGATGTTGCTGTACTCGCCGTCCTGGTCGCGCCCGTTCATCGAGTCGGACAGCAGCATCAGAACCTTGCCGTCGCCGTCGTACGCCTGCTGGAGTCCCTCGGTGAGGTACTCCCAGAACTCCTGGGAGTACAGGGACTGCGCGATGCCGCTGGTGGCGGCGGTCTGGGTGAGCCTGCGGGGGAAAACGCCCGGGATCGGCCTGCCGTCGAGGTCCTTGAGCAGCTTGGCGATCCGGTCCTTCACGTCCTGCGTACTGTCCCCGAGCGGGCAGTCCTGCGTCTTCGAGGTGCAGTCCTCGGCGAAGTTGTCGAGCGCGCGCTGGAAGCCCTTGGCCTGGCCGAGTGACCCCTGTTCGGGGTTCTGCGTCGGGTCCACGACGGCGTCGAACACGGCCCGCCCTACCTTCTTGGGGAACAGATGCGCGTACACGCCGCCCAGCTCGGTGCCGTACGAGATGCCGAAGTAGTGCAGCCGGTCGTCGCCGAGGACCTGGCGCATCAGGTCCATGTCGCGGGCCGCGTCGGTGGTGCGTACGTGCGGCAGGACCTTCCCGGAGTTCTTCTCGCAGGCCTTGTTGAACTTCTTCGTGCTGTCCAGGAGGGTCCGCTGTTCGGCGGCGTCGTCCGGGGTGCCGTCCTGCTGGAAGTACGCGTCGAGCTGTTCGTCGTTCTCGCACTTCACACCGGCGCTGCGGCCGACGCCGCGCGGGTCGAAACTGACCAGGTCGTAGCGGGTGCGCAGCTGTTTGTAGTCCTGGCCGAACGCGGGGAGGGTGGTGATGCCCGAGCCGCCCGGACCGCCGAAGTTGAAGAGCAGCGAACCGATGCGCCGGTCCTCGGGGCCGCTCGCCTCCGCGCGGATCAGCGCGAGTCCGATGGTGTCCCCCTTGGGCTTCTCCCAGTCGAGGGGTGCCTTCAAGGTCGCGCACTTCCAGGTGTCGCCGCCCGGCAGGGGCGACGGGGCGTCCCCGCCGCCCTCGGACGCGGACGGCTCCGGGCAATCCTTCCAGCTGAGCTTCTGCGCCGACAGGTCCTCGTCCTTGGAGTCGCCGTCGTCGCCGCATCCGGCGAGGGCCCCCAGCAGCAGGAGGGCGGTGGCGGTCAGAGCGGTGGCCCGCGGCGGGGAAGGATTCGGCATGTTCCCATCCTGAGGTCGCTCGGGACGGGCCGCTCGGGGCGCGGGCCGTGCGGGTGAGGAACCCCGGACTCCGGACTCCGGCCCCGCGGACCCCCGACCCCGGACCGTCCGTCTCCGGCCTAGAGCGCGCCCTTGCGCGTCAGGTGGTTGAAGAACAGCCATCCCGGCAGCACGGGCAGCCACAGCGTGAGAAGGCGGTACAGGAGCACGGCGGGAGCCGCGACCTCCTTGGGGAGCCCGACCGCGATCAGACCGACCGTCAGGGTGGCCTCGACCGCGCCCACACCGCCCGGGGTGGGCGCCGCGGAGCCGAGCGCGTTTCCGGCGAGGAAGACGACGGCCACGCTGGCGATGCTGATCGTGGGCATGTCCTCGGTGCCGAACGCCCGGATCGACGCGTCCAGGCACATCACGAAACAGGCCGTCAGCAGGAGCATGCCGCCGATGCCGGTGATCAGCTTCTGTGGCCGCTGGAGGACGTCCAGCATGCGCGGGACGACACCCGCGAAAAGCGACCGCACGCGCGTGACCACGAATTTCCGCAGGAACGGCACCGAGGTCACCACGAGGACGAGGACTGCGACGGTCAGCAGACCGGCGATGACCGTCCGGGACGGCGACAAGGAGGGCGTCTTCTCGGTACCGGTCAGATATCCGAACGACAGCAGCATCAGGATGTGACAGCCGAGCCCGAACAACTGCGACGCGCCGACGCTCGCCACCGCGAGCCCCGGCCGCACCCCGGCGCGCTGGAGGAACCGCGTGTTCAGGGCGACGCCGCCCACCGCCGCGGGGGCCACGATCTTCACGAAGGACCCGGCGACCTGCGCCGCCACGGCCCGGACGAACGGCACCCGTTCGGGCACGAAGCCCAGCAGACTCATGGCCGCCGCGAAGTAGCTCAGCATCGAGAAGAGCACAGCCGCGGCGACCCAGCCCCACTGGGCGCTCTCGAAGAGCGTGCCGAATTCGATGTGCGTGAGCTGCGTCAGCAGGAAGTACGCGCCGAACGCGCCCGCGATGAAACTGATCAGCGTGCGCGGGCGGATGCGCTCCAGACGGGCCGGCTCGACCGGTGCCTGCGGCCTGATCAGCAGCACCTGGTGGCGGATCTGGGTGAGCAGATCCTCCTCGCGGGCCTCCTCCAACGCCTCGTCGATCGCCCGCTTCTCGGCCCGCTGCTCGGCACGTACGGCCTTCTTGTCGGGCTTTTCGAGGACGGGTCTGGTCTCTTCGGGTGTGTCCTCGTGCTCGGCGGCGCGGGCCAGTCTGGCCTGCCGGGAGGCTTCCAGGACCGCCTCGCGCTCGCGCTCCGAACGCTCCCGGGCCAGTTTCCGCAGCGTCGCGCGGTGGGAGCGCGTGAGCGCGATCGGCTGCAGCATGGGCAGGCAGTCGGCGACCGCGTCCGGGCCCAGCACGCCGACGGCCGAGGCCACCGCGCGCTCCGCGCCGACCCGCAGGCCGAGTGTGGTCACCAACTGCGCCACGTCCATGCGCAGCATCAGCTCACCGGCCGCGATCTCGCCGTTGCGCAGGTCCGTGAGGATCACCGTGCCGGAACGATCCACCAGGATCGCGTCACCCGCCAGCCTGCGGTGCGCGATGCGCCGCGACTGCAGCGCCTGCACCTGGTGCCAGGTCTCGCGCAGCAGGTCGTCGGTGATGGCCTCGTCCGGCAGCGTGTCGAGGGTGTGCCCGCCGATGTGCTCGTAGACCAGCATCACGGCGTCCGGGCCGAGCTCGGAGGTCGCGATCAGCTTCGGCGCGTTGGCCCCGGCCGCGATGGCCGCGTACGCGAGGAGCGCCTCCTGCTCCAGGGCCTGGCGCAGCGACTGGAGGCTGCGGCGTGTGGTGATGCCGCGCAGCGTCAGACGGCGCCACACGCGGTAGAAGAAGCCCTGTGCCTGCTGTTCCCGGTCCACGACCGTGACGTCCAGTGGGGTGCCGTCCTGGAGTGTCACGAAGTACCGGCGGCCGCGGTCGCCGTCCGGGGCCTCCGGGGTCTCGTCCCGTGCCGCGCTCACCGGGTGGAAGCCGACGTGCCGCAGGCCCGCCATCAGGGTCCGGCCCGTCGGCCGTACGTTCGGCGAACCGACCGCGTACAGCGTCCCGTACGCCACACTCCAGCCGATCAGGACCGTGAGGATGATCGAGAAGGGGGTCGTGTAGCCGGTGACCAGCATGGAGAAGGCGTCGAGCATCAGGACGACCCACAGGACCGCACGCCAGCGCGGCCGTCGCGACATGCCGACGGCCGTCATGTACGCGATGACCGGCGCGAGGTAGCCGTGCACCGGGTCGGTCAGGGCGTGGATGTCGCCGGGCGAGGGCTGGGTGAGCGCCTTCTGGATCGAGTCCGGCGCGGCCTTGGCGACCCACAGGTCGGTGGCGAGGGTCACGCCGTGGGCGAGGACCGCGGCCAGCACGCCGTCGGCGATCCGCAGCCCGTCCCGCTTGATCAGCCGCTCGATGGCGAAGGCGACCGGCACCAGGAGGATCGCGATGCTCGACGCGAGGCCGGCGAACTTGATCAGCAGGTCGGGTGCTTCGTCGGTGCCCTTGTTGATGTCCTGCGCCAGCCCCGACGTCGTGCCGTGCGCGAACGCGGCGATCGACAGCAGTATGGCGACCGCGAGGACGCCCACCAGGAGGCGCATCAGGTCGGAGGGACGGTGCACGCGCGCGGGGAGCAGCGGTTCGTCGCCCTCGACCTCTTCGGAGGGGGCGTCGTCGGCCGCGCAGTCGGTCTCCTCGGCTCCGCTCTCCTTGCGCATGTCCTTCTTCCAGGACGTGTCCGGATGCCCGGACGTCACCGACGCCTCCACGGATGCCTCCGACGATTCCGGAAGGCTCTCGTCCGTATCGTCGCCGGTATCCGGGCGCGACGAAACCTCAGAGGTGCCCTCCGCCTCTTCGGGGTGCACACCCTGCTGTTTCATCGTCTCTTCTTGGTCTCGTATCACCAGTAACCGCCCGCATGATGGTGGCATGCCCTGCTGACACAGGGGGGCATCAGGGTGCAATGCGGGGGCGCACAGTCTGCCCGAAGCGCTCTTTCGGGGCGAGGGATACGCACAGTCGCCGCCGTGTCACGTTGTCGGTGCGGTGGTGCAGGATGGGCCGGATGAGCGAGCAGAGCCACCCGGCGGACGCCTTGCCGGAGTACGCGGAGCGGGTCCTCGACGTCGCCGACCGGATTCCGCCCGGGCGCGTCATGACGTACGGAGACGTGGCGGAGTGGCTGGAGGAGGGCGGCCCGCGACAGGTCGGCCGGGTGATGGCCCTCTACGGAGGAGCCGTTCCGTGGTGGCGGGTCGTCCGCGCGGACGGGCTGTTGCTTCCCGGCCACGAACTGGAGGCACTGGCGCACTACCGGACCGAGGGCACGCCTCTCAAGGAGGCGAGCAGGGCCTCCGAAGGCCATCTCCCGCGGATCGACATGAAACAGGCCCGGTGGGACGGCGGCGATCGCGTGGAGGGTCACACCCGACAGCTCCCGGCACAGGACCGCCGGAGGAAGAGCGAGGAGAGGGAGAGGTGACCCGTACGGGGGAACGCGGGCACGCCCCGGGCATGCCGTACGTTCGTGAAGCGGGAGACACCGGTGCCGGGAGGGAACACAGGGAAGCGCTGCTTCCACGGCATCCACCGGCGTAGCGTCGACGGCACGCGTCACGTTCGTCCCGCGGCCGCCGCCCATCTCGCGCCGCCGATCTGCCATCCGTCGCCCGAGCACGATTCCTCAGCTTCCCTCAGCAGCCCTGAACGAAGGCGTTCCGCGAACGAAGGCGTTCCGCGCCGACCGTGACAACCCCCAGCACACCCACCAGGACCGGCGAACCACGTGAGCTCCTCTTCATCCGTCAGGCGCCTGTCGTACCCCCAGGGTCGACAGGGGACCCGTGGCGCTTACCGGCTGGTCCGTACCCCGCCGGCCCGGGTGGCTCCCCCTCTGCTGGACGCAGCACAGCGCGCGGCGGTTGACCACCGGAGCGGTCCGTTGCTCGTCCTCGCAGGTCCCGGCACCGGCAAGACGACCACACTCGTCGAGTCCGTGGCGGCCCGGATCGCGCGCGGCACCGACCCCGAGCGGATTCTGGTACTGACGTTCAGCCGCAAGGCCGCCGTGGAACTGCGTGACCGCATGGCGCTGCGCATAGGGGCGGCCCGCGCGCCCCAGGCGACCACCTTCCACTCCTTCTGCTACGCCCTGGTCCGGGCCCACCAGGACAGTGACCTGTTCGTGGAACCGATGCGGCTGCTCTCCGGTCCCGAACAGGACGTGGCGGTACGGGAACTCCTCGCGGGCCAGCCCGGCCTTGAGCGGCTCGGGCTCGCCCATGTGCGCTGGCCCGACGAACTGCGTGCCTGCCTGACGACACGCGGCTTCGCCGACGAGGTCCGCGCGGTCCTCGCCCGCAGCCGCGAACTGGGCCTCGGCCCCGACGCCCTCCAGACCTTCGCCCAGCGCATCGGCCGCCCCGACTGGCTCGCGGCCTCCGCCTTCCTCGCCGAGTACCTCGACGTGCTCGACATGCAAGGAGTGCTCGACTACGCGGAACTGGTGCACCGCGCGGTACTGCTCGCCCGGCGCCCTGGCGTGGCCGAACGCCTCGCCGAGCGGTACGACGCGGTCTTCGTCGACGAGTACCAGGACACCGATCCGGCGCAGCTGCGGCTCCTGCACGCGCTCGCGGGAGGTGGCCGCACCCTGGTGGCCTTCGGCGACCCCGACCAGTCGATCTACGCGTTCCGGGGCGCCGACGTGAACGGCATCCTGGAGTTCCCGGACACCTTCCCGCGCGCGGACGGCACACCGGCACCGGTCGAGGTCCTGAGGACGTCACGCCGGTCGGGCGCGGACCTGCTGGCAGCCACCAGACGGCTGACCCAGCGGATGCCCCTGACCCGCCTCCCGGCCGAGAAGGTACGAGCCCACAGGGAGCTCGCCCATGTACGGGACGGCGGCCATGTGGAGGTCTACACGTACCCGACCTCCGGTACGGAGCTGGACAACATCGCGGACATCCTGCGCCGCGCCCATCTGGAGGACGGCGTTCCGTGGAACGAGATGGCCGTTCTGGTACGCGCCGGTTCCCGCACCATTCCGACGATCCGCCGCACGCTCACGTCGGCCGGTGTTCCCCTCGACATCGACGGCGACGACCTGCCACTGCGCCACGAACCGGCGGTGACACCCCTGCTGACGGCGCTCAAGGCGGTGGCCGCAGCGGAGCTGGGGGAGACGGCACAGGACCCGGCCCCGGCGGGCGAGGAGCCCGCAACGGCAGACGAGGAACCGGCGGAGGCTGGCCCCGAGGACTCAGAGGACTCAGAGTCGGCACCAGAGGGCGCCGAACCGGTCGAGAGCCGCCCCTCCGAAGAGCCGGCCCCGGAACAGGGGTCCGTCGCGGAGAGCCCGGAACAGCGGCCCGTACCGGAGAAGCCGTGGCTCGACGTCGAGACCGCGCTCACCCTGCTCGCGTCGCCGCTGGCCGGCATGGACGCCGCCGACCTGCGCCGCCTGGGCCGCGCCCTGCGCGAGGAGGAGCGCGCCGCGGGCAACCATCTGCCGCCGCCGTCCGACGAACTGCTGGCGTGGGCACTGGCCGAGCCGGAGCGGCTGGTCACCCACGATCCCTCGTACGCGCGCGGGGCCCAGCGTCTGGGCGCCCTCCTGCGCAAGGCGCGCGAGCGTCTCGCGGGCGGCGGCACCGCCGAGGAGGCGCTCTGGGAGCTGTGGGACGGCACGCCCTGGCCGCAACGCCTGGAGCGGGCGGCCCGGCGCGGCGGCGCGGCCGGGCGCAACGCGGACCGTGACCTCGACGCCGTGTGCGCGCTGTTCGCGACCGCCGCCCGCGCCGAGGAGCGCACCGGCGGCCGCGGCGCCCTCAACTTCCTGGAGGAGGTCGATGCCCAGGACATCGCCGCCGACACGCTCACCCGAAGGGCCGTGCGCCCCGACGCCGTACGTCTGATGACCGCGCACCGCTCCAAGGGCCTGGAGTGGCGGCTCGTCGTCGTCGCGGGCGTACAGGAGGGACTGTGGCCCGATCTGCGCCGTCGGGGCTCCCTCCTGGAGGCCGACCGCATCGGACGGGACGGTCTCGCGGAGCCGCTCACCCCCGGAGCGCTCCTCTCCGAAGAACGCCGTCTGTTCTACGTGGCCGCCACGCGCGCGCGTGAACGCCTCGTCGTCACCGCCGTAAAGGCCCCCGCCGACGACGGCGACCAGCCGTCCCGCTTCCTCACCGAACTCGGCGTGGAGCCCAAGGACATAACGGGCCGCCCCCGCCGCCCCCTGTCCGTCGCCGCGCTCGTCGCCGAACTGCGGGCCACGACGGTCGACCCCCGCGTCTCGGACACCCTCAGGGAGGCGGCGGCCCGCCGCCTCGGCAGGCTCGCCGCGCTCGGCGACGAGGACGGCCGCCCCCTGGTGCCGTCCGCGCACCCCTACCGCTGGTGGGGCATGTACGAACCCACCGAGAGCAAGGTGCCGCTGCGCGACCGCGACCATCCCGTCGTGCTCTCCGGGAGCGCCCTTGACCAACTCGCCAACACCTGTGCCCTGCAGTGGTTCCTCGGACGCGAGGTGAAGGCCGACGCCCCGGCGACCGTCGCCCAGGGCTTCGGCAACGTGGTGCACGTCCTGGCCGACGAGGTCGCCTCCGGCCGCACGCCCGCGGACCTCGCCGTCCTCATGGAGCGCCTCGACTCCGTGTGGGAGGCGCTCGCCTTCGACGCGCCCTGGAAGTCGGCACAGGAGAAGGAGCACGCACGCGTGGCGCTCGAACGCTTCCTGAAGTGGCACGTCATGGACCGCGCCGAACGCACTCCGGTGGCCAGCGAACACGACTTCGACGTCACCCTCGAAGCGGGTTCCTACGAAGTGCGCATCCGCGGCTCCATGGACCGCGTCGAGCGGGACGCCGAGGGCCGCGCCTACGTGGTCGACTTCAAGACCGGCAAACAGGCACCGAGCGCCGCCGACGTGGCCCACCACCCGCAGCTCGCCGTCTACCAGCTCGCTGTCCACGAGGGCGCCGTCGACGAGGCCTTCGACGGCGTACGCCCCGAGCCGGGCGGTGCCGAACTCGTCCAGCTCCGCCAGGGCGCCCCCAAGAAGGACGGCGGCGAGACCCTGCCCAAGGTGCAGGCACAGCAGCCGCTGGAGGGGGAGTGGGTCGGCGACCTGCTCGCCACCGCCGCGGGCAAGGTCCTCGACGAACGGTTCACGCCGACGACGGGGCAGCACTGCACGCACTGCGCGTTCCGGGCCTCGTGCAGCGCGCGCCCGGAGGGACGCCACGTCGTCGAGTGACGGGCGCGACCCCCGGAGTCGTACGGGAAGTGACATACGGCACCACACGCGCTGACCTGCGCATCCTCCGACCCGGACGGCGAATCGGCACCGACTGTCAGTGGGCGCGGCTAGCCTCTCTGACGTGCCATCCCGTATCTCCGATCCCGAGCAGCTCAAGGAGCTCCTGGGGATCCCGTTCACCCCGGAGCAGACGGCCTGCATCACCGCACCGCCCGCCCCGCAGGTGATCGTGGCCGGAGCCGGCTCCGGCNNCCGAGCAGGTCCTCGGCCTGACCTTCACCAACAAGGCGGCGGGCGAGCTCGCCGAGCGCGTACGGAAGGCCCTGATCAAGGCCGGGGTCACCGACCCGGACGTGATCGACCCGGACAATCCGCCGGGCGAGCCGGTGATCTCCACCTACCACGCCTTCGCCGGCCACCTGCTGACCGACCACGGGCTGCGCATCGGCCTCGAACCCACCGCGCGCCTCCTCGCCGACGCGACGCGCTACCAGCTCGCCGCACGCGTCCTGCGCGAGGCACCGGGCCCGTATCCCGCCCTCACCCGCTCCTTCCCCGACCTGGTCAGCGACCTCCTCACGCTCGACTCCGAGCTCGCCGAACACCTCGTACGCCCCGAGGACCTGCGCGCGTACGACGCCCGGCTGCTGAGCGACCTGGAGGGTGCCAAGCTCACCAACGCCGACCTGCGCAAGGTCCCGGAGACGGCCGCCGCCCGGCGTGAACTGACCGAGCTGGTGAGCCGCTACAGGAAGGCCAAGCGCGAGCGCGACCTCCTCGACTTCGGCGACCAGATCGCCCTCTCGGCGACCCTCGCCCGCACCCGCTCCGAAGTCGGCGGCATCCTGCGCGACGAGTTCAGGGTGGTCCTCCTCGACGAGTACCAGGACACGTCCGTCGCCCAACGCATCCTCTTGGCGGGCCTGTTCGGCGGCGGCACGGGCCACCCGGTGACCGCCGTCGGAGACCCCTGCCAGGCCATCTACGGCTGGCGCGGCGCCTCCGTGGCCAACCTCGACGACTTCCCCGAACACTTCGCACACGCGGACGGCCGCC
>NZ_LIPP01000163.1 GCF_001418335.1 Streptomyces aurantiacus | reverse complement strand
TGCGGAGGGTGGGGGCTGGTCGCGCAGTTCCCCGCGCCCCTGAAAGACAAAGGAATGCGCCGTTCCCCGCGCCCCTAAAGACATAAGGATTGCGCCGTTCCCCGCGCCCCCAGAGAAACAAAGACTGCGCCGTTCCCCGCGCCCCCCGAAGGTCAGCGTTCGCCGCCCGGGAGCCATAGGACGTCGCCGAGGTCCTTGTTGGCTGTTCTGGCCAGGATGAACAAGAGGTCCGACAGGCGGTTGAGGTAGGTGGCCGTGAGGGGGTTCATCACGTCGCCGTGGGATTCGAGGGCCGCCCAGGTCGAGCGCTCCGCCCGGCGGACCACCGTGCAGGCCTGGTGGAGGAGGGCCGCGCCGGGGGTGCCGCCGGGGAGGATGAAGGAACGCAGCTTCTCCAGCCGCTCGTTGAAGCGGTCGCAGTCGGCCTCCAGCTTGTCGACGTAGAACTGCTCGACGCGCAGGGGCGGGAACTCGGGGTTCTCGACGACCGGCGTGGACAGGTCGGCCCCCACGTCGAACAGGTCGTTCTGGACACGGGAGAGGACTTCTACGATGTCCTCGTCGAGGCTCCCGAGAGCGATCGCCGTGCCGATGGCCGCGTTCGCCTCGTTGGCGTCCGCGTACGCCGAGATCCGCGGGTCGGTCTTGGCGGTGCGGCTCATGTCGCCGAGGGCCGTGGTGCCCTGGTCGCCGGTCCTGGTGTAGATGCGCGTCAGATTGACCATGCGGCCAGCGTAGTTACGCGCCGGCCTTTCGCGTCACAGGGCTCTCAACTACGCCGTACGGGCGGCGGAATGAGCCGCCCGGTGTGATGTCCGTCAGATGAGACGTGACGCGCGTTACTTACCGGTCACACGGCCCCTCACGAACGCTAAGGTCCGCCGGAGAGGCAACTCGAAGGCGCGTTGTTCGGGGCTGTCTCGCGTTGTCAACACCGGTTGTCCCGGTCGGCCTGTCGTCCGGCCGGGGGCCCGGGACGAAGCAGTAGGGGAGTCGGACAGTGGCACGGAAGCTCGCCGTCATCGGAGCCGGACTCATGGGGTCCGGTATCGCCCAGGTCGCCGCACAGGCCGGCTGGGACGTCGTCCTGCGGGACGTCACCGACGAGGCGCTGACCCGTGGCACCGACGGCATCAAGGCCTCGTACGACAAGTTCGTGAGCAAGGGGAAGCTGGACGCCGGCGCGGCCGAACAGGCGCTGGGCCGGATCACCACGACCACCGATCTGGACGCGGTCGGCGACGTCGACATCGTCGTCGAGGCCGTCTTCGAGAAGCTGGAAGTCAAGCACGAGATCTTCCGTACGCTCGACAGGCTGGTGAAGGACGAGACCGTACTCGCCTCCAACACCTCCGCCATCCCGATCACCAAGATCGCGGCGGCCACCGAGCGGCCGGAGCGGGTCGTGGGCGTCCACTTCTTCTCGCCGGTCCCGATGATGCAGCTCTGCGAGCTGGTCCGCGGCTACAAGACGAGCGACGACACCCTCGCCGCCGCGCGGGAGTTCGCCGAGTCCGTCGGCAAGACCTGCATCGTCGTCAACCGTGACGTGGCCGGCTTCGTGACCACCCGGCTCATCTCGGCACTCGTCGTCGAGGCGGCCAAGCTGTACGAGTCGGGCGTGGCCTCGGCCGAGGACATCGACCTCGCCTGCAAGCTGGGCTTCGGTCACGCGATGGGGCCCCTCGCCACCGCCGACCTCACGGGCGTCGACATCCTCCTGCACGCGACGAGCAACATCTACACCGAGTCCCAGGACGAGAAGTTCGCCCCACCGGAACTGATGCGCCGGATGGTTGACGCCGGTGACATCGGACGCAAGAGCGGGCAGGGCTTCTACACGTATTGATACGCGTACTGATACACGTACTGACTCCGTGGTGATCTTCTGCCGGTCACGCTGTCACTCGTCGGAGTGGTTTCGGTATCGGTTCGCTCACAGACGGCAACTTCTGCCCCAGTACGGGAGTCAGTCCTGGCAACACAGGACGTGTCCCGCACCACAGGGCATGGAGAAAACGCTGAGCACCACCACGCACAACACGCTGAGACAAACACGCTGAGACAAAGACGCCGAGTACGAATACGCACTCTCGGGGAGCGCATATGCACATCAGGGGCGACCACGCCGAGCTGGTCGTCGGGGGCCGCCTCGACGTACGCAGCGCGGCGGACGCCCGTACGGTCCTGCACTCGGCCGTCGACGACGGAGCCGGCGACCTGGTGCTCGACCTGTCAGAGCTGGACTCTTGGGACGCCACCGGACTCGGTGTCATCATGGGGGTCCACCGGCGGGCGGGGCGGTGCGGCCGGACGCTTGTGCTGCGCGGCGTCCCGCCGCAGATGCAGCGCCTCCTGGTGGCCACCCGGCTCCACCGCATTCTGGCGATCGAGGGCGGTATCGGGGTCGAGTCGCTGCCCAGGGTGTGACGCACAGGGTGGGACCTGCCGGGCGTGACGTTCCGAATGTGACTTCGTTCTTCTCCGTGCGAGGTTCCGCGAGGTTCCGCGTCACTGCCGCAAACGGTGAAGTCCGGATCGGAAGCGGAGTACGAAACCCGTACCTCGCGAACAATCCTCACGAAGCTGTGACGTCTCGGACGGCGCGGTACCCCGTGTGTTCCTAGATACTGTGCGAAGGTTTAGGGTTCGGCTGCCCGCATCTTGAAGAACCCGTGAGCGGGCACCGGACCAGAAGCGACAGTGCAGTGTGCGGCAAGGCCGGAGGGGGCTCGGCACACGACGCTTTTGGGGGGCTTGGACCTATGGACCCGACGAACCGGGGACCCGAAGAGTACGGCCACGACGACGGCTCGGCGCCGCGACAGCGCCCACCGCGTGATCCTTTGACGCACGCGCTGGGACAGGGCGGTGCCCCGCACACGCCCGCGCCGGCCCGCACCGTCCAACTGGTCGTGGGCGACCACCTGCTCACCGTCAATCCCGTCGACGGCAGCGAGATCGAGCTCTGCCCACCGGGCGAGCAGCCGCCGCGGCCCACGAAGTTCAGCGCGTCCGAGCGAGCCGACCAGGCCCGCGCCGCCCGCCCGCCCGTACCGCCGGGGGTCCCGGGGCCCAGGCTGCCGCTCCTGGAGCGGCAGGAGGAGCGTGAGCGCCTCGTACGGCTGCTCGCGCGCGGACGCTCCGTACGGCTCACCGGGCCCTCGGGCTCGGGCCGCACCGTGCTCCTGGACGCCGTCGCCGACGACTGCGCGGACCTCGCGCCCGACGGCGTGGTCCGCCTCAGCGGCCACCGGCGCACGGTGGACGATCTCCTGCACGACCTCTTCGCCGCCGTCCACGACTCCCCGCGGTACCGGCCGGACCGGGACGAACTGCTCGCGTTCGTCCACGACATCGGCGCGGTCGTCGTCCTGGACGACGTGGAGTTCGGCGGCAGCACGCTCGACGACCTGCTCGACGCCGCACCCGAGTGCGCGTTCCTGGTCTCCGCGACGCCCGAGATCGCCGCGCCGTCCGCCGACTCGCTCCTCGAAGAGGTGTTCCTCGGCGGTCTCGGCCGTGCGGGCGGTCCCGAACTGCTGGAACGTGCCGTCGGCCGCGTGCTGACCGAGGAGGAGGCCAACTGGGCGGGCGACCTCTGGTTCGAGTCCGAGGGACTGCCGCTGCGCTTCGTCCAGGCCGGCGCCCTGCTGCGACAGCGCGACCAGCTGCGCGCCGACCCGAGCGCCTTCGCCGAGTTCGGCGACTACTCAAGCGACTACCCGGGCGACTACTCCGGCACCTATGAGGACGGGCTCGTGGAGGGGCTCGCGGACGTGCCCGCGGACCCGCCCCTCGACGCCGAAGACGCCGAGGACGGCACCGACGTGCCGCTGCCCTCGCTCGCCGAGGGTGCCGCGCCCGCCGCGCTGCTCGCCTCCCGGCTCAGCGAGTCGGCCCGCGCCACGCTGCGCTTCGCCGTCGCGCTGAACGGCGAGGTGCCGCACCAGGCGCATCTGCCCGCCCTCGTGGGGCACACGCACGCTGACGCCGCACTCGCGGAGCTCGTCGGCTGCGCGCTCCTCACACCCGTCGGCTCGCACTACCGGCTCGCGGCCGGCGTGCGGACCCAGCTGGAGGCCGTCGGCTACGCGTCCGACGCCGCGGGGACGGCCCACGCCGCCGCCAAGCACTACACCTGGTGGGCCGGGCATCCGTCCGTCACCCCGGAGCGGGTCTGCGCCGAGGCGGACGCCGTGCTCGCCGCGCTGGCCGCCTTGGTACCGCTCACTGTGCCGCCGGCCGACGGCGAGGAGAACGCCGCCGCGGTGGAGCTGGCCAGGACCGTCGCGCCGGCCTTCGCCGCGGGGCTGCACTGGAGCGCCTGGGAGCGCGCGCTGCGCTCGGGAAGCGAGGCGGCCCAGCTCGCCGGTGAGGTCTCGGATCAAGCCTATTTCCACCACGAGTTGGGCGTCCTCGCGCTCTGCGGCGGGCAGATCGACCGGGCCCGCGCCGAACTGGAGGTCTCCATCGGTCTGCGCGGCGCCCTCGCCGACAAGCGGGGCACCGTCGCGGGCCGGCGCGCCCTCGCGCTGGTCGCGGACCGCTCGGGTTTCACACCCCCGGCGGGCATCGGACCCACGACGGGCGAGGAGGTGTCCGGCGCGCGGTACGAGGAGTCGGCGTCGCCGCCCGGTGGCGTACCGGCCGCGTTCGCGCCGGCCCCCTCGCCGCAGCGGCCCGGGGAGCCCACCACACTGATCACACACCGGAGCGGGCCCGCCTCGCCGCCGAAGCACGGCAGGGTCAAGGGCCTGGTCAACGGCACGCGCCGCAATCTGGTGGCCGTCGGAGCGGGCGCTCTGCTCGCCGCCGTGCTCGGCACGGTGGTGACGCTCGGCGCGACCTCCAACCCGGACGACAACACGCCCTCGGAGAGGGTCGGCGTCAACCCGTCGGCCGACGTGGGCGACGACGGCGGGCTCGACGCGGACCAGCCGAAGAAGGACAGCGGCGACGCGGGCTCGACGGCCGGTCCGGTCGACCCCGGCGCGGACGGCGTCCCCGGGACCGCGGACGACCCGGCGCCGACGTCGTCGGCCGGGCCGTCGGACGAGCCGAGCGGCTCGAAGGACCCGAGCCCGACCAAGTCCACGCCGAAGCCGACGTCGACCAGTCCTAAGCCGTCGTCCACCTCGCCGAAGCCGCCGACCAGTCCGAAACCGCCGACCAGCCCCAAGCCGACGGACACCACGACTCCGCCACCGACCGGGCCCACCGGGACCGGAACGTCCACACCGGCGACCTCCGACTCGGCCGGCGCCGCCGCCCCGTCCGGCCCCGCCCAGAGCAGCGGCTCGGCGGACAGCAGCGCGTCCGGATCGCCGTCGGTGGTCTGAGGCGCGGACGGCGCGCACCCCGCTGCCGTCAGAACAGCCGCAGCTTGTCGTCCTCGATGCCCCGCATCGCGTTGTAGTCGAGGACCGTGCAGCCGATGCCCCGGTCCGTGGCGAGTACGCGGGCCTGGGGCTTGATCTCCTGGGCCGCGAAGACGCCGCGGACCGGTGCGAGGTGCGGGTCGCGGTTCAACAGGTCCAGGTAGCGCGTCAGTTGCTCCACGCCGTCGATCTCGCCGCGCCGCTTGATCTCCACGGCGACGGTCCCGCCGTCCGCGTCGCGGCAGAGGATGTCGACCGGGCCGATGGCCGTCATGTACTCGCGGCGGATCAGCGAGTAGCCCTCACCGAGGATCTCGATGCGGTCGGCGAGGAGTTCCTGGAGGTGCGCCTCCACGCCGTCCTTGATCAGGCCGGGGTCGACGCCCAGTTCGTGCGAGGAGTCGTGGAGGACCTCCTCCATCGTGATGATGAGCTTCTCGCCGGCCTTGTTGACGACGGTCCAGACACCTTCCGCGCCGTCACCGGCTCCCGGATCCTCCTTCAGGGTGCAGGGCGGCGACATCCAGTTGAGGGGCTTGTAGGCCCGGTCGTCCGCATGGATCGAGACACTGCCGTCCGCCTTCACGAGGATGAGGCGGGGGGCCGACGGGAGATGGGCGGTGAGCCGGCCCGCGTAGTCAACGGAGCAGCGGGCAATGACGAGACGCATGGTCGGCAACGCTACTCGACCGGTACGGGTCGGCGCGATCCGCCCAGGAGGCTCGGGGACCGGAGCTGGAGCAGAGCTCCTCCTGTCGTCCCTGTTTCCCCGGATAAGCCCTGTTGTCTCCCTGGACAGGTCCTGATCGAAAGTGGCCGGTTGTGTGCACATCGGGTCCTCGCGGTGTTCCCAATGTCCTGGTGCGGCCCCGAACAGTTGCCTACCGTATGAACGGGAGGTCGCGATGCATGTACTCAGCGTGTTCGGTGTCGCGGCCTTCTTCCCTGTCCGTGAACCCCCTCGGCCGAGGGGGTGCGAGAGGAGAACCCATGTCGCTGGACGTCTCACCGGCCCTACTCGAAAAGGCCGAGCGAGGCGAGGTCGACGAAGCGGAATTCGTCGACTGCGTCCGGACCTCCCTGCCCTACGCATGGGGGATGATCAGTTCCCTGGTGGCCCAGCTGAAGGTGGACGGCGGCAACTTCGCCGACAACCAGACGCCTCCGCCGGACGAGCAGGCGCGGGGCCAGTTGTTGCGTGCCCTCGCGAGTGACGCGATACGAGGCGCGCTGCAGCGGCACTTCGGGGTGCGGCTGGCCTTCCAGAACTGCCACAGGGTTGCGGTGTTCCCGCTGGACGACTCGGTGGACGACACCCTGGCCCGCTTCACGTCGGTGCGCAGTCAGGTGCTGAACCAGTCGCCCGAGTTCCGGGACTGCTGATGCAGTGATACCGCACGGCTTGCCGCTCCGTACGCGGGAGGTGTTCTGTACCGGAGCGGCAGGCTTCCCCGGCTCGGGCCTGTTCGCCTCGGTCCCGGGCCGGCTCACCGGAGCCGTGGCAGCACCTCGCCCCCCAGCCGCCGTACGTTCTCCTCGGTGGCGGCCAGATCCCCTGAACCCTCCACGAGGAGGGCGAACCGGGTGATCCCCGTACGCTCGGAGGTCGCCGCGAGGCGGTCCGCGCACAGCCGGGGGGTGCCCACCGGGTGGAGCCCGCAGAGGAGTTCGGTGTAGGCCAGGGGATCGCGCATCGAGCGCTTGCGGCCGTCGACCGTCACATGCGCCTCCAGTCCCTGCTTCAGCCAGCCCGGCATGGCCTTCTGGAGCGTCTCGACGGCGTCCGTCCGCCGGTCCGCGATCTGCGCGACGCCGGCCGAGACATGGGCGGCGCGCGCGATCCCGTCGGGGGAGTGCCCCGCGGCACGCGCGTACGTACGCCACAGTGCGACCATCTCGGCCTTCTCTTCGTCCCCCACATGCATGCCGAGGAGCATCGGCAGCCCGCGCTCGGCGGCCAGCCGGACGCTCGCGGGCGAGGTGCACGCGACGATCACCTCCGGGCTCTCACCGCCCGACAGGGCCTCCGACGGCCTTGGTACGACAGGGACTTCGCGGAAGCCGAAGCGCTCGGAGCCGCCCGCCACGGACGGCCCGCGCAGCCAGCGCACCAGCAGATCGAGTGATTCCGGGTACCCCTTCTCGTACGCCTCCAGACCCGACCCGAAGACCTCCAGGTCGACCCATGGTCCGCCGCGTCCCACCCCGAGCGAGAAACGGCCGCCCGACGTCACGTGCAGCAGCGCGGCCTGCTCGCCGAGCGCCACGGGGTGCACGGTGGGCAGCACGCTGACCGCCGTGCCCACGCGGATACGACGGGTGCGCCCGAGCAGTAACGCCGCGAGCGTCACGGCCGACGGACACGTCCCGTACGGCACGAAGTGGTGCTCGGCCAGCCACACCGCGTCGAGGCCTGCCTCCTCGGCGACCTCCGCGGACCGCACCGCGCGGTGCAGTGCCTCGCCTTGGCCCTGACCGGGAAACTGGGCCGCCAGAACAAAACTTCCTACGCGCATCGCACTCCTGCCTCCTTGTGCCGACGCGGCTCCCCCACTTCGCATAACCGCCCGACACGTGCCAAGGACACGGCTTGGTGGGGAGATTGGCGGATTGTCTGCAGAATGAGCCGTTCGTGCGGGGAAGCTGTGGGAATCGGTGACGTACACCAGCCCTTGGACGCTCCGCGTAGGCTTGGCCGCAGCCCGTGCTCCCTGTATAGCTCCGTGAGGTGTCCTGTGTCCCCGCGTCGCAACCGTCCCTCCGCAGCCGGCTCCGGCCGGCCCGCGGACGAGGATCCGTCCGGCCGGTACGGCGGCTGGCAGTCGTCGGAGAGCTGGCAGGGCGAGTCCTGGAGCGTACGGCACGTGGCGGGCGCGAGCGCGCAGGGCAAGACGTACCGCTGCCCCGGCTGCGACCAGCTGATCCCCTCCGGCGTCCCGCACGTGGTGGCCTGGCCCGAACACTGCGGTGTGGACGAGCGCCGCCACTGGCACAAGGCGTGCTGGAACGCGAAGGACCGCCGCACCACACGGGTGCAGCGGTCCCGGAACGCGCCGAGGTTCTAGACAGTTTCGGAAACCCCGACCGATACCTGTACGTCTCGGCTACACGTCCCGTCGCGCGAGCAGTGCGTACGCGCCCGCGATGGCCGCCGCCGTCACACCGATCAGCAGGGTGAGCTGCGGGACGCCGGTGTCCGTCTCGGAGTCGATCTGGAAGATCTTGGCGAGCGCGTTCGGAGCGGCGTAGTCCATCATCGTCTCGCCGAGCGAGCGCATGCTGTCGGAGATCATCAGGAACGCGGGCAGGATCGCCGGGAGCAGCACCAGGCCGAGCATCGCGGTGATCGCGCCCGCGGAGTGCCGCAGCATCGAGCCCACGGCGAGCGCGAGCACACCGAGCAGCGACACATAGAGCGCGCCCAACAGGACGCTCCTGCTCCACCCGACGTCCGACGCCCCGCTGTGCATGCCCGACGTGATCAGGCCGACGAACCCGATGGCCAGGACGGACACGACGAACACGACGGCGAAGAAGATCAGCAGCTTGGCGGTGAGCACCCGGTGGCGCTGGGGCGAGGCCGTGAACGTCGTACGGATCATGCCCGTGCCGTACTCGGACGAGATCACCAGCACGCCCAGGGTGATCAGGCAGATCTGCCCCAGGATCAGCCCGAAGAAGGCCGGGATCGTGTACGGGACGTCCGAGTAGTCGTTGTCCTTCGTGTTGACGGCGACGAGGAGGCCGATGCCGACGACCAGGAGCAGGAAGACACCGAGCGTCCACATCGTGGAGCGCACCGACTTGATCTTCGTCCACTCCGAGGTGAGCGCGTGCCCGAGATGCGTGGGCGTGACCGGAATCGGTGAGGTGTACGCGTTCCCGGGCGCCGACTGCCAGTTCGGGGCAGGGGCGGCCTGCTGGTGCGACTGCGGCTGGGGCGTGCTCATCGGGCGTCCTCGGGCTTGGTCAGGTCGGGGGCGGTGGAGGGCTGCGCGGGGGCGGCGGCAGCGGACTGAAC
>NZ_LIPP01000162.1 GCF_001418335.1 Streptomyces aurantiacus | reverse complement strand
TCGAATCCTGCCGGGGGCACCTTGTATTAGGTGCCTAAAGGCCCCGCCATCAGCACGTTCGCTGAGGACGGGGTCTTGGCGTGTGTGCGGGCGGATGCCGCCGAAAGCAGCTGTTTGCCAGTGATCACGTAATGACGACGTAATGATCTTGGCGGCTCTTCTGGCAGGTCAACGGTCGTTTGTCCTCGCCTTGAACGTAGCTTTCCGACACACCTCCGACACGACGAAAGCCCCGGATCACTCCGGGGCTCGCGTGAAGGGCGTGTCGGTCAGTGTTCGGTGTCGACCCCCTCCCCCAGACCCTTCAGGATCCGGTCGTTCATCTCCTGCTCCTGGCCGTCGATGCACTTGGCGTAGATCTTCAGCAGCACGTCGACCGAGTGCCCGGCACGGGCTGCCACCTCCGGCGCGGGCACTCCGGAGTTGAGCCACTGGGAGACGCCCGCGTGACGGAGGTCGTACGGACGGAAGGCCAGGACTGACGACACCTGGTGCGGTACGAGCGCCAGTTCCCGCGCTTGCTTCCACGCTCGCGAGTACGACGAGGCCGCGATCATGTTGCCCCGCTCACTGGAGAACAGCCGGCCGTCCGTGGACGTACCGAACTCCTTCAGGTGCTCACGGAGCAGTTTCACCAACGGAGGCGGAATCGGCACGATGCGCACCTCACCTTGGGCCCGTTGCTTCAGGCCACGCCGATCATGTGCTTCCCCGGAGTCCGTCCACGCCTTCCCCGCCGTGGGACGGGTCTCCGCAAGTTCGATGCGGCCCCAGCCGGACGCCGGAAGCGTGCAGTCGGAACGGCGGAGACCCAGCGCCTCGCCCGGCCGCATGGCCGCGTAGTACAGGCACCCGAAGAACGCCTTCAGCCGTCGGCCGCTCGCACGATCGTAGCCACCTACATAGGTGAGGGCGGTCATCAGTTCCCGAGCCTGCCGAGGATTGACCACCACCCGACGGTCAACTTCCTGCACCGCACGCTTGCCCCGCTTGCGCCTCACCCGACTCAGCGGGTTGGACGGAAGGTGTTCCAACTCCACCGCGTATTCCAGTGCGTTGAAGACAACTGCCCTGCGCCGACGATAGGTCTGGGTCGCCGCAGGCTTGCCGTCCAACCTCCGGCCCAACCCGTCGATCAGCTCATGCACTCGGGTGATCTCCTGTAACTCCCCCACGGGCAGCGAGGCCTTTTGGATCCACCGCACGGCCGCGGCGATCTCCTCCGGTCGCTCCCGTTCCCTGCGGGGAACCGGCAGGACGTACGAGCGCAGCGCCCGCCGCAACGTCTCGGGAGCGGGCCGCCCCCTCCCCGGCTTAATGAGGAGGGGGACGACCGTAGCCAGCGCGTCAGTAATGCTGTCCCGTTGCTTCGCTGAGGCCTCCGACCAGCGTGCTTCCACGTACGTCCGCGACAGGTCGAGGAACGACAAGGCCGCTTTCCCTCCGCGGAGCGAGTCGGGCAGACCGGTGACAGTGTCGAACGGTTCGCCCTTGTCGGCTGCGCGGAGGAGCTTGGCCCGGAAGCGGTCCGCGAGCGCCTTTGTCTTGTGCGACTCGTGGAACGGCTCACCGCCCACGGACCAGCGCACGAGGTACGTCGGTTTCTTCGCCGACCGGTTGATACTCAGCTTCCAGATGACGACCTTGTACGACTTCACGAGGTGGCCCCCTCCGCACGTTTCTCCAACCAGTCGTTGAGCACGTCTCGCCGGACCCGTAACTCACCGTTCGGTAACCGGATGCAGCGAGGGGCTATGCGCAGTTCCCGCCAGCGATAGAAGGTGCGCCGGGAGATCCCGCCCAGTTCTTCGAGCACCTGCCGCACGGTGAGCAGTTCGGCCGCTTCCTCACGTGCCATGACGACCACCGCCCTCCCGCACGGAGGCAGCCAGGAGCGCCGCCTCCGGCGAGTAACCGCGCCCGGCATAGCGCCACTGGCCAACCGTGATCGTCGAGCGGGCGCCGATACCGAGAGCCGTGTGCTGCTCTTGCGCACGGTGTTCGGCACGAGCTTCACGGAGCGCGGTCAGCGTCGTCGAATAGCGGCGTGACTTGGTGGAGAAGTGGCCGCCGTAACCGAGCATGTGCGCCCAGCGCCGCAGGCCGAGAGGTTCGAACGGAGACAGCCCTCCGAGCCACCAGCAGGTGCTGATCAGGCGGAGCACGTGAGCCCGTACCGGCAGCATGACCAGGTCCCGTGCGTGGTGGACCCGGCCGTCCACCGCGCCGGCGGACTCCGCTCCCTTGGCGGCGTACTTGGCGATGTAGCCCGCGACGGCAGCCGAGGTCAGCGGCTCTCCCGCACCGAACGCCGCGATGGGGCGCACGTCGACCTGTTCGCCAAAACGCAGCATGCGAGGACCGACGACCTCCGCGCCCGGAGCGACGAGTCGCACCCGCACGACGACCGCCCGCACCGCCTCCGCCAGGAGAGCCGTTGTCGCCCAGCCAGGTGGAACCGAGGCCGGTCCGTCCGGCCCGTCGAGGCGAATCACGGCATGGAAGTGGACCAGGCCGCGCCGCTGATACTCGGCAACCTTCGCGTACGACAGCCGTACAGACTCACTGATCTCTGTACGGGACAGCCCGACCCTCCGGGCGATCTCGCGCCGCAGTTCCAGCCCGAAGCGGTGCCAGAGTTGCCCGGCGTGCGCCTGCCAGAGCACAGCCCCGGCGTAGTCGTAGCAGCGCGGGCAGAGCGGTTCACCAAGGCGGGGATCGTCCGCAGTGTGCCGCTCATGGCAGCCGGTAGCCGATCCGTGTCGGCAGCACTCCCCCGACCTCCGAGGACGGCAGGCACGTACCCGTCCGTCTCGTTCACGGCGAGTGTGGACCGGGCCGAAGCCGGGAGCGGTCAGGGTGGCGAACACTCGAGGGTGCCCGCTCACCTCCTCCGTGACGTTCTTGCCGCCGACGAGACCGGCCCGGATCAGCTGATACGTGTCTGCCCGGTAGAGCCGGGAACAAGTCGGGCAGACAGTCGCCCGACGGTTGCCGCACGCGGTCAGCAGCCGACCGCCGTAGACGTCCGACTCGTACGAGAACAGTGCCTCGCCCGTAGTCGTGTCGAAGACGGTTGCCCCGCCGACCAGGTGAATCGGGTTGGTACAGCCGCCCAGGCGGACGATGTTCCGTCGCCAGGCCGCGAACTCGGGCTCCGATGCCCTCGCGACCAGAGCGGCAACGTTCTTCGGAAGCGGCGCGGTCATCGCCGATCACCGCCCCCGAACGCCTGCCACATCACGGCAGTGATCCCCTGCGGTCGGGTCTTGGCGCTGAACCGGAGCGTCGGATCGGTGAGCCACAGTGCGGCGGCATGCGCCGGGCACAGGTGTTGCTCGAAACCGTCGAGCCCAACGAGGACGATCTGTTCCCGTCCGACGCAGGTCGGCCGTTCCTTCTCCCTCAACTCGCAGTCGGGTTGCGTAGATTTGCGCGAACGATGCGCGGTGGACAAAGTGTGAGTGCTCCTTTCACTGCTCATGTGGCGGATGGAGTGGGTTCCTGACGGGGTCGGGTTTGGCGACTTCGCGCCCCGTCGGGAGCCCGTCGTACGGGCGATCACTGCCGCTCCTCGGGCGGTACTTCGGCGGCGCCGTACGAGATCGGTCCGAAGTCGCGGCGTGCGTCGAAGTAGCCCAGGCCGACGTCTTCCGCCGGCACGCCGAGCGGAGCGGCGACGTGCTCCACCCCGGCTCGACGAGCGACTGAGTCGACGGCATCGACCAGGACGACGACCGACGCGTGACGCGGTACGACGACTGCCGGATTGGCGGTCAGGAAGTCGACCAGCTCCCGCAGACCGGCCAGGAAGGCTGCACGGTCACCGGAGCGGATGACGTAGTCGGACACGGAAAGTCCCTTTCTCGGGTCAGTGGGCGCGTTGGGCGCGTTCAGAAACGGAGTTGGCCGAGGAAGCCGTTCACGCCGTCCAGGAGCGTCTGGACGAACGGCGCGGCCACGGTCCGGGAGAGCAGGAAGCCGAACGTTCCGCAGATCAGCGCATCGGCCCATCGCAGGTAGCGGATGCGCAGGAGGAACCAGATCAGCAGGCCGAGCAGCAGCACCGCAGACATGGACACCAGCACGGCAGGCCCCTTTCATCGCGCTTCGACGTGAAGCTCGGAGAGGACAGGGGTCAGGTGCGCGTACTCGGCGGCCACGGCTTCCGCCTCCACCTCCGTGATCAGGTGCGACCGGGCGCGTTCCCAGCCATCGCCGGAGGCGAGGACGGCCGTGCCCGACTGTTCGGGGGTGATGGCCTGCGCCGCCTTGAGCGCGTCGGGGTTGAGGTCTCCGAGCGCCATCTCAGCCGTACCGGGGTCGGCCACGCGGTGACACACACGGCCGCCGAGTTGTGCCCGCAGGGCGGTGACGCCGGGTCCCAGGTCGGAGCCGACGCGTTGGCCGGCGACGACGAGGAACACTCCAAGAGCCGCACCGAGTTGGGCCAGCCGGATCAGCGCCGTACCTGCCGCCTGTGCTTCGTCCTTCTCGTTCCGGCTCGCGACGAGGAAGAGTTCCGCGAGCTCGTCGACGATCACGACAACGGGGACCGGTCGTTGCTTGTCGGGCAGGCCCCAGATGTTGCGGACGCGAGCCGCCCGGCAGACGGTCATGCGGTCGAGGGTGAGGTCTACGAGCGCGGTCAGCAGCCGGACCGCCTGCCCCCGGTTGGTCGCGAGGGCGGACAGCCGCGGTTCGTAGAGGGACAGTTCCATGCCGCCCTTGCAATCGATGCCGACCAACGCGACGGGCTGCGGCGCGAGGCCCGCCACGAGTGCGTTGATGAGCGTCGACTTACCGGAGCGGGTGGCCCCCACGATCAGCCAGTGCGGCACCCGCCGTAGGTCGACCACCCACGCGGCCCCGGTCTCCAACGCACCTACCGCTACGCAGAGCAGACGACCAGGCCCGCGCTGCTTCGGCACCCGAGGAGCCGCCAGCGGATCGGACACCGAGGCAGCGACACGCACGATCCCCGGCTTCCAGGAGGTCACACGCACCGCGTGGACTTGCCAGTCCTCGGCCATCGCGGGAGCAGCCTTCACGAAGTCTTCGGGCACCTGCCCCGGTAACAGCCGCACCAGCAGCCAGAAACCACCGGCGGTCGGTCGTACGAGGCCGCGCCGGGGCACGCGCGGCTGAGGCGGAGGTGCCCCGTTGCCGATGAGCCCGGAGACCACGGTCAGGGCTGGCCGACGGCTGACAGCCAGCCCGCACCCGGCCATCAGGGCTCGCCAGGTGTACGTCACCCGGAGGGCCGTAGCCGGGAAGCCGAGTATCAGCCACCAGGCCAACGGGTAGCGGCGGCGCAGGACCGGGCCTGTGATGAACAGGCCCGACACCAGCACTGTGGCCACCAGCAGAACCCAACTCGGCCAGGTCTCCCGGCCCGAAGAATCGGAGGCCAGGATCATCACTGCGCGGCCCCCTTCCCCGCCGAAGTCGGGGCGCTCAGGGGCCGGATCTCCGCGGCACGGAAAGCAACGCCGTGCCGCCCGTCGTTCTCCCACGGGGTAGCGACCAGGTCTCGCACGGCCACCGGCATGCCGAGCTGGATGCCGACCGGCTCCCCAGCGACGCTCACGTTCACGACGTCCGCCGAGCCTCCGGCCATCAGGCAGAGGCCGACTTGGTACACGGTCTTTCCGGTCTCTCGGTCAACACGAAGTTGACCGGTCTCACGGTTGGCAACCCGCGGAGCAGGGGGAACGGCGCAGATAATCCCCGTGAACTTCGCGGTGTCGATCGGAAGGCTTGCCACTGTTCGGATCTCCTCATCTCTGGCACCCGAAGGCCAACCCTTCGGGTTGCTTTACCACCCGTACTACGGGTTACGAACAAGAGTGACCACCCGTAGTACGGGTTGTCAACCGTCTAGTGATGAGCGAAGCTGTCCACGAACGTGGGCAGTTGTCTACGGGAGCGCACAACCGCAAAGGTCACGGCCACGGAGGGCCCCACATGCCGCCGAAGAACACGCAGCCGAAGTACCGGCAAATCGCCGACTACCTGCGCGAAGGCATCCTGAACGGCACCTACCCGGCCGGCCAACCGCTCCCGTCCGAGGAGTCGTTGGCGAAGCAGTTCGGGGTGACGCGCCCAACGGTGCGGCAAGGACTCACGGAACTCCGGGCGTCAGGGCTCGTCGAGGCGATCATGGGCCGCGGAACCTTCGCCCGCTCACCCCACGGTCGCCCCAGTCACACGCGCCCGCGCGGCGTACGCCGAGCTGCGGACGGGCGCTACATCGAAGCCGACGGCCTCCGCTGGACGGACGCCGAGCCACCCGTAGCCACCCGTACCGACGCCCCGTTGGCCTTGGCGGACCTGCTCCGCATCCCGCCGGGCGAGCCGATGTTCACGTACGACGCCCTACAGACCGCGGACCAGGGCCACTTGCGCCAGTTGCACCGGACGTACATCCCGTTCTCGGTACTCCTCGACACCAAGTACGAGGAGGAGGCCCCACCGCCGGCGCCGGGTCTCTACACCGCACTCACCGAACTGGGCCACGAACTCCACTTCACGGAGTACATCCGCACCCGCATGCCCCTACCGGACCAGGCCCAGGCTCTCCGACTCTCGGACGGGGTCCCACTCCTGCACGTGCTCCGCGTGACGCTCGCAGAGACAGACAAGCCCTTGGCACTGGAGGAGTTCCACTTGCCGGGCGACGAGTTGGAGCTCTCGTTCAGGCTGTAGCGAACCGCGGTTGGCTCAGACTTTCTCTACGTCATCAAGGCGGCTCGCTCCGCTCCCCGCGCGCGGCCCGGCCCCCGGCCGGGCCTGCGCTCCTGTCTCCGCCCCGCTCCAACCCGGCCGGCGCCCGTACCGCGCGCACACCATTCAGTCGCCGGACGACAGGCAAGGAGTCGGTCGTGGCTGAGGGGTCAGCTCACCATGTCAGCTTGCTTTCTCCCCACAGACACCGGTACGCAACTGCACGTTTCACGGAACCAGAAGGAACGATTTCGACGCTTTTCCTTACACGGTGGCCGATGCCTTCCTAGGCTAGGCCAGTCGTAGCCAAGGAAGCCGTCCGGAGGGGATCACGTGGGTGATGAGATCGTGCAGTTGGTGGACCAAGTCGGACCGTACCTGTCCACGGCGGTGAGCGCGTACGGAGTAGGTGTGCTGACCCGTGCTGAGGACGCGGCGGTGGATGCGACAGCGAATCTAGGCCGGCGAATCCTGCAAGCAGTGTGGCACCGCCGCGGCGAGCAGGGGCGCACGGATCTCGCAGCCGCGGTACAAGATGCGGCTGAAGACCCAGAAGACGGGGATGCGGCAGCGGCGCTGCGACAGCAGATCAAGCGTGCCCTGCGGGAAGACACGGCGTTGCGAGATGAACTGGCACGGATCCTGCCAGCCGCTAGCGCGAGATCCGTGAACGTAACAGCGTCCGGCGAGCGTGCCATCGCGGCGCAAACCATCGGTACGGCCGCGACTGGGGACAACGTCACCCTGCGGCCATGAGTGAGCAACCCACAGCCAGGCGCGGCAGCCCGCAAGCTACAGGCAAACGATCGGTAGCGGCTGGCAACATCGGCATGGCCATAACCGGGGACAACGCCCGTCTAATCATGGTGTCAACCCAGCCAGTCCAACAGGCAGACGGGGGGATTACGCCGACGGGCTTGGGGAACCTGTCGAGTGCAGTTTCTGAACTCTTCGACCCTCCAGTACGCTCGAATTATGCTTCACAAGTTCGGCGGATTGCTCCCGATGAGCTGGTAGGCCGTGAATACGAGTTGAGATATCTTGCCGACTACTGCACATCCCCTCAATCCGAGCCTTATTTGTGGTGGAGTGCAAGGGCATGGGCCGGTAAGTCAGCACTGCTGTCATCATTTGTAATGAAGCCGCCAGCCGGAGTACGGACAGTATCGTTCTTTATTACCGCCCGCCTGGCAGGGCAGGCGGATCGGCGGGCGTTTTCCGACGTTGTGCTTGAACAACTCCTAGAAATAACTGGCGAGTCGATGCCGCCGTTACTCACTGATGCCACCAGAGAAGCCCACCTCCTTGGCACGCTCGACCGCGCAGCCAAGACCTGCCAGGAGGCAGGCGAGCGCCTAATTTTGATCGTGGATGGACTTGACGAAGATCAAGGAGTAACAGTTGGCCCCGATGCTCACAGCATCGCTGCGCTTCTCCCCTCTTCTTTGCCGGCCGACATGCGGGTTATCGTGGCCAGTCGACCTAATCCGCCCCTTCCCTCAGATGTTCCTGACGATCACCCTTTGCGCCATCGAGTGATGGTATGCCCACTGCAGACTTCTCCGCATGCTGAAGTGGTTCGTCAAGACGCAGAGCGTGAACTCAAGCGGCTTCTCCACGGAAGCACAACCGAGTTGGATTTGCTTGGCTTTCTGGCAGCCGCAGGGGGTGGCCTAACTGAAGAAGATCTTGCGGAGCTCACCGACCTTTCGGTTTGGGAAATCGAGGGTCACTTGAGCGCAGTTTCTGGCCGCACCTTCATGTCACGATCCGGCCGCTGGCAGGCTGGCACTGTCTATATGCTCGGTCACGAGGAACTCCAGCAACAAGCAACTAAATTTCTCGGCGTGAAGCGTTTGGATGCTTACCGACGGAAATTGAACGCCTGGGCAGATGAATATCGTACGAGGCATTGGCCCCCAGACACACCAGACTATCTGCTGCAAGGTTACTTCAAGCTCTTGAATGCAGCAGGCGATAAAGAAAGCATGCTCGCATGCGCTACAGACCCTGATCGTCATGATCGAATGCTTGATATTATTGGCGGAGACACCAGCGCAATCGCCGAGATTACAACAACTCAAGAATTCCTTGCCGCTCAGCCTAATCCCGACTTGCTTGCACTTAGCAGGCTTTCCATTCATCGAACCAGACTTTCAGAGCGCAACGACGCCATACCCGTGAATCTGCCAGGAGTATGGGCTCAAGTTGGACGCCCTAGCCGTGCTGAAGCATTGGCTCGATCAATCACCGTGCCATTTCGCCGGGTCCAAGCGCTAGCTGCGGTAGCCCGCGAGGTGGCAGCCGCTGGAATCCTTACACAGGCTAAAAGGATTAGCATCCAGGCTGAGCAATCTCTAGATGACATCAACGATGAATACGAGCACGCCCAAGGACTAGCAGTAGTCGCGCGAGCAGCTGCAGAAGCTGGGGATCCAAGTCGCGCCCACGCTCTGATTGAGCGCGCCGAACTGGCAACCAATGCACTAACTGACGCGCCTCGCCAAGGTCAAGTCCTTGTATCCATTGTGCGCGCTACCGCAGCTGCGGGAAATCCGCATCGCGCTAGCGAAATTGCTGAGAAAATTACTGCTCGGTCTGAACGTGCGCTAGCTTTGATGGCCATTAGCATCGAGTCAGCCAATGCTGGTGACATAGCATACAGTCGCCGGATTGCCAATTCTATACAAAGTCGCTCTGAGCACGCGCAAGCCCTTGCTGCCATAGCCAAGGGAGAGGATTTTGGTGGAAAACACCGCGAAGCCGTCAAAACTATGGCGATGGCTGAAGCAACGGCTCGCGCAATCCGCAATCCCAGCAGAAAAGCATGGACCCTTGCATTTGTTGCTTTTGCTGCCAGTTCCATAGGGCGGTTCAGTAAGGCTATCGAAATACTGAACAATGCCGAGCAAGTCGTCAGCCTCATTGGCAGATCTTCCGACCGCGAAGAAACTCTTAACGCTCTCGCTCGTGCGGCTGCGATGGCGAAGGACCCAGACCGAGCAGAAGTGACCGCCCGGCAGATTATGGGGGCGAATAGAAGACTGAAGGCGCTTGCCGCTTTGGCGTCCGGTCTCGCTGCAGCCGGCTACGAGAACAAAGCTATCGACGTGGCAATCGAGACCGAACGGGAGGCTAGGAAGGTAAGTGGCCCATCTCAAACGGTAAAGGGACTCGCCCTGCTGTCACAAGCAGCGGCCGCGGTGGGTGATATTGATCGTGCCGAGAAAGTCGCCCGGTCTATCTCCGACCTCCCTCAGCGAGAACGAACATTGACCGTTGTAGCGGAGGCCATAGCCCGATCTGGTGATTTTGAGCAGGCAATGAAGCTCGCCGCCTCAATGGAAAATGGATCTCAGCAGGATAAGACTGTTTCGATAATTGCGACCGTGGCCGCTGCCGCTGGAGAATTAGAGCAGGCAAAGAAAATGGCCGCTTTAATCCGCGATCCAACGATGAAGGAGAAGGCGCTGGCCAAACTGTCGGCACCTAGAGTCGATTTTACGACATCACCCAAAAGGGACGATGAAAGTAGTTCGACACTCCATATGGACGCCCACGCGGATTACTCAAAGGAGGTGAGAGACGCACTCGTTTCTCAAGATTTTCAGGCAGCGGAAGAGATTTCCACGACGATCGATAACCCGTATAGTCAATTCAAATCGGTCGCCGCCATCTCTCGCGCCATAGCAGAAACTGGCGACATTGAGCGAGCCGTGCGATGTGCGGGCTCTATTCAGAATAATCCGCTTCGCGCAAAAGCGCTCGTTTCCCTTGGGGAAACTCTGATTGACCTCGGGAATAAAGAAGCAGCAGAGAGACTGTTTGATCAAGCCGTCGCAATTTCTAATAAGATCGCTAACCCAACCTATCGCGATCAGCTAGCGGCTCAGATCGCGCAGCGTCTTGCTCACGCCGGAAACCTGGATCGAGCCGAGACCATGGTTCTCTCGATGATCGAATCGACCGCGCAACAAAAAGCGCTCGCAGCAGTCGCCGTGGCTGCCGCCAAATCCCGTAAAGTTGATCAAGCGCAGCGGATTGCTAGCGCGATCTCCGAATCTCGCAGAAAGGCCAGAACCCTTCTCTCGATTACCCAAGCAGGCGTTAATCAAGGCTGTATAGAAAAAGCTGAAATAATCGCACGTTCAATCAATCTTCCCGTCTTACAAGCGCAGGCTCTGGGTGTTGTTGTTCAGGGCCTTGCCGTCAGCGGTCAGGTCGACAAAGCTGAACAAGTCGCCCATTCCATTTCTTACCTTCCTGAGCAAGCTCGAGCGCTTTCTAATCTGGCGTCCAATCTATCGCCCACGGACTCTCGACCTCTCATAGCGCAAGCCCTAACGGTTGGGCACTGGCAAATTTGCCTCTCGGTGGCAATACGCGTTGAACCGGATTTAATTTCCGTTATGACGGAGGAATTTCTCCGTACGAGAGATCAGGCAACCCCGTAACGAAAAGTCCACGGTGGTCGGGCTCAAGTGCTCGCGTCACGGGCCGGCCGTCACGGCTTGCTGTGGTCGACGGCACCGACAGCATGGCTGAGGTCCGTGGGGGCGGAGCGAGGCACACGCGCGCGTAGTCGATCGGCGCGCCCGCCGTCGTGGCTGACTGTCGTCGGCTGAGGTTCAGACGGGGCGTGTCGAAGGTGTCGACGTCAGCCGAGGGCATCAAAGCTGGGCCGTCTCTGGGCCGTCCGAGGCTGCTCGACGGTGGCCAATGACGACCAACGACGACCACCAGGCGCACGAGCCCACCGTCCTCGACCAGCAAAAACCCAGCTCACCAAGATCCCCGACAAGACCCAGGGCAAGAAGAAGCCGAGGCCACAACGGCAATCGGCTGGTCAGGATGTCTCATCGCCTCCACCATTGGCCCATGGATCGGTTGCAGCACAGCGCTTGGCAGTACGTAGCGGAGGTACTCCCACCCGAGGAGCTCCCGACGCTCGCTGCGCATGCGCTCGTCGACGGGCGTGATTCCCCTGCCCTGCGCGAGCTCGCCGGACTGCCGCGCAGGAGCGACGAGACCGAGATCCGTGAGCTGTACGTCCAAGCCCTGCACGAACTCGGCATACCTCTTCCCGACGAGGAGGCAGCCGGCCGATGCCTCCTCGCGAGACTCGCGTTCGGTCTCGCGAAAGGCGAGCTGAGCCCCAAGGACGTAGCCGACCGGTTGTCAATGACGGTCGCGGCCCGCACCCAAGAGGAAACACGGTTCCTCTCCGTCGCAGCGGACTACAGCGAATGGATCGGCCCTGACGACCTCCCGGGATGGGAGAACGATCTGAGAACCGCGGCCCATTCGTTGACCGCCTCTACCGACCTCGGCGCCGACATTGGCGTGCCGAGTTCGCGGCGCGACTGACTCACCCGCCTGAACGTACTCCCGTGCCAATCCCGTGCCAGATACTGCGGGGGAACCACGGGGAACAGCAGTCACCCCACCCAGCACACCCTCAGGCCATGACGCCGCTCAGCAGCAGGTCAGCAAGCCTCTCGGCGCCGTAGAACCCGAGCTTCCCAAGCTCAGGGCCTCCGGGATGCGGGACCCGGCAGACGCCAGCCACTTGACGATGGACCTGATCTTGCTGCCAACTATCTCGTCTTGAATTCGACCTTTCCGGTGCTCATGCGGAAGTTCCCGTTCGAGTAGAGGGTGGGGCGGGCCTCGACGTGGTTGCCGCTGTACTTCTCGACGTGCCGGATCTGGGCACCGCCGGGAACGGTGAAGTCGATCAAGGCGATGGCGACCCAGTAGGACAAGTTGCGGTTGTTGAACAGTGGCACCGACACCGTGGAACCCCGCCCGTCGGTGACGACTGCCCGAGCACCGTAGGACTTGAACGAACCGGCCCCGTTTTCCACCGCGCTATAGGCACAGAGAAGGACGTAGCCCTGGAGGTCGGGGCGACGGATCGTAACCGTCTCGCGGCCCGGCGCCCGAGCGTCGCCATCCAGGGCGATGTAGGGCGGCGCGAAGGGCGATCCCAGCTGGCGGTAGTAGACGACCTGATCTGACTTGTTTGGGCGCTTGCCAGCCAGAGTGACAAGACTTCCAGGGACATAGAGGGCGTACAGGTCGAGGTCGGCGCCAGCTTGTCTTCGGGCTGCGCTTCCGCCGTTCCATTCGAGTGTGGCCGTCACGACAAGGCTCGGGTCGTCCTTGCGCATGTCAATAGTCGCGTGGCCGGCCTTGGTGAGAGCGACTTTGCCCAGCGGGACGAGAGGGCGAGTCGGTGTCGTCGTCAGCGGGACTGGTGCACCCCCCGGTGAGGCGTTCGGTGCGTAGGCGGGTCGTGGGGGCGCAGCAGTCGCGTGCCGGGCCTGTGTGGCAGTCGCCGCAGACGGAGATTGCGCCGTGGACGGCCCGGGGTCATCCACAACGATGCCGAAGTCCGAGGCCAGACCCGCCAGTCCCGTGTCCCACCCCTGGCCTACTGCCCTTGCCTTCCAAACGCCTGCCCGTCGGTAGAGCTCAACGAGGATGGCCACCGTCTCCCGATGCGTGAGCGGCGGCGGCGCAAACGTGATCCGTGTGCTCCCACACTCGATGACCGCATGAGGGGTGTTGCTCGCGTCGAAGCGAGTAGCTGGCAGCTCAGGGTCAATGCTTGCGACGACGGCAACACGGTCGACTGTCGCAGGGACCGCGACCAGATCCGCGACGATCGTCTGCCCGTTCAGTACGATCCCGTCCTGCGAGGAGTGATTGTAGAAGACCAGATCGTCATCACTCCGCACCTTGCCGTCATGTCCGAGCAGAACAGCAGAGACGTCGATGCCCGTAGTGAGCGAGGTAAGGGTGACGCGGCAGACCGCTGCGGACAAGACAGCGTTGCCGCCTTTGGCAAGGGTGGTAGTCATGGGTGCCCTCTCACGATGGTGCGTACATCGTGGTGCCCTGAGTCGGTCTGTGTAGGACAAACAGTGATTTCCTGCAGTGAAGCGCCTCCAAGGTGATCATGTTCCTGAGAGGGCAAGGTGCGTCGGTGGTTCGGCCGCCCGTCTCAGTTTCCGTCTCATTCAGCTCCGTTCACGGCCGTTCAGGCCAGACCCGGAGCCGTCCCCACTCCAGCGGGCAGCCGCCCATGAACGCAGATGAACGCCCCTGAACGACACCTCAGCCCCCACCACCACAGTTGGAGAGCGTGGGGGGCGAGCGCTGTCGCGCACTGCTCGTAGGGCGGCCGTACTCTGCGTATGGTCATGCGAGGACGAGGCTGTGGGACGGCCCAGCCTTGCCGGAGGTAGGGGCAGTGAGCAGAAGACTCTACGTCGCCCGGGGCGTGCCGGGTGGCTATCGAATTTGGGACAACCGTGGACGCCGATGGTGGGGCGACCTTTACGAGTTGTGTCCTGACGATCTCCTGACCGAGCTGAATGGCGGGGCGGATCAGACGCGGATCACTGCGCTGATGAAGAAGTACCGAGCGCAGAAGCGATAGGCATCCGGACGGCAGCTCGCACCACAGCCGCACCAGATCGAGCGGGGAACAGCGGGGAATCACGGTGAAAGCCGCCCCGCCCAGAGAGGCTGCTGGGTCAGCTTTCGCCCTGGTCAACGTGCGAACCGGCCCCAGATGACCGCAGCTTCCCAAGCTGATGTTCTGCTACGCGAAGCCCAACATCAGTCCCGTCTCCGTTCCCCTAGCCCACCGGTCTGCCGTTCGTCCGGGCTGCGGCGCTGGGGCGCCGGTCCCGGCCGAGCGGCAGACCGGAGCAGTACGGGAATCGAGGACAGCGAAGGGCCCCGCACATCATCCGCCGGGGGGAACGGTGATGTACGGGGCTGGGGCAGCCGGATGCAGGAGCAGGCTCGTACTGCAACCGGCCGAGGCTTCTCGGGCCGAAATGGGTCAGGCAGCCGACGAGTCGTGTCGGGCGTTCCTTGCCTCGCGCATTGTCGTCTCCGCTTGCCTCGGCGTCTGCGCCGCAAGGCCCGACAGGATCAGTTGCGCCAGCATCACGGCCGCTTCAGGGCGAACGGTGCCGAGGCGTACCAAGCCATCTCCCGAGACGTTCACGTCAGCTGTGAGACCAGGGAAGTCCGGCTCTAGGCCCAAAGCGGTGAGCTGTACGGCCAATAAGCCGGCGCTGCGTCGCGCCTGTGCCCAGCCACGGACGTAGGGCACTCCCGGCATCAGGTCCTCAGCTCGTTTCGCGACGACTCCCCGTCGGTCGGTCATTACGTCAGTCCCTTCCTGTTCGGTGTTCCGTGGATTCGGCTTTGCCATCTTCCAGTCGCCGTAGTCCCGCAGTAAGCGCCAGACGCAACAGTTCCGCCAGGCGTTCCGCGGTGGCCGGGGAAACACGGCCCAGCTCGACCAAGCCCTGTCCGAACGCGTTCATTTCGGCGCGCAGGTAGGGGAAGTCCTTCTCCAAGCCAGCACTCAGCAGTGCGTCCCGGAGGGCGGTTGTCGCGTTGCGTGTGGTGTACCAGTCGTCGCTGTCCAGAGGCGACCAGGTGGCAGCGTCGTGCCGGTGAGTCGCGTCATTCCCCATCAAGCCGGGCCCCCTCGAAAGCAGACAGGGCGAGGGCAGCCGCAGACGGGTAGCGCTCGCCGTACCGGTTCACACGAGCGAGCAGTTCGGCTGAGGCGACGAGCATGGTGGCCAGGGCGACCGGACGCAGCGGATTGGCGATGGGCCGCCGGGCCGGGGCGCGGAGCCACTGGTAGCGGTCACCACTCATCGGCATGGGTCCCGGAACGACGACTACGGAGCCGGGTCCCAGGTAGCGGTACGCGGGTGGATCTCCTTCTTCCCGCGTCAGGTGGTGAGTGAAGGTCTCCTGACTTTGCGAGCCAAGGAAGAAGCCGACTCGCTGCGCTTTACGATCAAGCACTGCAGGCCCGAATGGCAGCCCTCTGCGGAGAAGCTGGTCGAAGGTCTCCATACCGACCCGCTGCTCGACCGTCACCGTGTCGAAGAAGCGACCTGCTGCCAGCGCGTACGGGGCGCGCGGATCACTCGCCCAGACCGTTCGGCATTCGGCTGGGTCATCTGCCGCCGCGGAGAGCCATTCGACGCCTCTTGTGGTCATCCTCTGCACGTCATCTCACCTCGGTCTGACTCGGTCACGGTCGCGATGCCGTCCTGCGTCCAGACTCGGGGTTAAGCCCCTGGCCAGGGCAGATGACGAGAGATGACGGGGGATGACGCGTCACGCGTGGACGCGTCATCCCCCGTCAGGGCGCAACCGCTGCGCATCTGGGCTTACTTGGGGCGCTCGGTAGTGAACCGCGCGTACATTCAGACGTGGATCCACAGAGTCACTGACCCCAACAATCCCACCAGTGCACGCGCAGGGAGGGAACGGTCACGTCTTCCATGCAGCCGACCAACATCCGTTTACGGCAGGCCCGTGCGGACAGGGGTTGGAGTCAGCCGCGGTTGGTACGCGAGGTGCGACAGGTCGCTGCTCGACGCGGGCACCAGCTTCCGGCGGACACCAGTGTGAAACGTCGTATCGCAAGCTGGGAGAACGGCCATAGCGTCCCGGACGACTTCTATGGTCCGTTGCTGTGCGAGGTGTTCGGACTCAGCGCCGCCGAACTCGGACTGACCCATGGGAGCGGACGGGATACGTCGCTCATGGACGTTACCTATCCGGCGAGTCCCGACGACGCGATCGAAGCGGTCGGGCAGTTGTGGCGTGCTGATCTCAATCGATACGAGCCGCTTTTGCAGGCTGAGCCGTCCGGGCCCGCATGGAGTGAAGCGTCCCTCCGGTGGCTGGTTGCGCCCGACCCGGCGATTCCCAGGCAGCGCAAGGACGGAATCCGGGTCGGTCTCGGAGACGTGGCAGCGATCAAGACCACTGCGGACATGTTCGCCGAGCTGGACGACCGGTTCGGCGGCGACCACGCTCGGCACGCGGCCATCCAGTACCTCAGCACCGAAGTGGTGCCGCTCCTGCGCGGGCAGTACACCGAACAGGTCGGTCGGGCCTTGTTCTCCACCGTGGCGGAAGCGACGCTCCTCGCCGGTTGGATGTCGTACGACGCCTGCCGTCATGGCTTGGCGCAGCGGTACTTTCTTCAGGCCCTCCGGTTGGCCCAGGACGCCAACGACCGTCGGCTCGCCGGAAGCATCCTGTCGGCCATGAGCCATCAGGCAACGTTCCTCGGTCGCTACACGGAGGCCGCCACGCTCGCTCGGGCCGCGCTCATGGGGATCTCCCCCGTGGCCACACCGACGCTGCGCGCCCAGTTCCACGCCATGGAGGCTCGTGCCCTCGCCCGAACCGGTGACGTGCGCGCCTGCGAGGCAGCACTGAACGCGGCCACGAAGGCACTGGAGAGCCGCAACAGTGAGGACGAGCCGGAGTGGATCAGCTACTTCGACGAAGCCGAACTTGCCGCCGAGGCCGCTCACTGCTTCCGTGACGTCGACAGCGCCCGCCAGGCCGTCGCCCACGCGGAGAACGCCATGAGCGGCAACCACGTACGGAGCGACTTTTTCGCGACCATGGTCCTGGCCGACGCGCACCTACGAGCCGGAGACGTCGAGGAGGCGTGCCGTGTGGCGCTGGACGCACTCGATTTGGGAGAGCAGCTGAAGTCCGCGCGATGTGTCAGCTATCTCGCCGAGTTCCGGCAGAACCTTCTAACGGCCGGCCAGAGCACCGCGGTGCACATCTTCACCGAGCAAGTCAGAGAACACAGACTGTGGGTGGCTTCCGGCGATCACGCCGCTGTCTGAGGCTCCGAGCGCACCGGCCCACCGCTCAGAACGCGTTCCACTCGTCCCGTTCCTCCCCTGTGCGGAGGGACCGCACCCGTCGGGCGAACTCCGCGGCGGACCGCTCGCTGTTCGTGACCTGGCGGCCGAGCCACGCGACCATCATCAGCTCACGCAGATCAGCCAGCGTCTCGTACCCCGGCCAGTTCATCAGGTCGAAGCCGTAGCGGTGGACGAACTCCGCGTACTCCGCCTTCGAGTGCCAGCCATAGCGGTCGTAGTAGATCGCCGTCAGGATCAGGTCCCATTCGCGCGGGGCCAACGTGAAGCCGTCCAGATCGATGAAAACCGCGTGCCCGTCTCGGTGGCGGAGGAGGTTCCCGATGTTGGCATCCCCGTGGATCATGCCGAAGGGGAGGACGAAGTCCAGACGGCCGTAATCCTTGGCGAGCTTGGCCGCTCGTTCCTCCAGGAACTTCCGGTCCTCCCCCGAGACGCCATCCAGCCCTTCAAGGGACGCCGCCAGTTTGGCCAGCGGGTCGAAGTACGGCAGGCCCAGCGCCTGCGGCTCTTCGAGCCAGTGCAGGCGGCGCAGCAGATCGGCCAGCTCGCCGATGGTGGCGTACTCCACGTTCTCCTGGACGCTCTCCCAGAAGGTGACCACCAGGCCGCTGACGACGAGCGGCTGAGCGATCTGTGCTGGCACTCGTGTGGCCGGGAAGTCCTCCGACTCCAGCCAGCGGGCCACCCTCACCGCTCGGTCCATCTCCGCCAGGACCGATGGGTCACGCGCGACGCGGACGATGATCGGTAATGACGCCAAGCGGTAGACCGCGTTCGATCCGAGCCGCAGCAACTCGGCTTCGCCGGAGTCGAGTCCGGCCGTCGTGCACGCCTCCTGGAGAATGGGTGCCAGGCCCTCCGCAGTGAACTCCGTGCCGCCGCCGTCCGGTCCCCCGCCGCTGCCCGAGATCATGCTCCGACGATACGGGCCCGACCGGCCGCCTGATAGGTCGCCCACGTAATAGGGGCGTGATGATGTTGCTCGGCATGCGCGCGCGAGGATCCTCCGCCGCTGGTCAGGCGCTCTGTCGCCCCTTGCTCTCATCCGGGCTCCGGAGCCGTGTGCGCAGGTTCGAATCCTGCCGGGGGCACTCGCCACACAGCCAGCAAGAACAAGGCGCTGAGCTGGGCGGATGCCGACATGAGAGAGCGGGAGTCAGTCTCACTGACTCCCGCTCTCTCTCGTTGTCCTCGCCTCAGCGGGCCTGAGACCTGCGTAGTAGAGCGCCGCATAGAACGAACCAGGCGCCGCCCGCCACGATCTCTTCGTCCGCACCCCGTCTCCTGCAAGTCCGGGTGCGCGGTGACGATGGCACTCATGAACTGGTTGACGGTGTCGGCGGCGCCGCTGTCGGCGAGGTGGAAGCCGAACATCACGGCGGCGAACGCGGAGCCTGCTTCGGGGCCTTGGAACGCAGCAGCATGAACGGGACGAAGCCGAAGAGCAGAGCGAGGGGCAGTCACGGCCATGGGAAACTCGCTTCCGGGCGAGGCGGACGGGTGGATAGGCTCTGCGGGCCCCGGGTGCTCGCAAGCTTGGGGACACGGGACGGCGGTCGCGCCGGCGGGCGATTGCTCCGCGCGATCACGCGATAGCGGGCGACCGCCGGTCCCCACACCTCGGCGGGGTCAGTCGGCGGCGCCGGCGCCGGCACGGTTGTAGAGCCAGCGGCGATGCGGACGCCTTTGCCGCGGCCCTTGCAGATGCCCACATCAAGCGCCGACAGCAGCGACGGCGCGCGGTCCCCTTCTGCGCCAGCCCACTCGACACAGGGAGGATCAGAAGGAGGGTCAGAGGTAGGATGAGTAGCATGAGTGACCCTACCGGTAAGTACTCGATCACCATGCCCCGTGGCATCGCCGAAGCCGCCAAGGCCCGCAGCGGCCCTTCGGGCCTGTCCGCCTACGTCGCCGCTGCCGTCGCGCGCCAGATCGAGCGGGACAATCTCAACGAACTCATTCAGGTCGCCGAGGCCGAGCACGGGCCCATCACCGACGAAGAGATCCAGGCCCTGCGCGACCAGCTCCACCAGGCTCGCCAGCAGCAAACGCAAGGCGGGTCGAACGCCGCGTGACCCGCTCCTCCGCCGCTACCCCCGGCGGCACCCTGGTCCTCGACAGCGAGGGGCTGGCCAAGGCCGTCCTTCGCGACCGCACCGTCACCGGCTGGCTGGCCCTCGCTCGCGCCGACGACCTGCGGGTGATCACTTCCGCAGCCATCCTTGTGGAGGTGATGCACCCTCGGATCAACCGCCCGGCCCTGGAGTGGATCCTCTCCCGCCTCGTCGTCGAACCGGTCACCGAGCCCATCGCCCGTCACGCCAGCGCCCTCCTCGCCGACGCCGGCCTGCACGGCCACAAGTACGCCATCGACGCCATGCTCGGCGCCACCGCCCTCGCCGCCCCCGGACCGGCGACAGTTCTCACCTCGGACCCCGAGGATCTCACCACCCTGTGCGGCTCTCGCATCACCGTCATCAAGGTCTGAGCATCGGCTCTCGCCTGCCCATCGTGCTCTTGATCGGTGAGGCCCCCGCCCAGTCCGGCCGCGACCGGTCACGTTGGCTCGCAAGGCTTCTCACCTGGGGACCGCGACCGACACCTCAGCGGTGGTCTGTGGGTTCGGACCGGCGGTGCGTGTCCGGGCGGTGCAGGGTGGCGATCTGGGCGCCGGCGAGGATGAGCAGGCAGCCCGCCAGTTGCTCCGGTGTGGGGTGTTCGCCGAGCACCAGGGCGCTCAGCGCGACGGCGCCGACCGGGGTGAGCAGCAGCAGAATGGCACCGACGTGGCTGGGCAGCCTGGGTGTGGACACGGCGACCAGCAGCCAGCCCAGCACCTGCCCGAATGCGGCGACGGCGAGCAGCCAGCCGATGACCACCCAGCCCGGCGCCAGGTCCACGCCGTGCCACAGGATTCCCGCGATCAGGGACACCACGGCCGCGGACACCGTGACGTCCATATAGGACTGTTTGACGTGGCCGTGGTGGCCGCTGCGGCGCAGCAGGTACAGGAACCCCCAGTAGCACACCGCAGCCAGGACCGCGTGCATGGTCCCCCGCATCGGGTCGCTGCCCACCGTGGCGCTGCCGATCAGCCCGGCAGTGAGCACCACGCCGACCAGCACCACCGGCAGGGCCAGGAGGTAGCGGCGGGAGGGCTTCGCGGTCGACCAGCAGAGCCAGGAGCGGCACCAGTACGACCTGCACGTTCACCAGTACGGTGGACAGGCCGGCGCCGACCTCGGCGATGGCCTGGGTCCACAGCATCATGTCCCCGGCGAACAGCGCACCCGCTGCCGCGGCCAGCAGCCGCTGTCGATGCCGCGGCGGTCCCTCCCTGCGGCGCTCCACCGTGCCGATGGCGAACAGCGCGGGCAGGGCGAGCACGCACCGGTAGAACGACGCCGTCCCCGGAGAAGCCTTGGCCAGGTTCAGCAGCACGGCCGACGCCGACACGCACAGCGCCCCGACCGCCATGGTCCACTGCGGATGCCGTTGCCACCACCGCATGCTCAGCACCACGGCCTGCTCAGCATCACAGCGTGCTCAGCGGCGCCGCCTTCCGCGGCAGCCAGTTGACGTTCACCTCGTCCACTCGTACGGGACCCCTTTGTCGTCCGAGACGGGTTTCGCGCCCTCGGTCAGTCCCACGGCGGTTCCCGAAAGGCGGCCGGCGAGCGCGAGCACAGAATCGCCTTCTTGGTAACAGGTTGCGGGTTGCCGGGCTACCCGTGCTCAGCCTGCTTCATGAGCCCTGAGCGGGCGGCCCGGCGTTTGATGGCCTCAGAGGTCCTGTCAGTACCCGCGTCGTCGGAGGCCATGCCGCGAAAAGCAGCATCCCCGTCCCGGCCCGCCGCGGCTTCATCGGCGCCGGGCGGAACGCCGATGACCGCGACGCCGATGCGTCGTGGACCGGACGCGACGAACTTGGCGAACTCGGCTAACTCGGCTAACTCGGCGAAGGCAGTCGGGAGATCCCGGTACCTGGGTACCTGTACGCATGACTGGCGACTGGCGTCGACGTGAACGTGCACCGGTGAAGACACGGAAGGGTTCCGCCATGCGGCTCCGGGTCATGACCCTCAACGTCTGGAACGAGGAAGGCGACAGCGATGCCCGCATGCGGGTGATCAACCAAGGGCTGCGCAGGCTCAAACCGGATCTGCTGGGCCTGCAGGAGGTCGTCCGCACCGGCGACCGCGATCAGCTGGGAGTCCTCACGGAGGGACTCGGCCTGCAGGCGACCCATCAGCGTGACGTGGCCGCGGTCGAGCCGCCCCACGCGGCGCAGTACGGCGGCAATGCGATCGCCACACGCTGGCCGCATCGAATCGTCGAATGGCTGGACCTGCGCCAGGCCGGCGAACTTGACGTGCCATGGCGCACGCTGGCCGCACGGGTGGCGGTCCCGGACCTGGGCGACATGCTGTTCATCGTGACGACGACCTCTTGGCGGCCCGAGGCCGAGGCGGCGCGTGAGCTCCAGGTCATGGCGCTCACCGATCTCGACGCCCGCCACCGCACCGACCTGCCCACCGTGATCGCCGGCGACTTCACCGCCGTACCCGAAGCGGCCTGCATCCGCTACCTGACCGGTGCGCAGGCCCTGTCGGGGCGCAGCGTGAGCTACCACGACGCATGGGCGCTCGCCGGCGACGGGCCGGGTCACACGTGGACCACGGCGAACCCCAGCGCCCGCACGGTGATCGAGCAGGTCGTCGGGCAGGGGGCACATCACCGCCGCATCGACTACGTGTTCGTCGGATCACGGCTGACGCATCCCAAAGCGCAATGCACGATCGACACCGCCGCGCTCGCCTTCGACCGCCCGGTCGACGGCATCTGGGCGAGCGATCATTTCGGCGTGGTCGTCGACCTCGACATCACCATTGCCTGAAGCCCTGTGACTCGGGCCGCGCCTGGCCGACGACCGGTCCCGGGAGGTACCTGGCTCGTACCGCCCCGGGAGTCTGAAAGGCAACGACCTCCTGTCGAGGCCGCCGCCGAAGGCAGCTTCCCCCAACCAGCGCCAGCAGGCGGCGTTAGGGGCGGCCTATGGCGGGTAGTCGCAGATGCAGAAACCGGAGGTGACCGGGCATGCTGATTCTTGGACTACTTCTGCTGGCCGCGACCGCCGCCTTCACAGGACTGGCGATCTCCGACAACCTCACAGGCGGCCCCCACTACACGGTGTCCGTCCTCGGCAACGACATCGCCACCATGAACACCCTGGAGATCTTCTGCGCCGGCCTCGCCCTGGCCCTGATCTTCTCGCTGGGCTTGTGGATGGCCGTGGGTGGCGCCCTGCACCGGCGCACCCGAAAGGCACGGTTGCGCAACGAACGCGATGCGCTGGCCGCCCGGCTGTCCGAGAGTGGGGGAGCGGCCGGGTCGACCACGGGGGCTGGGGTAGGGGCGGCGGCCCCCACGTCGCCGGCCACGGGGCCCGAGAGGGCACCCGCACCGCACCACCGGGCCCGCGGCAGGCGGATCCATCTCTTCGGCCACTGAGGCCACGGAGGCCGCTGGGGCCACTGGGGCGATGCAGTGCCGCCCGATGTCGCTGGTCGTCACAACGGGACTGCGGGCGGACGGTACGGTACGCAGTTTTCGACCATGGTCGACGTGCCCCTAGCGGATGCAGCAGCCGATCGCCTGCGCCGCTGCGGGCGCCGGCCGTGCCTGGCCGTTTCCGGCCCGTGATCCCGGAGAAGCAAGAGGATCAGCCCGCCGGCAGAGCACCGCGAGCCGCGCGACCGGGCCCCGGTCGGCGTCGTCGCCCGGTGTACGGGCAGTGCGCTGGGTACTCGCCGGGTACTCACCTGTCGCCGAACTGCCGGCATGCGCAGAGAACAGCAGCGGGGACCACATCATGTGGAAGGACACCACCTCATGCGGCATGACGAGATGATCGGAAAAGTGCAGGCGCTCGCTCAGCTGCCGGACCGGGGATCGGCCGACCGCGCGACGCGAGCAGTACTGATCACACTGGCCGAACGGCTGCCGTCCGGGCTCGCGGAGCACATGTCCGCCCAGCTTCCACCGGAACTGGCCGACCCCATGCGTCAGGCAGCGGAGCTGCCTTCCGCCGACGGCCGCTCGCACACCTCGGGGGAGCGGTTCGACCTGACCGTGTTTGCCGGACGGATCGCCGGGCGTGCGGGCACGGACGAGGACGCGGCCCTGCGCGAGGCCGCCGCCGTGCTGGAGGTGCTCGATGCCGCCCTCACTCCGGAACTGAACGAGAAGGTCGCCGGGGTGCTGCCTGCGGACATCCGTCTGCTTTTGCCCTCCGGCCGTGCCGCCGAAGCCACCGGCGACTCCGGCTGAGCCACTGGACCGGTACGGCCTCCCGCGCGCCGGGCGTCCGAGCAAGCACTCCCGGGCGCCGGAGCGAGCACTCGCGCGGGGCCTATCGCGCTGTCGGCCGTGGGATGCGTGCCGCTGCAAAGTCTGCCGCTGAAATGCCTTCCGCTCGTCGCGGCCCGTGATGAACCCACCGAGCATCGAGCACCGGTGGTCGGTCGTCGGTCGTCCTCGGGTTTCGGTCGGCGCCGCGTGGTGACCCCGCCCACCATGTCGGAGTTTGTCGATACCCCTGTACTGCGGGTCGCCTATGACGTGAGTGGTCCCGCGGACGGGCATCCCGTACTGGCGGTGCACGGCTGGCCTGACGACATCCACTGCTGGGACGGTGTGCTGCCGCATCTGCACCGGGCGGGCTGCCGGGTCTACCGGCCGTATCTGCGCGGTTTCGGGCCCACCAGGTTCCACTCCCCGGACAGGCCACGCAGTGGGCAGATCGGCGCACTAGGCCGGGACCTGGCCGACTTCCTCGATGCCCTGGACCTGCGTGACGTGGTCGTGGCCGGTCACGATTGGGGGGCTCGGGCCGGCTACGTACTCGGCTCGCTGTTTCCGGATCGACTACGCGCGCTGGTGGCGATGTCCGCGGGCTATTCGACCAACCGCCCCGATGCCCCGCTCCCGTATTCGCTGACACACGCCTATTGGTACGAGTGGTTCGTTGCCTCAGCCCGTGGCCGCCGAGCCCTGGACGACGACCGCCGCGACTTGTGCCGCTACCTGTGGACCACTTGGTCCCCGGAATGGGATTTCACCGAGTCGGCGTTCGCTCAGGCTGCCGGTGCCTGGGACAACCCCGACTGGGCGGAGGTGAGCGTGCATGCCTATCTGCACCGTTGGGGCGAGGCCGCTGGCGATCCTGCTTACCAGGACATCGAGGATCGGCTTGCCGAGCCGCCGCTGATCCGCGTCCCGACCCTCGTCGTGCATGGGGAGTGCGATGGTGACAACCTCGCCTCCACCACCGAGGGAAAGGACGAGTTGTTCGCCGACGCCTACCGGCGGGTGGTGCTGCCCGGCATCGGTCACTTCCCGCCCCGGGAGGAACCTCGGGCCACCGCTGACGCGATCTTGCAGCTCACGCCGTCGACGACCGTTCGGTGACCGCGACCGGCTCCACCAACCAAGCCCGAGAGCAACAGGCCCAAGGCGGGGCGAGGGTCGCGTGCGTGATCGGTACCGGCGAGCAGCCACACGAAGCCCCCGCGTGCCGCCAGCCGTCGCTCACCGTCAGGAACGTCCGGTACGAGGGTGGCAGCCGGTGTCCGAGCCGTTCCTCAAGGGCCTGGATCCGTTCCTCGGACGCGGGCGGGAATCCGAGCCAGCCTGCACGCCGGGCTTTCTCGTCCCCCTCGCGCGCACCGCCTGCCGGTGTGTTCGGGTCCTGTGCGTCCGCCCACTCCTGGCTCCATCGGTCCAGGAAGGACTGCCAGCCGTCGGTCGAGTCCGTCATGACGAGAATCCTGGCACCCGCCACTGACAAACGGACGAGCTGGCAAACTGGCAAACTGGCAACCCGAGATCGGCCGGCCGGGCCGGCCGGACCGACAGGGCCGGACCCCGCCGGACCGCGAAGCGCAAAATTTACTCTGCACGGTGATTGCCTTGCGCGTCTCGTACGTACCCCCTGTGGACGAGTCGTTCAGCTCAGGAGGCAGCATGCGTGTTACACAACGCACCGCAGGAACCGTATTCGTGATCGGTGGGTTGCTCGTGACTCTCACCGCGCTCGCGTATCCCGCCCTCCTCGGTGTGGAGAAGACGACGACCAGCCAGGACCGGATCATCGCCAACACCCGGTACGGGCCGTTGACCGAGGCCGACCGGGACTTCGTGGTCAAGGTGCGGGCGGCCGGGCTGTGGGAGCACCCGCTCGGTCTGATGGCCATGAAGCGCGGTACGACCCCGGCGATGAAGGAGGCCGGGGAGCACCTGGTCGCGGGGCACGCCGGACTCGACGAGATGTGCCGGAAGATCGCCCCCGAGCTGGGCGTCACCCTGCCCAACCAGGCCAGCCCCCAACAGCAGCAGTTCGTGGCGACCGTGGACGGGAGCGCCGGCAAGCAGTTCGACACCACCGCCGTGAACATCATGCGCGTGACCCACGGACAGATCTTCCCGGTCATCGCCAAGGTCCGCGCCAACACCAAGAACAGCATGATCCGTGAGCTGGCCGACCTCGCCAACGACACCGTCCTCGACCACATCACGGTGTTGGAGAAGACCGGCCTGGTCAACTACGACCAGGTCAACTTCCAGCAGACCACCCCGCCGAAACTCCCCAAGGCCGAGATGACCCCGCCCGCGCCGCAGCCGGGCTCGCCGGTCCTCGTCCTCAACCTGCCCGCGGGGTTGGACGTCAACACCACCTCCCCGACGCCCAGCCCGTCCGTCAAATGATCAAACGCCCCGCGGAGCCGGTGAACCGGCGAGCCGGATGATCGGAGAGCCGGGCTCGTGACCTGGGGGCGTGCTCAAGGTCGACGGTTCGGTGCCCGGCCCGTGCTCCTGCGGACGATCAGCTCGACCGGCACCACCTGGTTCGGCGCCGGTTCCGGTGGGCCGTCCAGCTGGGACAGGAGCAGCCGCAGGGAACGCGTACCGATCTCGGCGAAGTCGGTACGGACCGTGGTCAGCGGCGGGAGCAGGTGCGCGGCCTCCGGGATGTCGTCGTAACCGACGACACTGACGTCATCGGGAACATGACGGCCCGACTCATGAAGAGCGCGGAGCACTCCGAGTGCCATCTGGTCGTTGGAGGCGAAGATCGCGGTGACATCGGAACGGCCGGCCAGCCCGCGGCCCAGTTCGTAACCCGAGTCCGCGCTCCAGTCACCGATGAGGGGCTCGTGGACCGGGGCCCCCGCCGCCCGCAGTGTGGCCCGCCAGGCTTCCACCCTGCGGTCCGCCGACAGCCATCCCAGGGGGCCCGCGATGTGCCGGACCGTCGTGTGGCCGAGGTCCAGAAGGTGCTCCGTGGCCATGCGCGCGCCCGCCCGGTTGTCGGCCGTGACGAACGACGCGTCCTTGCCGAGATCGTTCTCCAGGACCATCAGCGGAGTGTCGAGGTGTGCCTCCGCCAGCGCCCTGCCCACCCAGCGCTGCGGGGCGATGGCGATCACACCGTCCGCTCCCTCGGCCGACAGCGTGTCCACGGCGCGTACGACGGTGGCCCGGTCGGCCGTGTCGAGCGCGATGGAACTCACCAGGTAACCGGCCTCCTGGGCCGCCGTGTTGATCGCGGTCAGGATGGAGGCCGGGCCGAAACGGGCCGCGTCGAAGGAGATCACGCCGAGCATGCGGGTCCGGCCGCTGGCCAGGGAGCGTGCGCTGCGGCTGGGGCGGTAGCCGAGGGTGCGCATGGCGGTCCGGACCGCCTCGCGGGTCTCGGGGCGGACGGCCGGGTTGTCGTTCAGTACGCGGGACACCGTCTGCTTGGAGACACCGGCCAGCCGCGCCACGTCGTCCATCACCGGGCGCGCTCCCGCGAAGTTGCGTCGGCTGCGGCCCTTGGGAAGGCTCTTGTGGGGTTCAGGTCCTGGGGGCGGCGCGCCGTCGCCGGCGCTTCGGGTCATGGCGGGTGACGTCCTTCGGGTCCGCGGTTCGTCCCGGCGGTCGTGCCCCGCCCGGCTGGCCCACAGGATAGGCCGCCGGGCCGGAGGGTGCCGCTGTGCTCAGCCGGCCGTCAGGGCTTCACCGGGCCCAGGTCGGGCGTGTCCGTGAGGTGGACGCGCGGTTCGGTCGTGGCCTGCAGTTCCAGCAGGACCAGTTCATTGGTGCCGGGGCGCAGGACGGGCGCCGGTACGTACAGCGTGCGCTGTGGGCCGCGGTTCCAGTAGCGGCCGAGGTGGAAGCCGTTGATCCAAGCCTGGCCCTTGGTCCAGCCGGGCAGGGAGAGGAAGGTGTCGGCGGGCGTCCGGACCTCGAACGTGCCGTGGTGGAAGGCGGGCCCGGCGTCCACGGGCGACTCCGCCGGCGACTGAGCCGAGGCGAAGGGCACCGAGCCCACGGCGTCGGCGTCGGCGTCGGCGTCGGCGTCCATGGCATCGGCGTCCATGGCCAGGGGATGGCAGTCCCATCCGTGCAGCGCGGTGCCGTCGAAGGTGACCGGGCCGAGCAGGCCCTTCCGGGAGCCGATGCGTGGGCCGTAGTTGACACCGCCCATGTTCTCGACGAGCACGTCCAGCGTGGCGCCGGCCCGCGGGAGCCGTACGGGCAGGGCCTCCTCGTGGCGTTCGCGTTCGAGTACGCCGACGGGGGCGCCGTCCACGAAGACCTGGGCGCGGTCGCCGACACCGCCCGCGAAGCGCAGCACGCCGTCGCCGGACACGGGAACCGTGGTGCGGTACAGGGCGTAGCCCGCCCGCAGGCCCAGCTCCTCCATCGTGACCGGGTCGGCGTCGACGCGTACCGGTTTGGCCAGAACGCTCGCGTGCGCGAGCAGCGAGACGCGGCGCGTCAACTCCACCGCTGTGGGCGGGAGTTTGCGTGACGGCGCCGGGGCGGGCTCGTCGGGGACCGGGGCGTGGCGGGCGATGACCTCGCGGAAGGCGTGGTACTTCGGACTCGGGTCGCCTGATTCGGTGAGGGCCGCGTCGTAGTCGTACGAGGTCACGATGGGCTCGTACGCGTGGTCGTGGTTGGCGCCGTTCGTGAAACCGAAGTTGGTGCCGCCGTGGAACATGTAGATGTTGACGGAGGCGCCCGCCGAGAGCAGC
>NZ_LIPP01000161.1 GCF_001418335.1 Streptomyces aurantiacus | reverse complement strand
GGGGCGGGGTGGGGGAAGAATCCCGGTGCCCACCGGACAGCCGGCTCACTCGCCCTCCCGCATCGGGATGCGCACGCCGCGCTCGTCGGCGACCGACTCCGCGATGTCGTACCCGGCGTCCACGTGCCGGATGACGCCCATGCCCGGGTCGTTCGTCAGCACGCGGCGGATCTTCTCGCCCGCCAGCTTCGTGCCGTCGGCCACCGTCACCTGGCCCGCGTGGAGGGAGCGCCCCATGCCCACGCCGCCGCCGTGGTGGATGGACACCCAGGACGCGCCGGAGGCCACGTTCACCATCGCGTTCAGCAACGGCCAGTCGGCGATCGCGTCCGAGCCGTCGAGCATGGCCTCGGTCTCGCGGTACGGGGAGGCGACCGAACCGCAGTCGAGGTGGTCGCGGCCGATGGCCAGGGGGGCCGCCAGCTCACCGGAGGCGACCATGTCGTTGAAGCGCTCGCCCGCCTTGTCCCGCTCCCCGTAGCCGAGCCAGCAGATCCGCGCGGGCAGTCCCTGGAAGCGCACGCGCTCACCGGCCAGCTTGATCCACCGGTGGAGGGACTCGTTCTGAACGGAGTCACCCTCGGGAAAGAGGTCGAGGATCGCCTTGTCGGTCTTGGCGATGTCGGACGCCTCGCCGGACAGGGCCGCCCAGCGGAAGGGCCCCCTGCCCTCGGAGAACAGCGGCCGGATGTAGGCGGGCACGAAGCCGGGAAAGGCGAACGCCCGCTCGTATCCGGCGAGTTGGGCCTCGCCCCGGATGGAGTTGCCGTAGTCGAAGACCTCGGCGCCGGCGTCCATGAAGCCCACCATGGCCTCCACGTGCCGTGCCATGGACTCGCGGGCCCTGGTGGTGAAGCCGGCAGGGTCCTTCGCGGCGTACGAGGCCATGTCGGCGAAGTCGACGCCCACGGGCAGGTAGGCCAGCGGGTCGTGGGCCGAGGTCTGGTCGGTCACGATGTCGATCGGGGCGCTTTCGGCGAGCATCCGCGGCAGCAGCTCGGCGGCGTTGCCGAGCAGGCCGATGGAGAGCGGGCGGCGGGCGTCACGGGCCTCGACGGCGAGCTGGAGGGCGTGCTCCAGGGAATCGGCCCGCACGTCCAGGAAGCGGTGCTCGATGCGGCGCTCGATGGCGCGCGGATCGACGTCGATACAGATCGCGACGCCGTCGTTCATCGTCACGGCGAGCGGCTGGGCGCCGCCCATGCCGCCGAGGCCCGCCGTCAGGGTGATGGTCCCGGCGAGCGTCCCGCCGAACTTCTTCGCGGCGACGGCGGAGAAGGTCTCGTAGGTGCCCTGGAGGATGCCCTGCGTGCCGATGTAGATCCACGACCCGGCGGTCATCTGCCCGTACATGGTGAGGCCGAGGGCTTCGAGGCGCCGGAACTCCTCCCAGTTCGCCCAGTCGCCGACCAGGTTGGAGTTGGCGATGAGGACGCGCGGCGCCCACTCGTGGGTCTGCATGACACCGACCGGCCGGCCGGACTGGACGAGCATCGTCTCGTCCTGCTTCAGCGTCCGCAGCGTACGGACCATGGCGTCGAAGGAACGCCAGTCGCGGGCGGCCTTGCCGGTGCCGCCGTAGACGACGAGTTTGTCGGGGTGTTCGGCGACCTCGGGGTCGAGGTTGTTCTGCAGCATCCGCAGAGCGGCTTCCTGCTGCCATCCCAGGGCGCTCAGTTCCGTACCGCGCGGTGCTCGGACAGGACGGGGTCCTGACATGGTCTGCCTCCTGGCGACTGGTAAGTACTCCGGTAAGCACTTCGGGTGATGCCGTTCATCCAGCGGTTATTCACATCCTGATGTCCTGAATAGAGCTAGTCAATACCTTCGTGGGCCACCACGGGCGGGGCGCGGGTGTTTGGCTGGATGCATGACTGCGTACACAGGCACAGGGGACAGGGCGGCGCGCGGGGAGGCCGACGAGGGAGCCGACGGGGCCGCGCGGCGCGACCAGGCGGTTCGCGCGGCCGTGGAACAAGGACTCGTGGGCCCCGCCACGCCCATCGTCGGGCTCCTCGACATCACCGGCATCCGGGCCTCCGCGGCGGCCCTGCGGGCGGCCTTCGACGCGGTGACCGCACCGGGTACGCCCGTGCTGCACGCGTTCGCGGTGAAGGCGACCCCGCTCGTGCCGGTGCTGCGGCTGCTGCACCGGGAGGGCATCGGCATGGAGGTCGCCAGCCCGGGCGAACTGGCCCTCGCCCGCGCGGCCGGGGTGCCGCCGGCCCGCACGGTCCTGGACTCGCCCGCCAAGACCCCCGCCGAGCTGCGGGAGGCACTCGCGCTGGGCATCGCGGTCAACGCGGACAACCCCCAGGAGCTGGCGCGCGTCGACGCGCTGGTCCGGTCGGCGTCGACCCGCTCACCCCTGGGGCTTCGGGTGAACCCGCAGGTCGGCGGGGGTTCGATCGGAGCTCTGTCCACGGCGACGGCGACCTCGAAGTTCGGGGTCGCGCTGCGGGACGAGGGGGCGCGCGAGTGGGTGGTGCGGGCGTATCTGGACCGGCCGTGGCTGACCCGGCTGCACACGCACTCCGGTTCGCAGGGGGTGCCGCTGGAGCTGATGGCGCACGGGGTGGCTGAGACGTACCGGCTCGCGGAGGAGATCAACGAGCGGGCCGGGCGGCGGCAGATCGACACGCTCGACATCGGCGGCGGGCTGCCGGTGAACTTCGGCTCGGACGCCCACACTCCCGCGTACGCGCAGTACGCACGGCTGCTGGCGGCCACTGTGCCGGGGCTGTTCGACGGGCGGTTCGGGCTGGTCACGGAGTTCGGGAGGTCCCTGCTCGCCAAGCACGGGATCGTGCTGGCGCGGGTCGAGTACACGAAGTCGGCGGGCGGCCGGGCGATCGCGGTGACGCACGCGGGCGTGCAGGTGGCGGCCCGCACGGTGTACGCGCCGCAGTCGTGGCCGCTGAGGGTGGCCGCGTACGACACCAAGGGGCGGCCGAAGGCGGGGCCCGACGTGGTGCAGGACGTGGCGGGCCCCGCCTGCTTCGCGGGTGACCTGCTGGCGGAGGGCCGGTCGATGCCGCTGCTCGAACAGGGCGACTACGCCGCCGCGCTGGACACCGGGGCGTACTACTTCGCGCACCACTACGGGTACAACTCGCTCGCGCGGCCGGCCATCCACGGCTTCGGCCCAGACGGGACGGATGCTGCGGACGGGGCGGGCACGACGGGCGGGACGGGCGCGGCGGGCGGGGTGCGGTTCGCGGTGGTCCGCACGGCGCAGACGCTCGACGAGATCGTGACGGAGTCGGGAGGAGCGCACGCGGAGGCGTTGACCGGCACGTTCTGAACGACCCGCACCGGCCCCAGACCGCTCGGCAGGGCAATCGACACGGCAACGAGAGGGCAATCGACCAACTCTAGCCAGCGGTTGGCATGTTCCACAGGAAAATGCCGGATCCCTCACCCGTAGTGCACACGTTGCGTAGCTTCGGCGTCACTCAGCTGAATCTACGGGCGGGAGGGGGCGCACCGTGCCCGGAATCGACGAGTGCCTGCTGGAGGCCATGCGGCTGCCCGGAGCCCGTGGGGCCTCGGTGGTCGACTGGACCAGCGGACTGGCTCTGGGCACGGTCGGGGACTCGCCGAACGGGGACCACGAGGCCACCGCGGCCGAGGCGGCGGAACTCGCCCGGCTCGCCGCGGAGCACAAGGCCTTCGCCCCCGAGGAAGGAGCCGACTGGTCCGGCGGACAGCCGCCGGTGGAAGACCTCATCATCAGCAACAGGGACAGCTACCACGTCCTGCGTTTCGTCCGGACGACCTTCGACAGCAGTGTGTTTCTGCATCTGTGGCTGGGACGTTCGGAGGGCAATCTGGCGCTGGCCCGTATCCGCCTGGGCGAGATGGCCGAGCGGCTGGTGGTGGGGTGACCACGATGGAGGCACGCCCCCTGCCGGGACGCCCCTTGCCGGGAAGCCCCCGGCCGGGGCCGGGAAGACCCGACCACGACCCGGCGGTCCCCGTACTCAGCCCCATGCTCAGCCGTCTCGCGGAGGAGCGTGCCACCGGCGTCCTGACGCGGGACCGCGGGGTGCTGTATCTGGTCGAGGGCCAGGTGGTGCACGCCGAGAGCCCCGCGACTCCCGGGCTCGACGTGCTGCTCACCAGCCGTGGCGCGCTGGGTTCCGACGGCTGGTGGGAGGCCGTCTCGGAGGCGGGGGCCGAGCGCCGCGTCGGACGGTTCCTGGTGGACAGCGGGCGGCTGACCGCGGGCGCCCTGGAGCTGTGTCATCTGGGGGCGCTGTACGACGCCGCGTTCTTCACGCTCGGCACGAGCAGCGGCCCGGCGCGGTTCAGGTACGGGGTCGCGCACTGGATCGGCCCCGTACGACCGGTGAGCGTGGACGCGGTGGAGCGCGAGACGCTGCGGCGCCGCGCGCTGCTGCACCGCATCTGGCCGGACCCGGACACGGACACCGCGGAACTCGTCCGGACCGGCCGTGCCGTCGACGTGGCTCTCCCCCCGCGTCAGCGCACGGTTCTCGACCAGGTGGACGGGGAACGGACGGCCTCGGACATCTCGCAGGTCCTCGGCCGGCCGGGGTTCCACACTCTGGTCGACGTCCGCCGGCTGGCAGCCGCCGGAATCGTGACGACACGCGCGCGGGCGGTCGACCCCCGGGCACCGGAAACCGCCGCACCCCCTGAATCCCCCGTGTCCCCCGCGTCCCGCGCCGCTCCCGCCTCCCCCGCCTCCTCTGCGACCGCGCAGGCGGCCCAAGTGTCCCAAGCG
>NZ_LIPP01000160.1 GCF_001418335.1 Streptomyces aurantiacus | reverse complement strand
ACGGGCAGCCAGTCGGGCCGGTGCCGTGCCTCGTACAGGGCCTCGTACACGGCCCGGTCCGTCTCGTAAGCCCGCAGCAACTCGGATTCCGCCCGCGGATCCCACCGCGCCTGGGCGGCGTATCCCGCGCAGTAGGCGTCCCGGCAGCGACGTGCCCACTCCGGACGCCACGGGTGGCGGCTGCGGGCGGCGTAGTCGAAGGAGCGCAGCATGCCCGCGACATCGCGTACCGGGGACTGCGGCTGCCGGCGTTCGGCGATGGGGCGGGCCGGTTCGCCCTCGAAGTCGATGACGAACCACCGCTCCCCGGCGCGCAGCACCTGGCCGAGATGCAGATCGCCGTGGATCCGCTGCACCGGACGGCCCGAGTCGAGGACGGCGAGTGCGTCGAAGGCGCCCCGCAGCCCGGCCACGTAGGGCATCAGCTCCGGCACCGACCGGCTGGTCGCGTCCAGCCGTTCGATCATCGCGGCGGCGAGCCGCCTGCTGCCGTGCCCGGTCGGCGCGCCGAGGGCGAACGCCGCGGCCAGCGCGAGATGCACCTCCGCGGTCGCGCGCCCCAGTTCGTACGCCTCGTCAGTGAACTCCCGTCCCGCGGTGAGCGAGTCGAGCGCGAGGGTCCACCCGTCGACGGCGTCCGGCAGGAACGGCTGGAGCACACCGAGCGTCGCCGGCTGCGGTTGCGAGGTCCGGAACCACGCCACGGGGGCCGGTACCCGGGTGCACCCCTGGCGGGCCAGCGCCCAGGGCACCTCAAGGTCCGGATTGATGCCGCACTGGACACGCCGGAAGATCTTGAGGATGTACGCGTTCCCGTACACGAGTGAGGAGTTGGACTGCTCGGCGTCGAGGAGGCGCGGGGCCAGACCGGCGGGAACGGCCACCTTCGCGTCCCGCTCGAACCGCAGGGGGCCCGCCGTCCCCGGAGTGCGCAGCCGCTCCAGGAGCAGGTCGGCCGACCGCGGTTCCTGAAGGGCGTCGTACACCGTCAGGCCGGCCAGCGGCCCCTCGCTCGCCCGGCCGATGCGGGCGTGGGCCAGCCGTGGAGGCAGGACGTCCCCGACTCCGAGGAGCAGCTGGTAGCAGTCCCCGGGCCGGGCGGCGGAGCCGTCCCCGGTGCTGACCAGCAGGTGCAGGCAGCCCGGATGCAGCTCGGTCACCGAGAGCAGGGACAGGTCCGTGACTCGTCTGCCCTTGCCCGCGAACCAGCGCTGTTCGGGCAGCCACGTCCTCAGCAGATCGGCGAGCGACGTCAGCAGATGGGCCGGACTGTGGCCGCTGGGGCGGGGTGATACGACCTTGCGCATGACGACCCGTCCTTTCAGGAGCACACCGTCAATCGGCGTTCGGTGAGCGGGGTGGCGTCCTTGCGGAGTCGGAACCAGTAGAAGCCGTGGCCGGCGAGGGTGAGGAGGTAGGGGAGTTCACCGATGGCGGGGAAGCGGACGCCGCCGATGAGTTCGACGGGGTGGCGGCCGTTGTAGGTCTGGAGGTCGAGTTCGGTGGGCTGGGCGAAGCGGGAGAAGTTGTGGACGCACAGGACGAGGTCGTCCTTGTGTTCGCGTAGGAAGGCGATGACGGCGGGGTTGGTGGAGGGGAGTTCGGTGTAGGTGCCGAGGCCGAAGGCGGGGTTCTGTTTGCGGATCTCGATCATGCGGCGGGTCCAGTGCAGCAGGCTGGACGGGGAGGACATGGAGGCTTCGACGTTGGTGACCTGGTAGCCGTAGACCGGGTCCATGATCGTCGGTAGGTACAGCCGCCCCGGGTCGCAGGAGGAGAAGCCGGCGTTGCGGTCGGGGGTCCATTGCATGGGGGTGCGGACGGCGTCGCGGTCGCCGAGCCAGATGTTGTCGCCCATGCCGATCTCGTCGCCGTAGTAGAGGATCGGTGAGCCGGGCAGCGAGAGCAGCAGGGCCGTGAAGAGTTCGATCTGGTTG
>NZ_LIPP01000016.1 GCF_001418335.1 Streptomyces aurantiacus | reverse complement strand
CCGCGGCCCCGCAGCAGCCCACCCCGACCGTGCCGCCGCAGTCCGCGCCGCCGCAGTCCGCCGCCCAGGCACCCATGAGCGCGGGCCCCGGCGGCGGGCAGCCCTCCTGGGCCCAGCAGGTGCACCAGTTGGCCGGGCCGGACGAGGACCAGCCCGTCGTGCCGTGGAAGCCGGTGCGGGAGGACCCGTTCCAGGCGGTCGTCCGCTCGCAGGCGGAGGCGCGCCCGGCGGGGCTCGGCAAGCGGTTCGCCGCCCGCCTCGTGGACACGCTCGTGCTGGCCGCGGTGACCGGTGCGGCCGCCGTACCGCTGGGCACCAAGGCACTCGACCACGTCAACGAGAAGATCGACGCGGCCAAGCTCTCCGGCGAGACGGTCACGGTCTGGCTGCTGGACGGCACGACCGCGCTCTACCTCGGCGTCGTCCTCGCCGTCCTGATCCTCTTCGGTGTCCTCTACGAGGCGCTGCCCACCGCCAAGTGGGGCCGCACCCTGGGGAAGAAGCTGTTCGGCCTCCAGGTGCGGGACATCGAGGGCGGCGACCCGCCGTCGTTCGGCCCGGCCCTGCGCCGCTGGCTCGTCTACAGCGTCCCGGGCGTCCTCGTCATCGGTGTCGTGGGTGTCGCCTGGGGTCTGTTCGACCGCCCGTGGCGCCAGTGCTGGCACGACAAGGCGGCCCACACGTTCGTCGCCGGCTGACGGGTACCCCGGACGGCCGTCCCCTCATTGCGGGGCCGGAGGGTTCGCGGTCGACTCGGCACATGACCACCGAGCCGCCGCCTCCTCCGGACGACGATCCGTATCGGAAACCGCCGGACGGGGACCCGTTCAAGAAGCAGCAGCCGCCGCCTTCCGGCCAGGGCGGCGCAGGCTCCCCGTACGGCGGAGGCGGTGACCCCTACGGCGGTGACCCCTACGGGGGTGGCCCCTACGGCACCGACCCGCTCGCCGGGATGCCGCCGCTCGCCGACAGCGGCAGACGCGTGCTCGCGCGGATCATCGACATGATCCTCGTCCTCATCGTGGTGTGGCTGCTGTCGTGGGGCTTCGGCGTGAACGAGTACGACGTGGACGCGGACAGGTTCCAGTACGGGAAGTCCTTCGGGCAGTCCATGATCGCCCTGGTGCTCTACGTGGCCTACGACACCTTCATGACGAGCAGGTCGGGACAGACCCTCGGCAAGAAGTGGCTGCACCTGCGGGTGGCGAACCTCGGCAACGGCGCCACGCCCTCCGTGCAGACCGCACTGGTCCGGGCGCTGGTGCTGTGGGTGCCGTTCGCGTTCTGCTGCGCGTGCGTCTGGACGGCGATCTCGGGTGGCTGGAGCTTCTTCGACAAGCCGTACAAGCAGGGCCTGCACGACAAGGCGGCCAAGACGGTGGTGGTCAGCACGGATTGAACCGGCCGCCGGCCGCCGGCAAAGCAGAACCGGCCGACGGCAGACGAAACCGGCGGGCCCGTGAAGGACGGGCCCGCCGGAATACGCCTCAGGCGTGTTCGCGCATCGGGTCGGACGTGTCCACGTACCGCCTCAGGCGCGTCCGCGGACCGGCTTGGACGCGCCGGCGGCGGCGACGGTCTCGCGCGGTGCGGAAACACGCTTCTGCGTGACGGCGGTGACGGTGGCGGTGAGGGCGGCGGGCGACGGGCGGGCGGCGGACGCCATGGGGGTGGCGGTCGCGGCGGGTTTGGGTACGGGAACCGTCATGGCCACGAGGAGGCCGAGCACGAGGGCGGAGAGCGCGATGACCACGACTCCCACGCCCGAACTCGTCTGTGACAGCAGCAGCATGGCGAGCGTGGAGAAGATCACGGTGCAGGAACCGTAGGCGAGCTGTGCGGCGGTCGGACGAGGCATGGCATTCCGTCCTCGGGATGGGGGGCTCCCCCCGGTGCCTCTCGCGGTGGGGGAGGGTGCGGATAAGAATCAGGGGGTGCGACAACGGTGTCGCTTGGCAAAACACCGGAAATCCGGCGAGCCGCCAACCGACTCTATTGGCCTGTCTGCCCGAGAGGAACGAGCAGTAAGCGTGACCTAACCCACGGTGCCGGTGCACAGGGGGCGCACGGAATCATGGCGTCTATCAACCCGGCTTTCGAACGCGCCCGTTGAGCGGCGCACGGATCATCCGTGAGCGGAGGGGAGCCGGTGCGCGGGCCACGGCCGCCGGTGCATAACTCACTTGACCTGTCCAAGTCAAGGTCTGTCTTTTCTCCTTCAACTCCGATCGAATGTCGTCACTTGTGACGCGCATAGAGCGCGCGCGGACTCCAAGATGCGGACTCCAAGATCTGGACACCGTCCTTCCGCGCGCCCGGGCGCGAGGGAGGACTGCATCAAGTGACCAGCAGACCATGGACGTATCGAGCAGCCGCGGTGGGTGTGTCGCTCGCAGCGGCCGCTGCCACGTTCTCGACCTTCGCGGTGGCGCAGGCCGACGCCGGTGACCAGTCGGCCGCCACAGCGGCCACGGCCACGACCGCGGCCGCGAACCGGCAGGACCCGGCACGCGCCGGGAACGACGCCGAGCACGAGCACGACCTGAAGGGCCCCCTGACCGACCGTCAGGAAGCCCAGCGCGAAGAGGCGCTCAAGAGGGTCATCTCCGGCGACGCCAAAGCCACCGAGCGCGGCGGTTCGCAGGTCGTGAAGCTCCAGAACGGCAAGTACGTGGAGCTCGGCCGCGAGAAGACCGACGAAATCTTCACGATCCTCGTGGAGTTCGGCGACCAGGTGGACAGCCGCTACGGCGGCACTCCCGGCCCGCTGCACAACGAGATAGCCGAGCCGGACCCCGCCAAGGACAACAGCACGGCCTGGCAGGCGGACTACAACAAGGAACACTTCGAGGACCTCTACTTCGGCACCGGCAACGGTGTCGAGTCGATGAAGAAGTACTACGAGAAGCAGTCCTCGGGCCGCTACTCCATCGACGGCACGGTCTCCGACTGGGTCAAGGTGCCCTACAACGAAGCCCGTTACGGTTCCAACAAGTGCGACCCCGACACCTGCGCGTGGAACGCCGTCGCCGACGGTGTCACCGCCTGGGTCGACGCCCAGCAGGCGGCCGGCAAGTCCGACGCCGAGATCAAGTCCGAGCTGGCCGCCTACGACAAGTGGGACCGCAACGACTTCGACGGCGACGGCGACTTCAACGAGCCCGACGGCTACATCGACCACTTCCAGATCGTGCACGCCGGTGAGGACGAGTCCGCGGGCGGCGGCGCCCAGGGCGAGGACGCCATCTGGGCCCACCGCTGGTACGCGTTCGGCACCGACGCCGGCAGCACGGGCCCCGCGGGCAACAAGATGGGCGGGGCGCAGATCGGCGACTCCGGCATCTGGGTCGGCGACTACACGATCCAGCCGGAGAACGGCGGACTGGGCGTCTTCGCCCACGAGTTCGGCCACGACCTGGGTCTGCCGGACCACTACGACACGACCAACACCGCCGAGAACTCCACGGCCTTCTGGACCCTGATGTCCTCCGGTTCCTGGCTCGGCACCGGCAAGAACGCCATCGGTGACCTGCCCGGCGACATGACCGCCTGGGACAAACTCCAGCTGGGCTGGCTGAAGTACGACACGGCCAAGGCCGCGACGCGCTCCACCCACACGCTGGGCGTGGCCGAGTACAACACCAAGAAGGCCCAGGCGCTGGTGGTGGAACTGCCCGAGAAGGCGGTCACCACCGAGGTCGTCCCCCCGGCGCAGGGCGAAAGCCAGTGGTGGAGCGGCAGCGGCGACGACCTCAAGAACACGCTGACCCGTTCCGTGGACCTCACGGGCAAGTCGTCGGCGACGCTGACCCTCGACGGCTGGTACGACATCGAGACGGACTTCGACTACCTCTACACCGAGGTCTCCACCGACGGCGGCGCCAAGTGGACGCCGCTCGACGGAACGGCCGACGGCGCGGCGATCCCGCGCGACTCCAGCGGCAGCCCCGCGCTGACCGGCACGGTGGACGCGTACAAGAAGCTGTCGTACCCGCTCGACGCCTACGCGGGCCAGAAGTTCGACCTGCGCTTCCGCTACTCCACCGACGGCGGCGTGGCCCAGAAGGGCTTCGCGGCGGACGAGATCACCGTCACCGCCGACGGCTCCGCGGTCTTCTCGGACAACGCCGAGAGCGCCGACGCCGCGTGGCAGGCCACCGGCTTCTCCCGGGTCGGTGCGTCCTTCACCAAGGACTACGCGCAGTACTACATCGCCGAGAACCGCCAGTACGTGTCGTACGACAAGACCCTCAAGGTCGGCCCGTACAACTTCGGCTTCGCGTCGACCCGTCCGGACTGGGTGGAGCACTTCCCGTACCAGAACGGCCTGTTGATCTGGAAGTGGGACACCTCCCAGCAGGACAACAACGTCAGCCGGCACCGGGGTACCGGCCTGCTGCTGCCGGTGGACGCCCACCCGAAGGCGCTGAAGTGGTCCGACGGCACGCTGATGCGCAACCGCATCCAGTCCTACGACTCGCCGTTCAGCTCGTACCGGACGGACGGTCTCACGCTGCACAAGGCGGACGTCGCGACGAAGATCAACTCGCAGCCGGGCAACCGGATCTTCAACGACCGCACGAACACCTACTACGACGAGGCGAACCCGACCGGGGGTGTCAAGATCACTGACACCAACACCAAGATCGCGATCGTGAAGGAGCCCCGCGACGGCTCGACGATCACCGTGAAGGTGTCGTCCGCGACGAAGTAAGAGACGTTTTCGCAGGTCAAACCATGATCGGCCGCAACCCCCTGGCGGGTTGCGGCCGATCGTGTTTAGGTGCGTCCTGTGACTCTCTTATTGACACCGGATCTCGCGGGGGTATGACTACATGGCCGCAGGAGGTTTCAGCAGGCTGCCGAACGGCACCGTCGTGGTGGCGTTGAACCTGCCCCGACCGCTCGCGTCCGCCCCCGGCGCGGGTTCCGTACGGGTGCTGGTGCATGCCCACAACCGCGCCAGGGCGCTGACGCGGCTGCGCAACCTGGGCCTGCGGGCGGTGTACCTGCGAGGCAACGGGGCGCCGCCCACCCCGGACGAGATCACCGCGGTTCTGCACCACCCCGACGGGCTCATATGGCGCACGGCGCCGGGCCCCGAAATCGCCGCGGCCGTCGTCGCGGCTGAGCTCTGGCATCCGATCCGCGCGCTGATCAGGCGGCCGGCGTAACCGCTCCGCCGGGGGCGGATCGTTCGTCTGCGGGTGGGTGGGAACTGCGCACCCCTCGGTCAGACCACCGGCTTGCCGCTCAGTTCCACGCCCGCCTCGGTCAGTTCCTCCAGGGCACGCTCCGTGGTGTTCTCCGCCACGCCCGCCGTCAGGTCGAGCAGGACCTGGGTGCGGAAACCCTCGCGGGCCGCGTCCAGGGCCGTGGCCCGTACGCAGTGGTCGGTGGCGATGCCCACGACGTCGACCTCGGTGATCTCACGGGCGTGCAGCCAGTCGGCCAGCGACACACCGTTCTCGTCGGCGCCCTCGAAGCCGCTGTACGCCGCCGAGTACGCGCCCTTGTCGAACACGGCGTCGATCGCGCCGGACGCGACCACCGGAGCGAAGTTCGGGTGGAAGCCCACGCCCTCGGTGCCGGCCACACAGTGCGCGGGCCAGGAGTGGACGTAGTCGGGGTTGTCGGCGAAGTGGCCGCCGGGGGCGATGTGGTGGTCACGGGTCGCCACCACATGGCGGTAACCGGCGGGGGCCTGCCCGATCAGTTCCGTGATCGCGGCGGCGACATCGGCCCCGCCGGGCACCGCGAGGCTGCCTCCCTCGCAGAAGTCGTTCTGGACGTCTACGACGATCAGGGCGCGGCGCATGGGCGGTGTCCTTCGGCTTGGCAGGGAGGCGCTCCGCTGGGTCCGGTGCTTCGTCTGCGGGTGTGGTCGTGGTCGTGGTGGCTGGTCGCGCCCCCCTCACGGGCGCGCGGGCAGGGCAGAGCGTGCGGTCGTTGCCGTTGCCTTTCCCGGCTTGCCGCCCGTTCATTCCCGTACGGGCCTCTCGGGGACGGGTTGGCCGGAGGTGTGCCCCGGAGCGGGCGTCTGCCCGGGCTCACGCGTCCCACACGTACTCGGTCGCATCTCATGCGTACTCGGTCGGATCTCACACGTATTCGGTCGGAATGACGGCTTCCCCCCGCGACAGCTGGGTCGCCGAGAGGGGCAGGTTCGCGCGGGCCGCGGCATGCCGCTCGCGTACGACGTCCAGCGGCTCGCGGGCGACGACCCGGCCGCCCTCGACGAGCCGCACCAGGAGCTGACGGTCGCTGAGCTCGGCCGGGACCGCCCCCGTGCCGATCACCTCGGCCTCGGCGGTCCCGTACTCGTCCAGCCGCCGCGCGGCCCACTTGCGGCCGCCGATGGACGTCTTGCCGCCCGAGGACTTCTTGGCCACCGGCACGAGCGGAGCCTTCGGGTCCGCCGACTCCGCGCGCGCGACGAGCTTGTAGACCATCGAAGCGGTCGGATGGCCGGAACCCGTCACCAGCTGCGTGCCCACGCCGTACGCGTCCACGGGCGCCGCGGCCAGCGAGGCGATCGCGTACTCGTCCAGGTCCGAGGTCACGATGATCCGGGCCTTCGTGGCGCCCAGCTCGTCCAGCTGCTGCCGCACCCGGTGCGCCACCAGCAGCAGGTCACCGGAGTCGATACGGACGGCCCCGAGCTCGGGCCCGGCCACCTCGACGGCCAGCCGCACGGCCTCGGCGACGTCGTACGTGTCCACGAGCAGCGTGGTGCCCCGGCCGAGCGAGTCCACCTGGGCCCGGAAGGCGTCCCGCTCGCTGTCGTGCACGAGGGTGAAGGCGTGGGCGGACGTGCCGACCGTCGGAATGCCGTAACGGAAGCCCGCGGCCAGGTCCGAGGTGGTCGTGAAGCCGCCCACGTACGCCGCCCGGGACGCCGCCACCGCGGCCAGCTCGTGGGTGCGCCGGGCGCCCATCTCGATCAGCGGGCGCTCCCCGGCGGCCGAGGCCATCCGGGAGGCGGCGGCCGCGATGGCCGAGTCGTGGTTGAGGATGGAGAGGATCACGGTCTCCAGGAGCACGCACTGCGCGAACGAGCCCTCGACGCGCAGGATCGGCGACCCGGGGAAGTACACCTCGCCCTCGGGGTATCCCCAGATGTCACCGTCGAAGCGGTAGGAGGTCAGCCACTGGAGGGTCGGTTCGTCCACCACGCGCTGCTCGCGCAGGAAGCCGATGACGTCCGCGTCGAAGCGGAAGTTCTCCACCGCGTCCAGGACCCGCCCGGTTCCCGCGACGACGCCGTAGCGGCGCCCTTCGGGCAGCCGGCGGGTGAAGACCTCGAAGACCGAACGCCGGTCGGCGCTGCCGCCCTTGAGCGCGGCCTGCAGCATGGTCAGCTCGTAGTGGTCCGTGAAGAGCGCTGTCGACGGGACGTCCACCGGCAGCCCTAGGTCCGCTGCGTTCACTCAGGATCTCCTCGGGATGACACAGGTCGGAATGACACAGGGGGCGTCCCCCGGACGGCACAGGTCGGCCGGGGTTCCGGGGGCCGTACCCCGGGATGAGCGGCTGGAAAAGGATGCTACCCCCAATCTCGTCACTCTGACGATTTGTAGGGCTCATTTGGCCGGGCACCCACCTGTGGTGGCAGCATGGGCCGTGTGACGGCTCCCGCACCCCTAGAGACCGAAAAGACCGAGTCGGCGGAGGAGGTCTTCGCCGTACCCGAGCCCGACGTTCCCTGGGTGACCATCGTCCACAACGATCCGGTCAACCTGATGAGCTATGTGACCTACGTCTTCCAGTCGTACTTCGGATACTCGAAGGACAAGGCCACCAAGCTGATGATGGACGTCCACCACAAGGGCCGGGCCGTTGTCTCCAGCGGCACGCGTGAGGAGATGGAACGCGATGTGCAGGCCATGCACGGCTACGGTCTGTGGGCCACCCTCCAGCACGACCGGAACTGACCCGGCCGGCCCCGCCGCGACCGGCACCCGCCCGACGCCCGCGCACTCCCGACGCCCGCGCAGTACTGGAAGTAGCGACGCAACCTGATGCCAGGACACTTCGAACCGCTCCCCGGCGGCGGCGCGGCCGTCGCGCTCGACGAGGTCGAGATCTCCATCATCCGCTCCCTCGCCGTACAGCTCCTGGAGCTCATCGGACCGGGCCCGGGCGGGGACGTCTCCGACGACCCGCTCGCCGAACTGTTCGCGGAGGGACCGAGCGAACCGCCCTCCGACCCCGTGCTGAAACGCCTCTTCCCGGACGCGTACAGCGGCCCCGACGGCGAGGCCGGCTCTCCCGAACAGGCCGAGGAACAGCGCGCGTACTCCTCGGAGTTCCGCCGCTTCACCGAGAACGACCTGCGCGCCGGCAAGCGGGAGACCGCCCTCGCGGTGATCCACTCCCTGGACGCCCTCGCGGCGGCGGGGAAGGGGGGAGCTGTCCTGAAACTGACCCCCGGCGAGTCGAAGCAGTGGCTCACCGCCCTCAACGACCTGCGCCTGGCGATCGGCTCCCGGCTGGACGTCGTCGACGAGGAGGACACGGACATCCTCTACCGACTGCCGGACGAGGACCCGCGCAAGCCGATGGTGATGGCGTACCTGTGGCTCGGCGGACTCCAGGAGACGCTGGTCGAAACGCTGATGCCGTGACGTGAAACGGCCGACGGCGTGAGCGTGCAACGGCCGATGACGTGAGCGTGCAACGGTCGATGACGTGAGCACGCAACGGTCGACGGCGTGAGACGTGATGCGTTCGCTCAGCGGACGCTCAAATCCGGATAACGATCACATCACCACCCGGGCCTGCTATGAGGGCCCGGGTGTCCTTATGTCCGCTTCTTCCTGTGGCATGCGCTACAAGTACGACGAGTGATCAGTGTCGCGGCCGTGATAAATCTTCACGACCGCCCGACGGGACACCACCCATGTCCTGCCGGGTGCGCCACCGAGCCGGCCACCGCCGGCCAGGCCGCTCCAGCAATCCGGGGGGATCCGGGGGGATCGGAAACCGGTACGAAGCCGACGACGGCTCGCACCGGTATGGAGAAAGGCGCACGAGACATGACCTCGGTGCAGGTCGGCAACCACGACGACGAACGCGGCGACAAGGGAGCCGCCGACAGCGACACACCCAACGGCGACACACCCAAGGGCGGCCCCACCCCCGAAGAGGGCTACGAACGAGGGCTCGGCAACCGCCAGATCCAGATGATCGCGATCGGCGGCGCGATCGGCGTCGGCCTCTTCCTGGGCGCCGGGGCGAACATCGCCAAGGCGGGCCCCAGCCTCATCCTCATGTACGCCCTCGCGGGCGGCATCATCTTCTTCATCATGCGGGCCCTCGGCGAGCTGCTGCTCTACCGCCCCGTCTCGGGCTCCTTCGCGGAGTACTCCCGCGAATTCCTCGGCCCGTTCTTCGGCTACTTCACCGGCTGGACGTACTGGCTGATGTGGGTCGTCACCGGCATGGCGGAACTCACCGCGGCCGCGATCTACATCACCTACTGGTTCCCGCAGATCCCCCAGTGGGTCACGGCCCTGGTGTTCCTGGTCGTGCTCTTCGTGGCGAACCTGATCTCCGTCAAACTCTTCGGCGAGATCGAGTTCTGGTTCTCGATGGTCAAGGTCACCGCCCTCATCGGCATGATCGTGATCGGCCTGGGAGTCCTCACCTTCGGCTTCAGCTCCGCCGGCGACACCGCGGCCGTGTCCAACCTCTGGGCCTTCGACGGCTTCTTCCCCAAGGGCATCGGCTCGTCCCTGATGACTTTGCAGGGCGTGATGTTCGCCTACCTGGCCGTCGAACTCGTCGGCGTCACCGCGGGCGAGTCCGAGAACCCGGAGAAGACCCTCCCCAAGGCCATCAACACGCTGCCCTGGCGCATCGCCCTCTTCTACGTCGGCGCCCTCACGGTCATCCTCTGCGTGGTGAAGTGGACGGAGTTCGCACCGGGCGTCAGCCCGTTCGTCGCGGCCTTCGCCAAGATCGGCATCCCGGCGGGCGCGGGCATCGTCAACTTCGTCGTCCTGACGGCGGCCCTCTCCTCCTGCAACTCCGGCATGTACTCCACGGGCCGCATGCTGCGCACCCTGGCGGACAACGGCGAGGCCCCGAAGATCTTCAACCGGCTGTCCGCCACCAGGACGCCCGCGTTCGGCATCACCGTCTCCATGCTCTTCATGGGCATCGGCGTGGTCCTGAACTACGTCGTCCCGGAGAAGGCCTTCGGCTACGTCGTCTCGGTGGCCACCGCGGCCGGCATCTGGACCTGGCTCATGATCCTCATCAGCCACATCCTGTACCGCCGGGCCGTCGACGCCGGCCGCCTGCCCGCGTCGTCCTTCCCGGCCCCGGGCGGCTCGAAGTTCAGCTGGGTCGCCGTGGCCTTCCTGCTCTTCGTCACCTGCCTCATCGCCTACGACGCCGACTCCCGTGTCTGCCTGTACGTGATGGCGGGCTGGGCGGCGGCGCTGGGCATCGGCTGGGCCGTACTGAAGTCACGGAACCCGGAGGCCACCGAGCGCCGCGACCCGGAGCTCGAACAGATCGGCTGAGGGCTCTCCCGAGTACCGCTGCCGGGTGGGCCGACATGTGGGCCGACATGTGGGTCGGCATACGGACCGGCATATGGGCCGGCATATGGACAGTCCCGTACCGCCCCTCGGTACGGGACGGCCCGCCCGACTGCCCCGTCCGATTCCTGCTTATCCTGACCAGCATGCTGACCATCACCCAGGCCCTCGTCGACCAGATCGTCGCGCACGCGCGCCGGGACCACCCCGACGAGGCGTGCGGCGTGATCGCGGGCCCGGAGGGCACCGGCCGCCCAGAGCGCTTCATCCCCATGCCGAACGCGGCGATGTCGCCCACGTTCTACGAGTTCGACTCCGGGGACCTGCTCAAGCTGTACCGCGAGATGGACGACCGCGACGAGGAACCGGTGGTCGTCTACCACTCCCACACGTCGACCGAGGCCCACCCCTCGCGCACGGACATCTCCCTCGCGAGCGAGCCGAACGCCCACTACGTCCTCGTCTCGACCGCGGACACCGACGGGCTCGGCGACTTCCAGTTCCGCTCGTTCCGGATCGTCGACGCCGTGGTCACGGAGGAGGAGGTCACGGTGGTGGAGGAATACTGATCCCGTATGTCGGGCAGAATTCATCCACTATCTGAGATCACATTCCGGAACCCGGACCAGGAATCGATACGATGAGCCCATGGTTTCCCATGACGTGAGCGACAAGACGCCGGGCATGCTGCTCGTGGCGCGGCTGCACGTCGACCTGTGCAGGCTGCAGAGCGCCATCTGTACGCGCTGAACCCTGCCGCCGTACGGCCGGTGAGCCGGCCGGTGAGCCACGGCTCCGCGGGGCCGAGACCGGCGCACCCACCGCCATCCCGCGCCGTCCCCCACGCTGCCGCGCGCACCCAGACCCGACGACCCGACGACCTGACTGACCCTTCCGACAGGAGCCCGAAACCATGGCCATCGAGGTCCGCATCCCCACCATCCTCCGCACCTACACGGACGGCCAGAAGGCCGTCGAGGGCGGCGGGGAGACCCTCGCCGAGCTCCTCACCGACCTCGAAAGCCGCCACACGGGCATCCAGGCCCGCATCGTGGACGGGGGCGAACTGCGCCGCTTCGTGAACGTGTACCTGAACGACGAGGACGTCCGCTTCCTCGACGGCATCAACACCAAGCTCACCGACGGCGACAGCATCACCATCCTGCCGGCCGTCGCCGGCGGCACGGTCTGACCTGCCGGGCTCTGATCACTGATGCGCTACGACTCCCCGCTGGCCGCGGTGGGCAACACCCCTCTGGTGCGCCTGCCGCGGCTCTCGCCGTCCCCCGAGGTCCGTATCTGGGCGAAGCTGGAGGACCGCAATCCGACCGGCTCGGTCAAGGACCGCCCCGCGCTCCACATGGTCGAACAGGCAGAGAAGGACGGCCGGCTGACCCCCGGCTGCACGATCCTCGAACCGACGTCCGGCAACACCGGCATCTCGCTCGCCATGGCCGCGAAGCTCAAGGGCTACCGCATGGTGTGCGTCATGCCCGAGAACACCTCGCAGGAGCGCCGGGAACTGCTCGCCATGTGGGGCGCCGAAATCATCCCCTCCCCGGCCGCGGGCGGCTCGAACACGGCGGTACGCGTGGCGAAGGAACTCGCCGCCGAGCACCCCGACTGGGTGATGCTCTACCAGTACGGCAACCCCGACAACGCGGGCGCCCACTACGCGACGACGGGCCCGGAGATCCTGGCCGACCTGCCCTCGGTCACTCACTTCGTCGCCGGACTCGGCACCACCGGAACGCTGATGGGCGTGGGCCGCTTCCTGCGCGAGCACAAGCCGGACGTCAAGATCGTCGCAGCCGAGCCGCGCTACGACGACCTCGTCTACGGCCTGCGCAACCTCGACGAGGGCTTCGTCCCCGAGCTCTACGACGCGTCGGTGCTCACCACCCGCTTCTCGGTCGGCTCGGCCGACGCGGTGACCCGTACCCGCGAGCTCCTCCAGCAGGAGGGCATCTTCGCCGGGGTCTCCACCGGGGCGGCACTGCACGCCGCGATCGGGGTCGGCCGCAAGGCCGTACAGGCGGACGAGCCCGCCGACATCGTCTTCGTCGTCGCCGACGGCGGCTGGAAGTACCTCTCCACGGGCGTCTACACGGCAGCGACGACGGAAGAGGCGATCGAGACGCTGCAGGGCCAACTCTGGGCGTAGCTACCCGTCCCTGGGGGCTGCGCCCCCAGACCCCCGCTAAAAGATTGCGCAGTTCCCCGCGCCCCTGGGGAGGTACCTCTAGGGGCGCGGGGAACTGCGCAACGGGGGTTCGGGGGCGGAGCCCCCGAGGAAGTGACGGGAATGGGTAGG
>NZ_LIPP01000159.1 GCF_001418335.1 Streptomyces aurantiacus | reverse complement strand
ACCGGAGATCTGCCCTCCTCATCGTTCGAACCGACCCGGTTCCCGACGTCCGACGATGACGCACCCGGCGGCGCCCGCTCCGAACCGGACCCGGGCTGACCCTACGGGAGCGTCAGATTCGTCAAGTCGGCATGCGCGGGCCGCAGCTGGTCACCTTCGGTGCAACCGAGCCGCACCAGATGCGCTCTCCATACTGGTGCCCGATCAGCACGGAGGAGGTCGTGCACCTGGTCGGCGGTATGGTTGCCGAAGACCGAGGCGAGCGATACGTGCCGCCCCAGTCAGAACCGGAGCCAGAGCCACGGTTCGAAGCGATCGCGCTGTGGCGCCTGGCTCGGCCTCGCCCGTTCCGCGAGGAATGCCTTTCCGGCGGCAGGCCTTGATGGCGGCGCTGGGCGAACCAGGTTTTTCAACAGCACGGTGGGCGGTCCTGCTGCTGGGCACCACTTTGGCGACTGGCACCGGGGCAGCCTCGTGGCGCTCGACGCTCTGCCGAGCGCACAGCACGAGAGGGTGAAAGCGGAAGACGTGGCCGCCTATGTAGGGGAGTACGCCGCCGGGCTCGGCATAAGTACGTGGGAACGCGAGGCGCTCGGGACGCTGTACTCCCTCGGTAACTCTATTCAGCCTTCTGGCGACGGCTACATCAGCAATGGCTTCATTGACGGCCAGCACCGCGTTCAGGCGATGCTGGACGCCGGAGTACGCCGGACTGTGGTTCTTCGCTACTTTTGGCCGGACAGCCCACCCGGTTGAGGACCTTGATGCTGGTGCCTCGGTCGGAAGCAATCCTGCAACGCATAGCGGCGTCCAGAATCATGCAGCTGAGCTGCGAGGGACACCAGCAGGGCCTCGTCGGCATATCGCGTGCCCAGGAGCACGCCGATCGGCAGCCCTCCGGCGTTACGGCTGAGCGGGACGGTGATCGAGGGCATGCCGGTGAGGTTGTAGAGCGCGGTGTAGGGCATGAACTCGGTCATCCGGGCGAACTCGTCGGCCGGATTGACGTCGTTGCGCAACTCCCCGATCCACACCGGCGGTTCGGCCAGTACCGGAGAAAGGATGACGTCGTACGTGGTGAAGAGGAGGTCGGTGAGCATCTGGCCGAGCCCGCGGAAGGTGGCGAGGGCCGCGTGGTACTCCCGCGCGGACACTCCGGCGGCGATTTCCCTGAGCCAGACCGTGAGGGGCATGAGTTGGTCCGCGTGCTCCGGCTCCACCTCGTACGACGCGGCCTCCACCGACCAGACCCGGGTGAACGCCTCCAGGACACGCCTGTCGGGGGGCATCTCCAGCTCCTGCAACTCGTGGCCCAGCGCGGCGAGGGTAGCGGCGGCGTGTTCCAGGGCATCCGCGCAGTCGGGGTGCAATACCGCGCCGGGCACCATGGGCTCCCGCAGCACCGCGACGCGCAGCGGCGGGGGGTCGCGGTGTGCGTGTTCTGTCAGGGTGGTGCCTCCGGGGTGTCCGGGGGCGGTGTAGACGTCGCCGGGCATCGGTCCCGCCATCACGTCGACCAGTGCCGCCGCGTCGGCCACCGTACGGGCCAGTGCTCCGTGCACCGACAACCCCGTGACGTCGGGGCGCCAGGGTCCGTTGCTGATCCGGCCCCTGCTCGGTTTCAGTCCGACCAGGCCGCAGGCGGAGGCGGGGATGCGTACGGAGCCGCCGGCGTCGGTGCCGTGCGCGAGCGGTGCGAGGCCCGCCGCGACGGCCGCCGCTGCACCGCCGCTGGAACCGCCGGGCGACCGGCCGGCGTTCAGCGGATGGCGGGTCGGCGGCCCGAGCCGGTTCTCGGTGTAGCAGGGCAGACCGAACTCGGCGGTGTTGGTCTTGCCCAGCATGACCGTGCCGGCCTCCCGCAGCCGGACGGCCACATGGTCGTCGGCGTCACTGACGTGGTCTGCGAAGACTGCCGAACCCCAGGTGCACCGCACCCCCTCGACCTGGACGAGGTCCTTGACCGGCACGGGCACGCCGTGCAGCAGCCCCAGACGGACACCGTCCCGACGAGCCGCCACCGCCTCCCGCTCGGCACGCTGTGCCTGGGACCGGGCCAGTTCCCCCGTAACGGTGAGGTAGGCGCCCAGGTTCTTGTCGCCAGTCTCGATGCGGGCGAGGTAGTGGTCGGCGAGCTCGACCGGGGACAGGTCGCCCTTGGCGATGGCGGACGCCTGTTCGAGTGCCGTCATCTTATGGAGATCGGGCATCGTGTCAGCTTCCTTTCCCGCTGCGGGCCAGTTTGAGCAGGGCGGGCGTCAGGGCGGCGAGCGCGGCGGCGCGGCGCAGCCGGGTGGCTATCCGGTGCCGTATCGATCGGACCTGCTGGTGCACGTCGATGTACACCTGGGGGCGCACGGTGGCCCCGGAGAGCAGCTTCACCACCATGTGGGAGGTGAGGGCGCCGAACATCATGGCGACGTAGGTGACCTGCGGGAAGCTGTAGTCGGGCCGCCCCAGGTTCGTCCTCACCTCGACGAGCATCTCCACGGGCACGTACCGCAGCGGCACGGCCCGCAGCAGCAGCTGCCAGGAGGTCAGCCGTCCCAGATCAGCCTCGCAGATCGCGCCGTCGAAGGGCTTCCTGATGTACCGGTAGTCGTAGCAGCGCACGTACTGGGCGCCCGCGATGTCCCACCCGGTGACCAGCGGCACCCGCCGCTGTAAGGCGATGCGATGAAGCAGGTGCTTGGCCCGCCATCCGTCCATGGTCGTCACGTCCACGCCGTCCACGATGACGTCACAGCCCTCGACCAGCGCCTCCGCCGTCTTCTCGGTGACCCCTTTTGGGAAGACCCTGACGTCGGCGTGCGGGTTGATGGCCGCCACTCGCTCGCCGGCGACCTCGGCCTTGTTGCGGTCGACGTCACGAGCCGCCGCAATCTGCCGGTTGAGGTTGTTCACCTCGTACGTCCCCGGGTCGGCCAGCACGAAGGAGCGCACCCCCAACCGCGCGAGAGGCTCGACGGCAGCACCGCCGATGGACCCGCAGCCGGCGACGAGCACAGTCGCGCCACGCAGCCTGGCCTGCTCTCCCGCGCTGACCACCCCCTTGTTCCGGGTGGTCAGTTCCCCGTAGAAGGCATTCTCCTGCGCACTGCTCATTTATGACGCCTCCTTCATGCGGCACGCCCGCGACCTGCGAGCCGTCATGGCGGCGACCATGTCCGGGAGCGTCATTGCGGCAGGGCCGTCGCCGAGGTAGTCCCCGATGAGGTCCATGTAGTCGCCGAGGTCGGCGTGGACGCGTGCCACGAACGGGACCGCGGTGACGGGCTGGCGGTAGATGGGGGCCATGAGGTCTGTCTCGGGCAGCCGGGGTGTGGTGCCGCGGTCGATCTGCAGATCGAAGCCGGTGAGCCGGAAGTGCCGTATCGCCACGTTCTCCTTGGCATCGCCCAGCAGCACGCGCATGCGGTCCCCGGCCTGACAGATGGCCCGGCCGAGGCCCAGCAGCAGATGCCAGGACACACGCTCGGTGCCGGGGCCGGGCGGCAGGTTGAGGTCGCGTACGAACCGCTTGATCTCAAAGGCCTGGTGCGTGCCTGTGCCGTCGGCCGCGAACCGGCCCAGCAGGTCAATGCCGTGTGCCGCCTCGGTGGAGAACCGGCCGCGGTCCGGATGGCCGAGCGGCATGGAGAGCGGGTCCTGGGAGCAGCCGAGGCCGATGTAGCCGCGGATGCGGCCGGTACGGGTGCAGAGGCTGACGGTGTGGACGTTCTGCACCCCCTGTGGGTGCTGGGCCGTCTCACGGAAAACCGCCTGCTCGTATACGAGTTGGGGAGACACCCAGCCCAGCCGCAGATACTGCACGAGCCTGAACCCCATGATCCCGTTGAGGTAGCGCGGCGGGAGCTGGTCGTCCTCGACCGTGAGAGTGATCAGCTCGTCCCTCGGGTCGTACCCGCAGTAGAGCGGATCGCCGACGACATGGTCAGGCAGGGAACGGAAGTCCAGGGTGGAGTGGAGCCGGACGATATCCGAGATGTACCTCTCCTGCTCACGTGTCGGTGACTGCTTCGCCGTAGCCTGCGACTGGTCCGTCATATCGGCTCTCCGGCGGCGTAGAGGCTCTCGGTGACGGCGAGGGCCAGCACCTCGGGTGTGCCCTCGTAGATCCGCGCGCCATAGGCGTCGCGCAGCCGCTTTTCCATGCCGAAGGACTTCACATAGCCGCGGGCACCCGTGAGGGACATGGCCATGTCGGCGACATCGATGGCGACCCGGTCGGCGAAGAGCTTGGCCGCCGCCGGTTCGTACTGAGGGGCGGGTAGTTCGTTGTCGACCTTGTGCGCCGCCTTCAGGTACAGCAGGCGGGCCGCGTCGACCTTCGCGGACATCTCAGCGAGCTTGGCCGCGGTGAACTGGTGCTCACGCAGCGGGAGTCCGCCCTGGACGCGGGTGCCGCACCACTGAAGGGCCTGTTCGAGGGCGCCCCGGGCCACGCCGACGGAGATCCCGGCGACGGAGGCGCGGGCCATGTTGCTCTGTGCCATGTTGATGGCCATGCCGTCGCCCTCATTACCGATCATGTTCTCGGCGGGGATGCGGACGTCATGGAACTCCAGTTCACTGCCGAGGCAGAGCCGGTAGCCCATCTTGTCGGCCACCGGTCCCCGGACCACGCCGGGCAGGTCGAGCGGCACCATGAACGAGGTGAGGCCGGTGGCGCCGGGCGCGCCTTCCATCGCGGCGAACACCGAGGCGAACGCGGCGACCTGAGCGTTGGTGATGAACCTCTTCGTGCCGTTCAGGATGTAATGGTCGTCGTCACGGCGGGCGGTCATCACCTCGCGGGCGTGGACCGCGTTGGCCGGGATGATCAGGTCGCAGCCCGCCTCCTCCTCGGTGACCGCGTTGCATGCGAGGACCGGGGCGTCTCCTGAGAACAGGGGCAGGAACCGGGCCTGGAGCCGCGGGTCGCCGGAGAGCAGCACCGGGGTCTGGCCGAGCATGGCGGCACCGAAGATGAGAGCGGTGCCGGCACAGACGGATGCCACTTCCTCCAGAGCGACCGAGCAGCCGAGCATGCCCAGGCCGAGGCCGCCGTACTCCTTGGGCACGGCGACGCGGGTCAGGCCAAGGGCATGACCTTGGGAGACCATGTCCCAGTCGAAGTCGTCGGCGGGCGCCCCGTCGAGGTCCGTCACCCGGGGCGCGACGACGTCGCGGGCGAACTCCCGCACCTGAAGGCGGAGTTTCTCCACCTCACCGGGAAGTACGTCAAGATTGAGGTCAAATTCGTCGTGGTTCGGCATGTTCTTCTTCGAACTCCGTAGTTCCGGTCCGATTGCATTGGGGAAGTATCGAAGTGCTACGTCACATGGGCCGTCGGGGTGCCCGGTGGCGTCGCACGCCTAGACGGGCAGCCCTTCCTCCGCCGCCAGTTCCGGATAGTGGTCGAAGGCGGGCCGCAGAATGGGAACGAGTTCCAGTACTCGGGCGACCTTGCCGCTGATCCGGACTTTCCCAGTGGCTACGGCGGTCGGCATCATGAGCTTGCCGAGCCAGAGCTGGTGTGCGGTGTCGGACGACATCTTGATCCTGACCGTCGCCTCTTCGGGCGCGTCGTCCCCGACCGTCAGCGCGTCCGCCGACACATGCAGGACGCAGTCCGGATGGGTCTGCGTCAGCCGGATGGAGAGGTCACTCGCGCGCAGCTGTGAAGTGAACTGCGCGTTCTGCAGCAGGATTTCGAAGAGAGTGCCGAACACCCGCTCTGCCACTTCGGTCGACTCAAATACAGGCATGAATTCCCCTCCCGATAACAGCACTTAAGCGTGGATCGCCGAATCGGCGTACCCCGCATCATAGGAATCACCTGCGGAACGAACGAGCGATTCGACGGAGTAAGGCAAGGGAGGAGAAGGAGTACTGAAAGAGAACGAGCACCCCATATTGCATGCGTGGGATGCTCGGCAAAGCGGCGCGCCGATGAGCCGGGGGCCTTCCCCGCGTCTCCACACCGTGCAGAGGCGGGGCACCGCTTGGTCCGGCAGTTGTGCGCATGGGGAGATCGGCAGCGCATGCGCGCCACGCTGACTGCGTCCCGCCATTTCACAGGCTTCGGGACCCGGTGGGTCCGAGCAACGCCTCGCAGAGGTGCGAGTGTTGCCGTCCCCGTCAGGGCCTGTCGCTTACACAGGCCGACGGGTGGTCCGGCGCCGCGCCGTGATCCTGCGGCGCCATCAGTAAGCTGTTCTCAGCTCGTCGCCGGCATTCGTTGTCCAACCCCCTGCAGAACCGGAACATCACCCCGTGCCGTCGTGAGCACGGGGCGTTCAGGCGGCGGGCATCGTAGATTGAAGGAGTGACAGCCCACCCTTCCCGCCCTACCCGAGAATGTCTCGTCTTCGGCCCGCTGGAGAACGAGGTTATGCGGGTCCTGTGGCCGGCTCCCGGGCCGATGACTGTCCGGGAGGTCCTCGGTGTACTCAACGCCGGGCGCGAGGCCCCGCTGGCGTACACCACCGTTATGACGGTGCTGAGCCGTCTCGCCGAGAAGGGCGCGGCCAACCGCACGAAGGCGGGCCGCAGTTACGCGTACAGGCCCTGCGTTACGGATGAGGCGGCGATGGCTGTCCGCGAGGTCATCCGCGACTTCGGAGTGAACGCGGTCGGCCACTTCCTCGACGAGATCCGTAGCGCCCCTGACCTCCGCGAACGCTTCGAGACACTGCTCCACGAAGGCCCTGGCCGCTGAGCTCAGACGCCGGGCAAGCCTGCGTCTTTCATGAACACTTCCCGATCGCCACTCATTCTCGCGCCCCGATCTACTATCGGCCCGTAGTAGATCCATGGGGGCGCGCGGCACGCGATGCGGCATGCCCCTCTGACAGGAGGTGCGAAGTGAACGGCGCATTATCTGGGGACGCACCCGTGCGTGGCCGCGGACTGGTCATGACCGTCCTCGGCTGCTGTTTCCTGATGGTGATGATGGACAACACCATCCTGAACGTCGCTCTGCAGACGATCCAGGAGGATGTCGGCGCGACCAACGCGGAACTCCAATGGGCCCTGGACTCCTACATCCTGTTCTATGCGGCCCTGATGTTCTCCTCCGGCATCCTCGCCGACGCCTTCGGCCGTCGCCGCGTCCTGGTGATCGGGTTGATCGTCTTCGGCGTAGCGTCCACGTTCGCCGGCTTCGCCGATACTCCCGAGGAACTCATCATCTGGCGCGGTGTCATGGGTGTGGCCGGTTCGGTCGTGCCGCCTGCCACGCTCGCGGTGATCAACGACATTTTCGCCCCGGAGGAACGGGGCAAGGCGATCGGCATCTGGTCGGCGCTGGGCGGCGTGTCCATCGCCCTCGGCCCGATCGCCGGCGGCTTCCTGCTCGAACACTTCTGGTGGGGCTCGGTCTTCCTCATCAACGTCCCCATCGCCGCCGCCTGCGCCATCTTCCTCCTGGTAGTCGTCGCCGAGTCCCGCTCGGCAACGAGGGCGCGCATCGACGTCATAGGAGTCCTGCTGTCCATTGCGGGCATCGGTGCACTGGTCTACGGGGTGATCCGCGGCGGTGAGACCAACGACTGGACCAGCGGCGAGGTCCTGGGCGCGATCGTCGGTGGAGTGCTCCTGCTGACTGTGTTCGTCCTGTTCGAGAGTCGTACGACGGAGCCGGCGCTGGACGTGAAGTTGTTCCGCAACAGGTCCTTCGCCGCAGGCACCGCAAGCCTGGCACTCTCCTTCTTCGCACTGACCGGCGGCACCTTCCTGATGGTCTTCTACGTCCAGGCCATCCGTGGTCACACCCCCCTCGAACTGGGTCTCATCCTGCTCCCGGTGGCCGTGGGCGCCGTCGTCTCGGCCGTCCTCAGCAACCCGCTGACCAAGCGCTTCGGCCCCAAGGCCGTTGTCACCACAGGCCTGCTGATGCTCGCCCTGTCGTTCGCGGGCCAGGTCGGCATCGACGCCGGCACGGCATTGTGGTGGTACGAGGTCCTGCTGGGCATCTCCGGCTTCGGCCTCGGCCTGGTCATGGGCACGACCACGACGACCACGATGAACGTGGTGGCGCCGGAGCAGGCGGCCATCGGTGCGGGCGTCAACAACACGCTGCGGCAGATCGGTGCCGCGCTCGGCGTCGCTGTCCTCGGCTCCATCCTGTCTGTTTGGTACCGGGACGAAATGGACGGTGCCGTTGACGTACTCCCGGAGGGCGTACGGGAAACGGCCTCGGAATCTCTGGGGGGCACGATGGCCGCCACCCGCCAACTCCAGGAGACGGGCCCGCTGCCGGCCGGGGCCCGGGAGCAGCTTCCCGGACTGCTGGCCACGGCCCGGGAGGCGTATCTGTCGGCCATGCATGTGAGCTTCGGCGTGGCCACCGGGGCGCTCGCGCTGGCCGCGGTAGTGGCCATGGTGTGGCTGCCCGGCCGGATCAACAGGCCCGAGGGCGCCGACGCTGCCGAGCAGCCGGGCAGCGCCGACTCCCCGGCTCAGGCGGCGCGATAGCCGGGAGGAGCGAGGCAACGACGTGCTGGCATGCCCTCATTCCCTGGGGGCCTGCCCAGCTCCCCGTGGTTTGCGGCCGACCCGGTCGTCACCAACCGGGGCCGTCACCCGACCCTGCGTTCCAGCTGCTGGGACACCACCCGACGCCCCCGAGCTGCCGCTGTCCGGAATCTCGGCGGTGGGTATTTTCAGGAGAAACCCACGTCCCCGCACTGTCTCGATAACCAGCCCGACAGGCACGACCTTCCGACGCAGCCTCATGATGTGGAGGTCGAGGGCGTTGTGGCTGGCGGACAGATCGGCGGACAGGAGTAACTTCTCTAGTTCGGCACGGCTCGCCATTCCCGGGCAACGCTGCACAAGCCCGCGGAACACCACTCCCTCGGAGACCGTGAGCGGCAGGACAGCATCGCCGTAACGGAGCATCCCTTCCTCGTCCACGAAGGGACAGGTGCTCCTGGACGTGGCCTTGAGATGCAGCGACCGGACCCTAACCTTCAGCTCCCAGGCGTCTACAGGTTCTCTTACCCAATCCTCGTGCGCACCCGCCGGATCAGGAACTCCTGCACCCCTGGCCACAACGATGAGGCAGGGTAATGTCTGCAGGCGGAATATCTCCAGCTTTTCCGACTCGGCCGGCCAACGGACGATTTTCACACCCAATGTCGCGATGTCTTTCACGAGGTCCTTTTCTCTAGCGTTCTCTGTGCTCAGAGCATGATGATCCGTTACACAAGCCCCGTCATCGGAAGGCGTGAACGGTTGGGAAGTAGTCCCGGCCAGGTAATCCGGCTGCTGGGTGTGGCAGCGCCAGCACACGAATTGACGGAGTCGCTGCGGGTGTTCCCGAAGGCCTCGCAGCACAGGAACAGGTCTCCGGCGGTGCCGTGGATGAGTTGAGCGGGGCGCGAAGTCCGTCCCGTCCGTACTGACACGGACGGGACGGGGCGGACAGGTTGGGGATGGCGAGCAGTACGCGGTTTACTCGAAGCGTCTACGCCTTCGGGGAGACACGGCCCAGGGAACGAGGCACGGGAGAGTCCCGGCCCTAGCTGGACTCATGGGCGGTGAGGGCCGATGCCCTGGATCGGTACACCGAGGTACAGCTCCGCTATCGCTCCGGTTTCGGCGGCCAGAAGGCTTTGTTCGATTCGCCGCAGCGCGTGGTCGACGGCGAGTTCTCCCACGACCGTACGCCCGACCCAGCGAGCCTCACCGAAGCCGCTGTTTTCGGCGATGGCCGGTTCGCTGTCCTCGGGGAGCTGGACTTCGAACACCCAGTTGGTTCCCTCAGCGTGCTTGCCCGGCGACGCGGGGACATGGTCGACTGCGAGCCATCGGCCGGGGGTCACACGCAGGCCCAGCCGCTCGTCGAGGGTGCGGCTGAGAGCTCGTCGCGGTAGTTCGTCCGGTCCGGCTGACCCTCCCGGTAGCCCCCATTGAGAGACTGTGATCCTGTAGGGGCGGCTGACCATCAGCAGGTGATCGCCTCTCACGATCAGGGCGTGAACTCCCACCCGGCGGGGCGGCGGGTTTGTGAACCAGTCCTTCGTGGTGTCCTTCGTAGTGTCAGGTGACATGTTGGCTCCGTAAGTTGTTAGGCGGCCCGGGAGGGCCGGGTGTGGCTGATGTTGTCTTGCCTTCAGTGGCTTCGAAGGAGTGGCCGCCCGGCTCTCCGGGGCGCCCTGGGCCCCGGGCAGGCGCCGGCGCTGCGCTCATGGCTCACGTGGCGGCCGACGGACAGTTGTTGGTAAAGCTGGTGCCGCGGCCACAAGAGTGCTTGCCGCCACGAATTCACCACTGGCGATTTCCTTTCGCCCGGGGGCTGTTTCGCCGGGTAAGGGCACTGGGTGAGCGTTGTCCGTCTGCGGTGGGGCGGCAGGGTCTCGGAAGTGCTGGATGCTGTGGACTCTCGGCTTGCGACGTGGATCCAGGGCGTCCTCCCGGAGCACCGTCCACACCTGGGTGCCGACGACGATATTGAACATGCCGGGGCCTTCCGGCAGGAGCGTGTGGACGATCCGAGCCTGCTCTGCCAGAGCCTCGAACGTGCTGAGGAACCTGTCCGGAGGGCCGAGCCCTGAGCCGGGGTCGAGGCGAGCGAAGTAGTGGAATGCCACGTGGCTCACGCGAACGGGCAGATCGACGGCTGTACGCAACAAGTAGCGCCAGGCGTTGTGACTGCCCTCAGGTGGCGGGACAGGGTTGTCGGGAGCACAGAACCACGTGCTCTGGTTCGCGGGTGGCGGTGGGCTGGGGGCGGCAAAACAGTTGTACTGGCTGTGGTCCGCCAGGTAGAACGCGACGTGTCGAAGTGTGCGCTCCAGGACAAAGCAGTGGCACAGGCCGTCTTGGAGCACGAAGCGCTGGGCTGTGTCACGGCGCCAGCTGCCCGCTTCTGTCAGGTCAGCGAGCATCGGGCGAATTAGCAGTCCGGCGACCCAGTAGTCGATGGAGTGGACCGTGCTCAGATAGCCGATCAAGGGCCGAGTCACGATCAATTCAGGACTGTAGGCGTAACTGGGATTGATGGGCGGGTCGATTCCACGGCGGAGACCAATGATCATTTTTCGGACCTGAGGTTGAGGAGCCGGATGAAGGAGGGGTCTCCGGTTGGCCACAGGACGTGTGGCCAACCGGGTGCGGGGCGTCCGATGACGGCGCCGGGACCGTCGAGCAGGAGTCAGGCAGCGGACGTGGTGTGCTCGTGATAGAGCTCGATGATCTGGTCGAGGTTGTACGTCGCGAGCACCGTGTTGTGGTCGGACAGGCCCTTCATTTCGATGACCTCGACCTTGATCAGGGCGGGCAGGAGCATCCGGCTGGTGAATACAAAATCAACGCGATGAGCCGGGCCGTGGGTCCGCGACGCGTCGACGGTCGGGGCAACTGCGGCTAGGCCCCCGCCGTGGGGCAGGAGTGCGGCGCGTCGGGCGACGTCGTCCAACTCGGCGATCCGCAGGGTCCGATAAGGCTGGGAGTCCATGACCCGCTGGCCGGGGGCGATCTCGTAGCTGCGGTGAGCTCGGTGCGTCGCATCCTTGATCTGCGTGAGTTCGGGGATGGGGGCTTCGCCGGGGACAAGGTGGTCGGGGTCGACGTAACTGTTGCTGTCCTGGCCGATCGCGAGAACGGGCAGCTTTCGTTCGATGGTGCCGGTGCTCGTTTTGTATGTCTCGACGCGATCGGCGAACCGGGTGACGTCCTCCGCCTGGCCTGCCCGAAGCGAGGGGGAGTTGTACGACAGATGGGTGCAGCCCGCAACGAAGTCGACGTCCGCGGTGCCGCGCAGCCGCAGCGTCATCGCGACGGGATGCAGGAGCCAGCCCGGCCACTTGGTGTCCCACATGGTGATCTGCTCAAAGATCTCCGGGTCGTAGTACAGGGCTGTGGCGCCCAGCCCAGGGCCGAGCTCGCCGGCCAGTCTCAGAATGCGCTTGGACTCGTTGAAAAGGGTTGAGCCCGCTCCGCTACGAGCATGACCGGGGTTTTCCTGGCGGCACAGGATCGTGGGGCACAAGCTGGCCAGACGCTGGTGCATGGCCAGCCACTTTTCGCGGTCGCCGCCACCGTTGCGCTCGAAGTTGCAGCTGACGACCCTGATGAGATGACGCGCCTTCATGATCACCCCTTTGACGCTGACTATTTCTGGCAGAGCAGGGCCGAACGGTCACGACGGCATACACGGCGGACGGCGTGGTCAGAGCCATGGTCCGTCTGGCGCGCGCTGTGCTGAGAGCCGGCGGCCAGGGCACTGAGACATTCGGGTCGGCCGGGAAGAGGATCCGCAGTCCGGAATCTTCGACGATGAGGCCTTGGGGGTCGGGGCGGATTCGCGGCGGCTCATGTGTTGTCGGGCTTCCTGGCTGGGGTGGGAACGGGCGGTGGAGTGGCTGGTGAGGTGACTGCTGCCCTTTTGGTAGGGGAAGAAGTCTGTGCCGCTCTGTTGGGATCCGCTCCCGCGAGCGACGGGGGAGACACCTACGGGAGCGGACCGCCAAGGTGCCGCAGGACCAACCTCCATGCCAGGCGGGGTTGACCGGACGGTTCGCCCTGGGCGGCCATCACTCTGGCCGAAGTCCGTGATCGCTGCCACCGGTTGGCGGGATCGTTCAGTGGTCGTTGGAGCGAGGCTCTGACCGAGGGAGCCGAGCAAACTGCCCCTTTTCGGCTCCTCAGATGACTCGGCTGGTCTGGCTCGTAGGGCAAACGATGTCTGAACGATCCACCAGCGGTGATGCGGCGAAGGCGATAAATCGTCACGGTAAAGAGGCGGTCTCGTCTGTGCTGCCTCGTCTTCGGGGCCGGGTGGTGTGAGGCCGTGTTCGCCGGGGCTGTCCATCTGCCCGGTGGGCGAGGAAGCCGTGGTCGGTCCTGGGCGCCGTGCCTGTGCATGCGCCGTGGTGCGCGAGGTCGGCGGCTTTGGGGGCCTGTTGAGGGAGGGCTTGGTGTTCGGTTGCTTCACCACGGAGCGCCACGATGAGCTGCGGGCTCGTGTGCGGGCGTTCGGCGAGGCCGAGGTGGTGCCTCGCATACCTCAGTGGGAGCAGACACGAAGTGTCGATCACGAGCTGATCCGGCGGGCTGCTCACCTGGGGTGGATAGGCGTCACCGTCGATCCCGTGTACGGCGGGATGGGCGCGGGGCACCTCGCGAAGACGGTCCTCATCGAAGAACTGGCCCGGGTGAGCGGCGCGATGGGCGCCGCGGTCCAGGCGTCCCTTATCCCAGTAGCCATGATCATCAACTATGGCAGTGAGGAACAGAAGACGAGGTGGTTGCCCCCGATCGCGGCGGGCACGTGTCTTCCCACCATCGCCGTGACCGAGAAGGTCTCCGGTAGCCAGATCACCGGCATACGAGGCCGAGCCCGTCGCAAGCGGGGTGGATGGCTGCTGAGTGCGGAGAAAACACATGTGGGCAACAGCCACGTCGCCGACCTGCACTGCGTCGTCGTGCGTAGTGGCCCGGGGCGAGGCGGCTTGTCGGCGTTTTTGGTGGAGAGCCAGCGGCCAGGGGTTTTAGTGCGCCCGCAAGTGCCGGCGATGGGACTGAACGGCTTCTCCTTCGGCACCGTCGTACTGGACGAGGTGTGGGTGCCGGAAGACAACCTACTCGGGGCGGTGGGTGAAGGCGAGGACGCGGCCGACTCCTCCAGCGTCCTGTACGGGCGGGCCAATCTGGCCGCGGTCTCACTCGGCGTGCACCGGGCGACCGTGGAGGAAGCCATGCGCTTCGCGGAGAAGACGGAACGCTACGGCAGGCCCTTGAACCGGCTCAGTACGGTGGAGCAGCGACTGGGGCAGATGTTGGCCAACCTGGAGGCGGCCGGAGTCCTCGCCTACACGGCGGCTGACATGCTGGACCGTGGTCTGGCGTGCGACAGTCCGCTGATGGCGGCGAAGCTGATGAACTATGAACTCGCTGTGGAGTCGGCGCGGTTGGCCATGGAGGTCCATGCCGCGTGCGGTGTGTTCGCCGACCGGCCGCTGGAGCGGTTCTTCCGCGACGCCCACCTGATCTTTGCGCCGGCCGGGACCTCGGACGTGCAGCGGCTGCGGCTGGCCCGGCTCGCGCGGGGTGCGACGGCGCAAGGGCAGTGGTCCGAGCGATTTGCTGCCCCCGCGCCGTCAATGATGCCTGTGTGACTCATGGCCGTGCAGTGATGCCGGTGTGAGCTAGGACAGCGCGGAGATGCGCTGGTCGAGAAGGTACTGGGCCTGCGCTCCGCGTTGCTTGATGTAGTCGAGCATCCGACGTCCGTCCTTCATCGGGCGCCTCTCGCGGCCGACGACGCAGATCGTCATGAGAGGAATCTCCATCTCCTTGTCGATCAGGCGCACCCCCATGTAGACGCGGATTCCGACCAGGTCGACGACCTCGTTGCCGGCGAAGTCGGGCTTCATGCACACGTCGGGAAGAGTGAGGGGCTTCGTCCGGTCCATGGTCTCGGGGCAGTAGCCGTGCTCCAGAGGCATCACACGTCCCACAGCAGCGGCCAGAGCCTCGGCCTCGGCAACGGAACCCAGTTCCTCGGCGGAGGGAAGGTGCACGCCGGTGAAGAACTGCCGGTCCGAGATGGCGTTGACCATCGCCAGGGCCCCCGGGACGCCGGAGTCGCGGGCCAGAGCACTGCTGAAGCGGTCGAACTCCTCGTCGGGATGGTCGGCGAAGCCGAGCTGATGCAGTCGCGCCAGGCGATGGGAGGTTTGAGCGTGCAGGCTGCGCTGGGTGTGCGTGAGGTCAGACACGAGGACTCCGTACGGTGTCAGTCGGCCAGGGAGGTCGAGGGGCGAGTGTGACGTGCGCGGACGGCACGGGTATGGGCGTGCTTGACGAGGGTGATCAGCACATGGCGGCCCGAGCGTGAGTCGCGTGCATCGCACCCGACGACTGGAACGTCCGCATCGAGACGGAGCGCTTCGCGGACTCTTTCGATCGGGTAGCGGGCCGAGCCTTCGAACAGGTTGACCCCGACGATGAAGGGCAGCCCCAGTCTCAGGAAGTAATTGACGGGGTCGAAGGAGTCCTCCAGACGACGGGTGTCGGCCAGGACCACGGCGCCGATCGCGCCGTCGACGATGTCGTTCCACATGAACTGGTAGCGCGCCTGGCCCGGGGTGCCGAACAGATAGAGGTCAAGGTTTTGGCTACGAAGGCTGATACGGCCGAAATCGAAGGCCACCGTGGTGCTGGTCTTGGCCTCCACACCGTCGAGACGGTCCGTACCGATCCCCGCGGTGGTCAACTGCTCGTCGGTCGAGATCGGTTCGATCTCGCTCGTCCTCGCAACCAGTGTGGTCTTGCCAGCGCCGAACCCGCCCGCGATGACGACCTTCAGCTGGCTTATCGGCTGTTCAGAGGGTTTGAAGACCTGCAAGGACTCTCTCCAGAACATCAGGGTCTTTGGGATCTTCCTGGCGGGTGGCGACGGTCATCAGCAACTCCTCGGTGATCAGGTCGGCAACGAGGACCTTGACCGACTGCACCGGCAGCCGCAGACGCCCGGCGATCTCGGTGATCGTGAGGGCCTGGGTCTGGCACCACCCGAACGCGGCAGAGCGTTCCGCCGACCCCTGGGGCGGGTGCTGGGCGGTGCGGCGTGCCCTGACCAGCGTGGTGCGCGCCAATGCCAGACGCGGGCGGGTGCGCCCGCCGTTCACGGTGTACGGGCGTATCCGTGGCGGACCGCTGCCGGGTGCCCGGGCAGCGTGGTCGGAGGGCGACATCTCAGCCGGCCACGGCGGGCCGCGCCGGGGTGGCCAGGATCGGTGCGGCCCGCTTGGCCAGCATCCGCATCTCGTAGCCGACCTGGCCCACGTCCACCCCCTTGCGTCCGAGGACCGCCAGCACACTGTTGTCGCCGACCCGTGTGGCGAAGAGCAGTCCGACGGTCGTCTCCAACAGCACCTGGATCCCCTGGGCATCCCCGGCGTCAGGGAAGAACCTGCTCACGTTGCCGCACAGCGCGAACGCTCCGGTGGCCACCGCGCCCAGCCGGTCCGCATCGTCCTTGTCCACACCGTAGAAATGCTTGAGCATGCCGTCCGAGGACGCCACAACTGCGCCGCTCGCCAGGGGGACAGTGTCGACGAGGTTGGACAGCAGCCAGTCCAGGTCCATGTTTCCGCTGGGGGTATCGGTCGTCACGGTGATCGTCTCCTTGGATCAAAGGGTGGGGGTCAGCTGGCGGGGGCCGGTGGCTCCGGTCCTGCGCCGTCGTCGTCCGCAGCGGACTGCCATCCACTGGCGAACTTGGCCGCCAACTGCCAGTCCTGCTGCTCGGCCCGAGAGACACCCCGACGCGTGGCGGCTCCCGGCTGCGTCGGCTCCGGCAGTTTCTCGTTCGCCTCGGGAGCAGGGGCGTCGGGGCGTACGGGAAGCGCAGGCAGTGGCCCGGGCCCGCCTTGCACACCGCTGTCGACCAGGTACAGCGCGGCTGTCTCCGGGTGAACCGGCGGCACAGGGGCGGGAACGTGTCCGCCGGGCCGCCTGATGGGCGCGCGCTGCTGGACGACGGACCCCGGAGGTGCTGAGGCCCGGGTGGCGCGAGGTGCGGTGCCGTGGTGTGCAGGTGGTGCCGTCTGGGGCCGGGACTGGGGATCCCTGGGGGCTGACGTCCGGGCAGCCTGCTGTTCGGCCATCTCCTGTCGGCCGGCGTCCAGTAGCGCTTGGGGCACGATCACGACCGCCTGGGTACCGCCGTAGATGTTCGGCCGCAGGGTGACGGTGATGCCGTACCGGCGGGCGAGCGAGGCCACGACGAACAGGCCATTGCGGCCTTCTGCGATCAACTGCGCACTGATTTCGGTGTGCTCGGGGTCGGCGAGCAGGTCGTTCATCGTGGCGAAGGTTTCGGGCTCCATACTCAGGCCCTTGTCGTCGATCTCCACGAGGAGCCCGCGGGGGATCAGCGAGGCACGCATCTCCACCTGCGTGGCGGGACTGGAGAAGGCGGTGGCGTTCTCCAGCAGCTCCGCCAACAGGTGGGTGACGGAGGCCACGGCATACCCCGGAAGGCTCGCGTCGCACGCGGTGACCACCTTCGCCCGCGCATAGTTGTGGATCTCCTGGATCCCCATCCGCAGAACGGCCTTGACGAACGCCGGGTCCTCGCTGCGTGAAGACTTGACGCCGCCCATCACCGCCATGCTCTCCGCGGCGCGCCGGATGCGAGTGATGTCGTGATCCACACCGAACAGCGCCGCCAAATGGTCCGGGTCCTCGACATCCCGCTCGACCTCGTCCAACTTGTGCAGCGCCGCCCGGCCCAGACTCTTCAGGCGGTCGGAGAAGTTGACGAACACCTGCACCCGCTGACCCTCTGCCTGCGTCATTGCATCGCCCACTGCCGCCCGGTAGGCGTCCAGAGCACGCGCCAGCTGTACGAACGTGTGAGCACCCTTCGTCGGCGGCGCAGGTGAAGCGACGAGAGGGCGCTGCCCTCGCCGGAGCCGGGTCCCGGAATTGCGGACCTCTTGCTCTCCGGCCATCACCAGCTTGTGCAGGTACTCCAGCCACTCCGCAAGAATCTGGTTGTCGCCCTCAACCCTCCGGGCAGTGGACAGCGCCTGACGACACGCCAGCAAGAGCACGAGGACACCTGCCGCCACGGCACCTATGAGCACGGATGCGGCTGACCTCTCCCGAGGAGCAGCCGCCGCAACGGACAGGACGGCGGCCACCATCAGCAGCAACATGCCCGCAGCCGGAACAACCGCCAGCCCGATCAGCCGGATACTCAGCTCACGAGCAGCTTTGTCGGGAGCCTTGCGACGCCGACGATGCCGGACTCCCTCCCGAACCGTGATCGGCGTTTCCCGGGCGGGCGAAGCGAATTCAGACATCGATGTCCTCGAAACGACAGGGTAGGGCGAGATCTGGGATGTTGTGTCGACAGCCCATGACTGCTTGACGCCGAAGGACTTCCCACTCAGCACGAGGCCAGGGCAACGGCGTCAAGACACTGATCGTCGGGGTGAGGCCCACGACGTCAAAGGCCACCACAACGCCGAGGCCGAGCGAGCAGCTTCGCCGGCCAGTAACCAGGGTCCCGCAGGAAAATCTGCTTCCGGCGGCATCAGGAGGAACAACAGCTTGCTCGGTTCAACCGGTCGGCGCCACACCAAAAACAGTCGTTCGTGAGTCGTTCAGGATGTACGCGGGGTGCTGGACGAGTCGGAATCAGACTTTTATGAATGAATCGACGTCCGGAACGAGAACGAGGCGTGCCGAGCGACACGGAAACGATTTACCTCGAAAACTGGACTCCGCAACATCCGAGCATGGATCGACCGGCAGGAGCACAGACAGTTCCTGACAGCGGACCGGGACTGAGCGACGGAGGTTCACGATTTTCGACAGTCAAACATGATGAACGGAACCCTGAATTTCGCCGCGAAACCGAGAGATGTCATCGGGCCCAGACGCTTTACGCGGGCGCCGCCACGGCTGGTCCTCAGGAGGCAGGGCCGAGACCGCCGAGAAACTGCAGGGCCCTGTCGATCTCACCAGTGTGGATCAAGCGACTGCGCGTTCGCAGCAGGCCGGCTGTTCCGTATGAGCCCAGTTCACGGCAGCGCTTGACCAGCCCGGCCCACTCAGGACTGAGGCCGAGGTAGTCGGCGAGCGCGCGGATCCTTTCGTGGGGAGTGGCACCGCTGGCGACGCTCCGAACCTGGGCATGGTGGATTGCCTGTGCGAAGGCGTCGGTGGCACCCCTACCGCAGACGCTTTCGACGTTCCAGACCGCATCAGGATCCAGCCAATCGGCCACGATGACACGTTGATCCGATCCAAGGTGAAACTCGGGGAGCCGGGAGTAGTCCTCCTCAGCGCAGACCCAAACGTTCAGCCCGTACGACTCCATCAACGCGACGGCCAGCAGCAATAACAGCCGCTCATACGGTTCGCTACTGTGCACGGCCGACTCGGGCACGCACAGGGCGCAGCCAGGTGTTCCGTCCAGGCCGAAGGAGCGGTCCTGCATGAGCTGTTGAATGCCGTGGCGCTCACGGAACAGGAGCCAGGCCGCCGCCTGCTCACCGAACTGCGTTCGTGACCACATGACGGGACTTACCTCGCCGACGTTCAGATGCCGGTGGACGAATGCCGCACAGGTGCGAGAACCGAGCCACAGGGCTCCCACGTTGGAAAGGTCCGCATACGCAGTTCTGGCCGCAGAAGAGCGCCCCTGTTCCAGGTGGCTTTCGAGGCTTTGCTGCTCGACATGGAGGGCACGGTCGTCGGCGAGAAGGCTGTCGTCTACGTTCAGGCCGGCCCACAGCAAGGCGTATGTCACGTAGTCGAGTCGGTACGGAATGGGGATGGGTAGCCGCTGCACAGGCATCGCGAGTTGGCGGCGAGCGTGCGCAGCATCCAACGCGTACAGATCGCTGGCCCCTTGGGCGCCCAGGGATCCAAGGAGCAATGCCCTGCGCCTCGACTGGGTGAAGTACCTCAGGTGTTCAAGGTCCTCCGGCCCGATCACCACACAACTGGGTTGAAGTGCTGTCTCGTACATCTGGACCGCGACGGCAGTCCCGTCGAGGATCCTCAGACCGTCCAGGTGCCAGACGCCGCCGGCGCCCGGCACCGGGGCCGCAACGGACAGGAACGAGGTATCGAACTTGACGTCCAGGCTGTGCGCGGCGGCGAGCGAGGCATCATGAAGGCTCCTGGCGAGCACGAGCTCTCGCTCCGGTGCTGGACCGAGGAGTTCCTTGACGGTGTAGCCGAGCCAGAACTCGATCACGACAGCTGCTTCACCGCGCGGTTCCTGTGTGCCGGACAGCCACCGCTGAAACGTGGTCTTGGTGACAGTCCTCACCCTGGTCAGGCGTGGATTTTCATAATGTGTGGCCGCCCGAGCACCTGCATTGGCAAGCTGCGTCACGAATACTTCGTAGCGTAGCCAAGCTCGCTTTTCCAGCACGGCGTAGAGGAGCGTCGGGCGACGCATGACTCTCTTCTCCTTTGGGTGGTGGAAAGTTTGAGATGTGTCAGAGGGCATTTGGTGTCCGGAATCGGAATATAGCTGTGCGTGCGTTCAATGGCGCTGGCCGACCGCCCGCCGTTATGGAGTTCTGCCGTCGGAGTAGGGGTATGGCGCTCAGTCATGCGGCAGGCGCCTACTCGACCGACAGTGACCGCGGACTGCGCAAGATCATTTATGTTCAATTTACGTGGGCCTGCTGTAGATAGTTGGTATTCCGGCGAATGACGTGATTACTCGTGCGTAGTGCGGCGGAGAGTTGCTCGCCCAGTTCATTAGGGAACATCCCTGTTCCGAGTGCGCAGGTGTGGAGGAGTGCACGGCTGTCCCGCACCTCCTGGTCGGTGGCGAGGGAGGTGAACAGCGGGTGCGCCAGGGTCTCGCGGGCGGCGTAGCCGTCGGTCGCTTTCATCGTCCGGCGGTGCAGCTCTGCGACCACCTTGCGCGCGGTGGCCGGGTCTTCGGCCGAGTTGACCACGTCCAGCACGGTCAGCCCGAGCCTCGTGTCGAAGACAACCATGTCGTCCTGGTCGGGACGTTCGAGGTAAGTGGTCACCAGGTTCTGCAGGGAGCGTCGCCAAGGCTGCCTTGACAGGCAGCGGCACAGGATGCTCAGGCAGTCGGTGACGGATCCCTCCCATGCCTTTCCCGGCACTGTATGGGCCAGGAGGATGCTGGCGCCGAGGCTGTTTCCGCTCGTGAGAGCGGCCATGACGGCGACTTGGCGGCCGTCGAGCATGCGCTGTCCGATGCCGCGGTGCGTCTCTACGTGCGCGAGTGCTTCGGTCCAGCGGCCGGCGGTGGTCAAGGCGCGTGTGCCGTCGGCGAGCAGGACGCTCCACAGCCAGGCGCGGACCTCTTGACGGTCGGCGGCGTTCGCTACCAGGTCCGCTGGTAGGGCGATGTCCTCGACCTTCAGGGGGCTTGCGGTGGTGACGGCGTCGAACAGCGCGAGGAGCCGTTGGTGGCTGTCCTCGTTACGCCTGGCGCGGAGTTGAAGACGCGCGAGGTTGACGACGGGTTCGAGGGCGCGGATCGCGGCCTTCGCGGTCAGGGGCGCGGCGTGGAGGTAGGCGGCGGTGTGCTGGTGGCACATCGCGCGGGCGGTGTTCGGGGCGCCGATGTCGGAGGCGATCAGGGCGGCCTGGTTGTAGACGGTGGAGGCCAGGCTCGGGTCGCCCTGCTGCGCCGCGGTGTCGGCGAGTTCGACCAGGGCGAGCACGCGCTGGGGCAGAGGAAGGCAGACAGGGCGGGGGCGAGCGACGAGGGGGAAGCGTTGGACTGTGGTGTCAGGGAGTTTCCACATGGTCTGCGGCGCTCCTCTCGGTGGTGGGGTCGAGGCCGAAGACGGCGGTCTTCGCGGCGGTGGCGAGGGTGGCCTGCGTGGCGTAGGGCAGGCCGATCCGGTTCCAGGCGAAGAGCACGTGATGGGCCAGGACGTCACGCAGCCCACGGTGAAGCTGTCCGGAGTCTGTGAGGCGGGCCAGTTCCCTTCCGGCGTTGATGTAAGCGCCGGCCCATTCGGCCGCGTGGACCAGCGGTCCACCCGCGCGCATCATGTCCTCTCCATTCACAGAGATCAGTCGGTGCACGGCTGGATGTAAGCGGTCCAGGCTGTCCCGTGCGGTACCGGCGGGCAGCGCGCGATGCACGCCGACGCGTGCCCAGACGTCGCCCTGCTCGTACCAGTCCAGTCCTGCGGAGCGCATCATGAGGCTGCACAGTATGAGCGAGGTCTCGCGACGGTGTCTGCCGGAGTCGCCCTGGAGAAAGTCGACGATGCTGCGGCTGTCGCGGTGGAAGAGTCGGTGCGCGGACGCCATGGCTTCAGCGCCACCGAAGGCATGGACTTCGGGTTCGTAGACGATCTCCGTCCACCCTTTGATGTGCCCCTCGGCGATGAGCGCGTCGAGGCCCTGGCCGATGCGGTCCTGCCCGCCGCCGACGGGCTGATAGCGCACGCGCCAGCAGGGGTGTTTGCGGACGATGAACCACGCGGTGAGGGCGCCTTCGTCCTCTGTACTGCGTAGCAACGGGGCGAGTCGGGCCAAGGCGGCGCTCTCGGCACGCTCCCAGTCCGGGAACACGACGTTGGCCTGGCACCAGGTGGGTGAGTTCATGAGGGGGTCTCCGTCGTGTTCACGCCTGGGCGAGGAAGGTGTCCCAGTGCGGTGCGGGCGCGCTGCCTGTGCCGAGGGTGTGCAGGGCGAGGGCTGCTCCGGCTGCACCGTCGAGGAGTTCCGGGTCATGGTCCTCCTGGTCGAGTGCGGTGATCAGGCGGTTGGCCAGGCGTGGCAGCTCCGCAGCGATCTCGCTGTTGCCCGTCTCTGTGGCCATCCGCCACGCGGCATGCAGCAGTCCGGCCATGCCGTGGCACAGCCCGATCTCGGGGAGCTTGTCCAGTTGAAGCGGGTCGCGCAGGGTCGCGAGGATCGCGTTCTCGGCGGCCTGCACGCGCACAGGGTCTCGGAGGGCGAGTCCGGCCAACTGCTGGGCGCGGGCGGTGCCGCCGACTCCGTAGCACCAGGACGGGCGGGGGCGAAGGCCGGAAGGGACGTGGCGGTCGGTCGCCTGCCGCATTGAGATATGGCCCGGCCACCAAGGCGCGGTCCCGTTGCCTTGACGCCATTGGTCGGTCCAGGCACATATCCGTTCGACTGCCTCGACCGTGCCGGGCACGGTCAGGTCGCGCAGCAGGGCCAGGGAGAGTACGGACAGGGCGGAGCCGATTCCGTGGGCGAGACCGAAGTTCCCGTGCCCGTCGGGGTAGTCGGCGTGGGGTGCGCCGGTGGGAGCGACGTCCATCCACCACGGCGGCAGTCCGGTCGCATCGGGCAAGGGCTCGGTCAGGCGCGCAAGATAGACCAGGACGTCACGGGTGATCTCGTGGTGGGGATGACGGCTCAGGTGGTAGGCGCCCAGGCCTGACAGGCCCTGGATCAGGTCGAACTCTTCCATGGGGGGCCGTTCGGCGCGGTCGATGCGTTGGTGGGCCTCTGCCAGGCGTTTCCGGGTGACGGCGCAGGTCGCCGCATCCAGACGTTCCAGAAGGCGGAGGTATCGGCTCGATGCGCTGGCCGCGCGGTGCGTGATGAACGCGAGGGCGGGAGCACCGAAGTACAGGTTCGCGTTGGCCGCCGCGCTGATGTCGCCGCGCAGGGTGGTGGTCAGCCAGGTGTGAGCGGTGTCCCAGTCGCCGTGGCCGGTACGGGCGCGCTCAATGTGCAGCAGGGCGATGCCTGAGGCGCCGCCGGCGAGCGACTGAGGCCAGGCCCGGCCGCCGTCGGGCCGGCCGCGGGGCCACACGGTGCTCGGGTCGGCCAGTACGTGGGCCAGCTTGTCGGCGGTCGACAGCGCAGTGGGGACGAGGGCTGTCGTGGTCACGGTGTCCTCCTTGCTCGTGCCGTCCAGCTCAGTGCGGCAGCTCTGGCCAGATGCAGGTGCGTGCGCTCCTTGGGCAGCCCGGGCCCGCGCATCCGGACGTGGTGGAGGTGCAGCAGGTCCGGCAACAGGTCGTGTGGGTCCAGGGCCGCGCCCGTGAGCGCGTGGCGGTAGGTGACCAGTGCCGCGCGCCGCATGGTCCAGGCCGTGGTCACGCGTTCGTCCAGGCGCGATGGGCCGGCGTTCACCAGATCGACGGCTTGGCGGTAGACGGCGCGGGGCGGAGCGGCTCGGTTGGTGAGGGTGTGCTCGATGAGCCAGTGCATCGCCGCGGCGGTGTCGCCGAGCAGACCCGTGACGATGTCCACCATGCTCGCGGCGGTCACCGCGTCTGCGTCCGGCGCGCCCTTCCCGCTTTGGGCGGCAAGCTGGGCCACGGCTACGGCGGAGTCGGCGGCGAAATAGTGCTCGGCCGCGTCGATTGCGGTGGGACCGCCGAACCGCGCTGATTCCGGGTGGTAGGTCTCCATACTGGCGTGGGTGATCAAGCCGTTGAGCCGAAGCTGGCGCGTCCACTCGCCGACGCGTTCGATGGCGGAGCCGAGTGTGCCGGGCGCGCAGACCAGCCGAACGCGAAGGTGGTCCCCGCCGTCGGTGTAACGGACGAACCACCAACGGGGGCCGCCCAGTTCTTCCAGCAGGGCCGGCAGGCGCCGGGTCAGGAGCGGGTTCTGCCGGTCGCGGTGCCCATGGAGCTGGAGATAGATGCGGTTGTCGCAACCGGGCAGGTGGCCGTGCTCGCGGCCGACGACGTGGCCCCCCGCACGGACGGGGGCCACGTCCTGGTCTGCGGCCAGGGGGATGACGACTTCGTGGGCACGGCCGTCGGTCCAGCCCAGGTCCCGGGGTGCCGGTGCGGGGTGCAGGACCACCTTCCCGTCGCGGTCCAGGTGCGTGCGCAGCAGGACCCGGTGTGAGGGCTCCGCCAGGTCCAGGGCCAGGCGCTGGTCGGCTTCGCTCAGACACACCCGCTCGGGCAGATGCACCTCGCGGCGCCATCGAGCCAGGGCCTCGTCCCACTGCGGCCACGGCACCGGAACGGCCGGGAGGTCGTCACTGGCGAGAAGCCAGCGAGCCGAGGACAGGATCGTGCGGCCGTAACGGAGTGCGGGCAGGAACGGCAGGCTGGAGGCCGCGGTGCCCCACATGAATCCGGTGCACGGGACAGCCAGCGCGACCGGTGCCTCGGTCAGGAATCGGGCCAGTGGATGCGTGTGGCGGCCCAGATCGACGGCGTTCAGCAGCAGCGTGTGCACCGGGCGGTGGCGGGAGAGTGAGACCAGGTGCAGCCGTCCGGCGTCCGCGGTCACCGCAAGGTCTGTCACGGGGATGAGGCCGGTATCCGTGCTGTGGTAGTCGCCGAGAGAGATCACCAGCTCGGTCGCCTGCGGGGCGCGCGCGACGTTCTCGGCGCGTACGGACAGCGGGGTGGAGCTGATCTGCGCGACGAGCGCGCCGTGGTGCACTCCGGACAGTGACGCGTACACCTCGGTCATACGGCGGCGGTCCTCGGCGTCCAGCATGCCCAGGAAGCGGCCGGTGGTCGCTCCGGCCGAGCGTGCCACCCCGACGACATGCAGCGTGAACTCGCCCTGCCGCAGGGACGGGATGCTGGCTGCGTCGATGCGGACGGTCACTTCGGTGCTCGGTTGGACGGGGAGGCCAGGATCCGTGGTGGCCAGGTCCTCCAGAGCGGCGTCGTCGAGGTCGACTTCAAGGCGGCGCTGCATTCCGGCGGTGTGGGCAAGTTTGATGAGTCGGCTATCGCGATCGGGTAGTGGGGAGGGGGCGGAGGTAGTGGTGGCGCCCAGGTAGCCGGACGGGTATCCGAGGGCGTCGATGGCGTCCACGACGGGGACGACTGCCCGCGGCCCGTAACGTTCCAGGAACCGGCCGTGCCACTCGGCCCATCCGGTCAGCGCCGCACGGGGCGCGAGGCGGGTCAGTGCCTTCGCCGCCGCTGCCGCCTCCAGGGCCACGGACTCGGGGATGGTCAGGTTCCAGTCCACCCGCAGGTCGAGCGCGGTCCTCGCAGGTTTACGTAAGTCTGCTGCCTCGGCGGGGGAGAGGTGCTGTGTGTGACCGAGGAGGGCGGCGAGTGGGTCGGTGGCCGTCATCGCCGGGCGGAGGCTGGTGAGCAGAAAGCGTTGCTCGATCAGGCCCGCGAGCAGGTTCTCGATCGCGCTGGAGGAGGCGCCCAGGAAGCTGCTGGAGAGCTTTGCGACGAGGTCGCTCCACAGGATCGGGGTCCGTGCGCAGCCGAGGGCTTCACGGACCGGTCCCGTCACGCGAATCTGTACGCGCTCGGGGGTGCCTTCGCGTGTTCCGATGGGGCGGTGCTCGATCACCAAGTGTCCGTCGCGTTCGACGATCAGGCTGGAGGTGAGCAGCATCAGGTGGAGCCGCAGCACCGGGTGCTTCTCGAAGCGGTCGACGAGGGCAGTGCTGTGGGCCGCGTCCGGTCGTGCAACGGCGCGGTGCCTAGCGCCTACCTCCAGTGCGGGCGCGGTGTCTATGCGGGCTGCCGCGACTCCGGCGAACAGACCGAACGGGGTGGCGCGTGTGCGTGCGCGCAGCAGGTAGCGCAGGACGGAGAGGACCGTGCGGCGCACGGCGGGTTCGGGCAACGATCGGCCGGCACAGATCTGGTCCACTCGGCTCGCGAGGTCCGGGCTGGCGGCTGCGACGGCGGCGGTGAACTCCTCCGCCCAGGTCAGCTGCAGCCATGCCCGCCACCCTGCCGGGTTCGCGGCTGGGCCGGTCAGATCAGGCCAGACAGTCTGTTGATCTGGACTCCACACGGACGCCCGGACCGCTGCTGCGTCAACGTAGCGATACACACGCCCTCCTGTGGCTGCGCGGTGCCCGGCCGCCCTCGTGGAGCAGGTGCCGGCCGGGCACCGCGGTGAACGCGGCTCGGTGCTGCTTACGGGCAGCTCACGCACGCGGTCGCGCACGTGGAGTTGCAGCCGTCGTTGGTCAAGCGGATGAGCTGGTCAGCGGCGGGACCGCCTTCGACGATGGTGATGTCCAGGTCGAAGTCGGTGAGGTCCTGCTGTTCGGCGGCCGACTGCGCGGGCGTGACAGGGTGCTCCATCTGAACGGTCATGCGTGCCTCCTTCAGGGGCAGTTGAATGATGGTGCGTGGTCCCCGGGCCCGGAGACGGGTCGGGGGGGGGCTTAGTTCCAGGTCGCCGTGACGATGCCGTGGCGCCGCGGTACGGCGTTCTGGGGCAGGGGGGAGGGGGCGGGACCCGGCAGGTACCGGAACGTCGCAGCTCCTCGGCGGCGGTGGTCGTGGGCCCAGCGGCGGAGCAGATGCGCGTACTCGTCCGCGAGGGCTTCGGCCTGCGGGCCGTGGGCGACCACGCCGCTCTCGTAGCCGCCGGTCTCCTCGTTCTCGCGGCGGGTGCGGTACGCGATGCTGTCCTCGCTGACGAGGGCGGGTACGCCGAGCAGGGCTGAAGCTTCGACGAGTCGGCGCTCGATGGCCTCCTTGTCCGCATGCAGCCGGGCGACGGCGGACAGGTTGAGCGTGAGGTACAGGTCCAGTTCGTCGGGCAGGTCGTAGGCGGCGCCCGACCAGCGCTCCAGCCGGGGGGCGTCCAGGGCACGGTTCAGGGCCGGGGCGCTGAGGGGCACTCGTACGTTGTCGGTCCGCACGACGACGCCGTCCCGCAGCATCGCCTTGCGTTCCTCGGCGGCGCCTTCGCCCTGCATGGGCACGAAGTGCGCCAGGCCGTAGGAGCGGCTGATCAGGCTGTCACCGTCGTGGTCGAAGGCGATCGAGCGGGTGGTGCCGCACACCGTCAGTGGGACGACGAGCCTGCCCTTCTCGGCGAGTCCGCCGATCCACGACGGGGGGATGTCCCAGGCGGCCGCGGTGACGATGACCCGGTCGTACGGGGCGCCATCGGGGACGCCGCTCTCGCCATCGGCGACGACCGTCTTCACCTGGGTGTATCCGGCTTCGTCCAGGCACAGGCGGGCACGGTCGACGATGTCGCGGTCAATGTCCACGGTGGTGACCTCTCCGCCGGGTCCCACGAGTTCCTGGAGGTACGCGGCGTTGACGCCACCGGAGCCGATCTCCAGGACCTTCATACCGGGCTCGATGTCGGCCTGCTCCAGCATCACGGCCTGGAGATGCGCGGCGGACATGACGCTGAGGACCAGGCCATGATCGTCCTTCTTGACCGGCACAGTGCTGTGAAGATCGTAGGCGAGACTCGGAGGTGCTTCGGGTGCGAACCGGTGCCGGGGCACCGCGGAGAAGGCGGCTGCGACGGGCTCAGATGTGATCGCGTCCTGGTCACGGAGCGCGCGGACCATGTCCGCGCGTAGCGCGTCGGGATTGCGAACAGTCGAGCCATCAAGAGCAGTCATCCGATTACCCATTTCCGTTGGAAGGTTGGTGCTTGCGGTGCTGCCACGGCCTCTGGCATGGAGCCAAGGTGCCGAGGGCTGTACCGGTGAACGGCTGGTCAGGCCCCGGGAATACGCCGTCTCCCACGACAGTTCTTAACTTCCCCTTCCGGGCCATGCCCGCGTACGACGCGGTCTGTGGGCGGACCGGGTTTTCCAGGGGCATCACTTGAGGCTCGGTCAGTCCAGGGGAGACCAGGTGCCAATCGTTGAACAGCGGGGCGATCTGCTCTTTTGTCCGTGGATAGACGGGGCAGCCAGCGGCCGTCATGGCCTTGGCCGCCTTGCGAGCGGGCTTGCCGGCGAAGTCCGCCGTGGCATGCGTGATCACGAGGGCACTGCCCGGAGCGGCGACCTTCTTGTACTGGTCGACGAGCATCGACAGAGGGCGAGCGGGTGTGTCGTCGATGTGGTGGAGCACGCTGCCGAACAGCAGGATCACGGGCTCTCGCCAGTTGATCGTCTTGAGAATCTCTCGCGAGGCCAGGACAGACTCGGGCTCGCGGATGTCGGCATGCAAGTGTGCGACCGCAGCTGGCGCGCCGACCCGCAACAGGGCGCTGGTGAAAGCGTGGACCAGGGCATCGCCGTCGATACACACGGCGCGCGCGTTCGGGTGCACACGAGTGATGACGTCCACCGGGTCGGGAGAATGAGGCATGCCGCAGCCGAAGTCGACCAGCTGTCTGATCCCTGCGATCGCCAGAGCCTGCACCATCAAGAGCACGTACATGCGCTCCTGGCGGACGGCACTGGGCAAGAACGGCATCTTGCCGGCGGCTCGTTGGGCAACGGCACGGTCCACGGCGTAGTTGTCGCGCCCGCCGAGCAGATAGTTGTGGATTCGGGCGCTCGACGACCTGGCCAGAGAGTCGGTCGGCATCACATCACGTGTGTCGGAGGGGGCGAGGAGCAGGGGGTGGTCAGGTCGCATGACGCTCCGCCCCGCCGAAGGGCTTGTGGATGCCGGGCGTGTACCGGACCGGGTCGTCGGGCGCACCTAACCACAAAGGGTGTTCGGTTTCCATGATCGTCATAGCCAGCTGTTGAAGCCCCAGTTTCCCCGCCGCATGCCATTCAGTAAGTACGCCGAACGAGACAGCGTCGGGTATACGTGGCACCCCCTCGTTGATGCTGATGGCGGCGCCGAGGCAGAAAGCGCCCCAGCGCGCGCTGGCCAGCCGCAGACCACGTCGAACACGTCCCGGAGTGATCTCTTCCACCGGGTGTGTTCCCTGCGCTGGTGGAAAAGCAGAAGCACGGCGAGTTCGCCCGTGGCGAGCACCAAGGTAGGACCGGGCCACGTCATTCTCCGCTCTGCTCGGTGTGCTGCTCCGCGTACCGAAGGAGCACCTCTGTCTGCACTGCGAGACGGAATGCGTGTTCCCCTGCCGCCTGGACACCCTCGCTCGGAGCAGCGTCACGCGCTTCGTGCGAGCGCTCTATCGCCTCACGACACGAGGCCCAGGCGCGGCTTCCAGGGGTAAGCGTTTCCAAATGAAGCGAGACATAGGGGACGAGCGACGTGAGGTAGCCGGTGAGCGCACGCGTGACTGCCACGAGGGTGCGGGGGTGCGGAGACACCCCAGCCTGCTTCCACGACTTCGCCGTGCGAACGCCCTCACGAATGCGTGTCGAGTCGAACCCGGCGTGCACTGCCCTCCCCCAGACTTCGGCAACCTCGTCGGAGACATCGGCGTCATGGCAGCTGGCGAACACGTCTCGCGTGGTCTGTGGCCATGCCCGGCGTAACGAAGCCGCGCCCACGGTGGTTGCCTTCACTCCCCTCTCCCGAGTGGCGAGCGGCTGCACGGCGATCCAGCGCGCCGACATGGGCTGACTCCTTTGGCGATCGATTGGCATGGGATTGGTTACTCGACGGTGCGCAGTGGTACAGCCGGCGATTACCGTCGTATAAAGCTTGGGGTGCCGACAAATAATAGAATCAGGCGAGTTTCTAAAAAGTGAGGCTGCTTGTGGCCCGGGCCAGCGATATGGCCACCCCGGGGCTGGTTGCGTAAGTTTTCGCTCGTTCCTTCGAGGGCAGGTTCGGGGTAGCGATCCTTTGTCACCGTAGGTGCCAGTCGGAGGAAGGGCGGAACAGAATGTTCCACCTCGTTCTGACTCCGCGATCTTGTCGTTGACGATGGGTTCGACATGCCGATGCGCAGCTGTTCCGGGAGTTGGACAAGGCTGTACCCTCGGTACCGCTTCACCGCGCATGTGCTTGCCGCCGGATCGTGATGGTCACCTGGTGTGCAGGAGTGTCTGTTGCCCATACCCATCACAACCACATCACCCCGCGAACGAAGAAGATCCAACCGTGTGGAACGCGAGCGGACCCCAGGTCTATCGACCCGCCCCGTTCCAATTGCAAGGTGCGAACGTGATCTAACTTCACAGTGGGACCGTGCACTTGACTGACTTTTTACTCATCGGTGGACGGTGACCCCGCCCACGCTCACGTGTCCATAAAACGACGTGCATTCCGAGATGACTCATTGCTCTGCCGGGAAATGGGCGTCTGAATTGATACTTCATGAAAGCGTGTAGACGTTCGGTCTGGGCGGGGGAGGGGGCCGGCGGACCAGTCGTCTGGGGCCGGGGCCGGCACCACGACGAGTTTCATGCCGTTGTTCCATCTCGCAGAAGGAGGGAGCACCAGGTCGTCGTCCCATCGGGGCTGACCCCCCAGTCGTCGGCGATGGCGGTGACGAGAAGGAGGCCGCGGCCGTCCTCGTCAACAGGCGTGGCGTTACGCGGCACAGCGACCTCGTGGGAGCCGTCCTGCACCTCGATCAGGACACGGCCGGTGGCGAGGTGCACACGCACACGGACGTCGCCTCGACCGTGCCTGAGCGCGTTGGTAACCAACTCGGTGACGAGGAGCTCAGCGGCCTCGGTGATGTCTGGTCGGTTCCATCGGCTCAATCCGGCCCGGACGGCCCGCCGCATCTGCTGCGGCCAGAGCCGGTCCTCTTCCGCAATGGCACCGCCCATGGATTCGCTGGAGCGGACAAAAGCCACGTCAAGGCCCTCGCGTGGAAGGAGACGGAAGGAGGCTCCGGGTACTGCCTGCGCGCCCGCAGGGCGGAGGGCAAGGAGCATGGTGCTCGTCATCTGCGGGCTCACGGGATACCTCTGCTTCCACGATTGTGCTCGTGCCAGCACCCTCTGCGAGGACTGGATACGAGCGTTTCAGTCGTGGCGATGCGGATCCAGCCCCGTCCTCTACTCGGTTCCTGGCCGCTCGACGACGCAGCTTCTCGTCTGTTTCTCGGATTCTCCTCGGACCGTTAAGTGCGGTCTGAATGGGGCAAGTTGAGGAGGGAAGCAGCTTACTGTCGACGAAGTGATGCACGGAATGGATGGAGATGGGGGCACCAAGTGGTCACGTTCTTCCGGTACTGGCTCGACGAACGCGAGTTGGGTGCCTACGAGGACTTTCTCCCACAGTTCAAGAAGGTCGCCGAGGGGATGGGGCTGAGAGGTCTGGAACCTGCCAAGACGACCTTTCACGCCTGGTACTACGGCAAGCGCAAACCGCAGGGCGACTCGCGGCGCGTCCTTGTCTCCTGGGCGAACTACAGCCTTGAGACCCTGTGGACAGAAGTTCCACCAGGAACGGTCCCGACCTTCCCCCATCTGTCCAGTGTGTCATCTCTGGCACACCATGCCGATCCCATCGGTATGGACATGATCAACATGAAAAGGACGGGCGCGATGGCTGTGCAGCGCGCGAAAGAATTCCTCATGGGCGCGGATCGCGACAGTGTGGGGGAAGACACCCTCGGCCTGCTGGGCGACGAGGTAGTCCGGCTGGTCGGCGCCTACCCGCGGCAGCCCCTTTCTGACATCTGGGGTGATCTCCTCACGACGCAAGATCAGATATTCCGTACTCTTGAAGGCGGCCGGGTCCGGCAGCCGTCCAAGCTGCGCGACTTGAACTATCAAGCCGCGGTGGTGTCCTTCCTCGTGGCGAAGGGCTTCAACGACCTCGAAGACCGCGCCCAGGCCATGACGATGACCCGAGTCGCAGCCGCATGCGCACGCGACGCGGAGCATCAAGGACTCATGGCCCTTGTCGAAGGCCTGCGGTCACTGATCGCGTACTGGGCGGACAAGCCCACAGACGCCTACCACTACGCCCAGCGGGGCGTGGAAATGGCAACGAACCTCAACGGCACAGTGAAACTGTGGCTCCTCGGCCTGCAATCACGCGCCGCAGCAGTCCAAAGCGATGCGGAAACCGCGCGCACCGCCAGCCAACAGGCCGGCATCTGGCGGGAGAGCGTCGAGCTCGACGACCTCGACCGCCTCGGTGGCCTGTTCACCTACTCGGAACCGAAGCAGCTCTACTACACCGTGGAAACCGAGGCGCTGCTCGGCAACGGTGACCCGCGACTTGCAGCCCAGGCAGAGGACGCCGTGAACTCTTTCAGCGATCCGGACACCCCGTTCTGGGCGTTCGGCGACCTGGCCGGCGCACAGTGCAACCTCGCACTCATCCGTCTCCACGACGGGCAGCTGGACGGCGCCGCGGAAGCGATCCGGCCCGTGCTCGAACTGCCCACGACCCACAGGAACAACGGAATCGTCGTGTCTGCACAGCGTGTTCGCCAGGCACTCAACAGCGGCCCAGTCCGCTCAGCCATCCAGGCACGCAGCCTGCGCGAGGAGATCGAAATCTACCCACCACAGCGCTCCACCGGCACCTCCGCCATAGCGCCACGCGAGTAGCATCCCCGGCATGTACCCGGTCAGCCGCCACAGCCAGCGCCTGGAACTGCGCGAACTCGTCCTCGACGATGTCGCCGCGGTGCACGAAATCTATGGAAGTGCCACAGCAACGGAACATCTGTCGTTCGAGCCCCGCACCCTCGACCAAGTCACGCAGATCGTGGCCCGGTCGGCGGCCTCGGCCACCGCAGAGCCACGGACCGAATACGCACTCGCCGTCGTCCAACGGGACACCGGCGACCTGATCGGGTTCGGCCGACTCGCCACCGACCCGCACCAGCAGCGCGGAGCCACCTTCGGCTTCGCGCTGCGCCCGGACACGTGGGGTAAGGGCTACGGCCTGGAGACCGTGCACCTTCTGCTTGGCCTGGCCTTCGAGGAGTTGCACCTTCACCGCGTATGGGGTGCACGCTCTCCACTCAACGAGGCCTCGGCGAAGACCATGACGGCCGCGGGGATGGTCGAGGAGGGTGTCATTCGGTCTCACGTTCAGAAAGCCGGGCAGTGGCGGGACTCCGTCGTGCACGCGATCGTCGACGACGAATGGGCCGCTCGTCAGCCCACCTGATCTGGCTACGGCGACGCCCTCTGGGTTCTGGAGCGATCACGAGGAGCCGTCACGGTGCATGCCGCTGCGTGCTCCGTCATGTATGCCGTGGAAGGCTTGGGCTGCCGCCTCGCCGTGGCCCTGGCCGCCGTGGCGATGAACCTGGGGAATCAGCCGCGATCGCTGACGGCGTCACCGTCACGCTGCTCCTCGCCACTGCCAGTGCGATGGCCGAGAAGCGAAGCTACAGGAATTGAGCGGCCCCATCGCTTCTCAACTCCTCCAATTCGAGCACCGAGGTGAGGCTCCGTGAACGCTGTCCAAGGCCTGTGCCAGAAACCTCAATAGCGCCTCCATAGCGCTGGGGCGCGGTTATCGGGTCCTGAAGCGGCGGAAGAGGTTGCGGGCCACGTGCACGCCGGGGCCGCCGAAGCCGACGATGTCGACGCGGCCGTCGCCGGTGATGTCGGCGAGGAAGCGGGGATGGTGGTCGACGCGCCAGGCGCCCGCGTCGTCGTTGTGGCCGAACCCGCGGCACACCATTTGGGCCTGGTCGAACTTGCCGTCGTCGTGGTTGTGCGACACCCAGACGCCCTCGTCGCCGAAGCCGACGATGTCCGGATTGCCGTCGCCGGTGACGTCGGCGAGGAGCCGGAGGTGCTTCTCGCCGGTCCATCCCTGGGTGTGCCCGAAGTCGTTCAGGACGAGTTGCGCGGGCTCGAACGTGCCGTCGCCGCGCCCGCGGGAGACGACGACACCGTGCGGGCCGAAGCCGACGATGTCCACAGCTCCGTCGGCGGTGGTTCTGACCAGGTATCGGGGGTGTTCCTGGACCGAGCTCCACCCCTGGTCGACCCCGAATTCGTCGAGGACGTATAGAGGTTCGGCGAAGGTACCGTCCTCGTCCTGGAGTGAGATCCAGACTCCGTCGTCATGGCAGCCGAGGATGTCGAGCCTGTTGTTACCCGTGGTGTCGGCGAGGAAGCGGGGGTGTTCGTGGGCGAGCCAGCCGCCCGCGTCCTCACTGTGGCCGAACGCGCGGAGGACGGGCTCCTCGCCGATCGGTGCGAAGGTACCGTCCTCGTCCTGGAGTGAGATCCAGACTCCGTCCTCGTGACAGCCGACGATGTCGAGTCTGTCGTCACCGGTGGTGTCGGCGAGGAAGCGGGGGTGTTTGTCGGCATGCCAGCCGCCGGCTTGCGGGCCGTGGCCGAATGCCTTGAGGGCCGGCTCGCCGCCTGCGGGCGCGAACGCGCCGTCCTTGCCGTCCTCGTCCTGGCGGGAGACCCGGACTCCGTCGGCGGCGAGCACGACGACGTGCAGGCTGCCCTCGCCCGTCGTGTCGGTGAGGGTCCACAGGTCTTGAGGGCTCGCGGAGGCCGCGTACTGGTGCAGGAGGCGTTCCTCGTCGTCGAACGTCCCGTCGCCTCTGCCGGACGAGGTCACGGCCCCCTTGCCGGGTTTGAGCCCTACGATGTCCCAGCCGTCTCCCGTGGTGTCGGCGAGGAACCGCGCTCCGAGGCCGGCCCACCCGCCCGGAAGCCCGCTGGGAGAGCGGTTGGACCCGACGGTGCTCCACTCGCCGGCATCCTTGTTGCTTCCGAACCGTTCGAGCACCAGCAGTACGTTGCTGAAGGAGGGCGTCGCGTCGGGTGCCGGCCGCAGCGCGGCCGAGTGGGCCAGCCGCCAGGACCGGCGGCCGTTCCAGTGGCTCAGCGGTGCCCACCGCAGCACGGGGTCGCTGATGCGCTCGGGCTCGGCCGGGACGAAACGCCACCGCTGGCTTGCCACGCTGTCGTCGTACTCGCGCAGGACGATCCGGACGCCGTCTTCACCGTCCTCGCCGGAGTCGTCAAGGTCGAGAACAGCGCCGTCGGTCACGTCCTCGATGAAGTAAAGGCCCGCTTCGCCCTCGACGGGGACGACGTGCCACTGCTGACTCTGCTTGTCGGCGGCGGCATTCCCCTGGCGGACGCCGCCGTCCGCGGCGGCGGGGCCGTCGAGCACCTTGTCGCCGACCGCGTTGCGGATCACATACGCCTGGTCGTCCTGGCTGTTCTGTGCGGGGGTGATGCGCCACCGTTCCGGAGGCGGGCCGTCGTCGGGGAAGTCACGGACGACGAGCGCCCCGTCCTCGCTCGGCACGGCCCGGGCGCCGAGAGGCTGCCCCGTGGCGGCGTTGACGATCTCCAGCTTCAGTTCTTCTGCGGGCACGGGCATCGTGGTGCCTCTTCCAGGCGGTGCGGGCGTTGGCTCGGGACGGATGGGACGCGATGGTGGCCGCAGGTCACGTGAAGATGTGGTGGTACGGGACGTTCCACTCGCTGGGCAGCCGCGGGTAGAACGTGTTGATGACCGTCCCGGTGAAGTCGCCGCCCCAGTTGTAGGTGAGACGCGCCTGGCTCTTGGCCGTCACCGTGTGGTCCTGGAACCCGAGGATGGTGTCGGGGTGGGTGATGGGTACGAAAGTGATTCCGCCCCACGGCGTCACCGTGACGACCCAGAGCTGGGTGTCCTCGGGCGCGCCGTTCTTCCCGCGCCACTTGTCACCGACCTCGCCGGGGAGGCCGACCCGGACGGCGTCGTTCGGGTCTTTGGGGGCGTCCTGGTGGACGGTGACGCGCCTGCGCTGCGGCTTCGGTGCGCCGTCGTCGCCGCGCCCGGCCTCGGCCTCGGTCTCGGCTTCCGCCGTGCCGGCGGGCGGAGGCGTCACCTGGCCCGCGGCGCTCTCGATGAAGTACAGCGGCCGCTGCCCGAAGAAGCCTCCGGGGGTGATGTACCAGAGGTGACCCTGCGCCTCCTTGGTGTCCGGGTCGAGCGTGGTCGCCAGCTCGACGCCCTTGTCGTGGATTGTCTTCTCCAGTTCGGCGGGCCGCAGGTATCCGCCGTTGAAGGCGTGGACGAGCATGACCGGCCGGTTTTCCAGCAGCGCTGCCACGATCGCGTTGTCGTAGCTGTTCACCGCCACCGGACCGCCGACCACCAAATTCGACATCGCCGTGCGCTCTTGGGTGTACATCGCGGAAACCTCACCTGTTCTTGAAGCGGAGAAAAATACGGGAGAACAACGCACAGGGCGCTCAGGAAACGATTAAGCACGTGACGCAACTGCAAGGTCAATGGCCCGTGGTCAAGACGACCTCGAAAAGCGAATGAACGACCGAAGAAAATGACCACAAAACCGGCAAGATGCCAGTTCACACCACACCTTGGCGTGAATTCATGAAAGGCGTCGAGTAAGCCGCCGGGGACAGGTGGTGAGCCCTCATCACTCGATTGAGCGTGATATGGAAGCGAGGTCTTTTCCAGTAATGTGGCCCGTGCTAGCTTCGCTTGTCGGGACGTGTGCAGATTTCTGTTCCCATTTCACCGAGCGTGGTTTCGGCCGGATCAGTCGAGGATAGAAAATGCCTTCCAACGCGTACAACCTGGAACAGGCCAAACGTCAACCGCTGACCAAGAAGAATCTGCGGGAACTCAACATCCAGCAGGCCGTACAGTCCATCCTGAACCAACCCGGTCTGGTCCACGTCGACGACTACGGTGTGCGGCACAAGCCCGTCGGCTTCTCCCTGAACAAGGTGGGCTTCGGCCGCTACACGGGCAGCCTGGCTTTCGACCTGGGGTGGCTCGCCTACATGAACCTCGGGGAGCCGCTGATCGAGGAGCGGCGCAACATCAGCCAGCCGCCGCCCGACACGTTCTCCTCGCGCACCTACGTCAACCGCAGCGAGAAGTCCGAGATGGACTTCACCGACTCGGTCAATTTCACCGTGTCGAACGGAGTCACGTGGTCGCTCCAGGGAGACACCAAGCTCACCTTCGGCGGCGACGTCAGCGCACAGCTCCAGCTGCAGCTTCAACTGCAGCTCGGCCTGAACCTCCAGGCACAGCTCCAGGCGCAGCTCAAAAACGAGATCACCGGCAAGAGCTCGAACACGATGACCAGCAAGAACAGCCCGGAAAGCACCGGGATGGACAACGCCAACGCCGTCGACATGGGAACGACCAACGGGGTGACGAACACCGCGTCGGGCTCGGTGACAGGCTCGACCTCGTTCACGACCACGGGCAGCGCCTCCGGCAGCGCGGGGCTCGACGCCTCGCTGGCGCAGGGCGTCGCGGCTTCCGTCGACGGCTCTCTGACCACCGGTTGGGCCTCGACATCACAGATCTCCGGCAAGGTCCCCGCGGGCTCCCGTGTGGAGACCCTCGTGACACAGCGCCGTACCCACAAGCAGTACACGTACGAGATCCCGGTGACCTTTTCCGGGTTGCTCGCGGTCGAGTACAAGGTGCCGGTGCCGGTCCTGTCTCCCCCGCAGCAAGGGGACTACCCCGGCCTCAGCCGGTGGGTCGCCCGCGACATCGGCGACATCGGCCTGACAGACGGTGGATTCCGTATGAAGGGGCTGGCCGAGGTCGTCTCCGCTCTGGAGGTCCACCACACGATGTTCGACAGCGAGAGCCTGACCGACAGCCGGCGAGCGCTGTACAAGAAGCCATGACCGGGCAGGCGGCACCATCACTACGACGACAGAGGTGACGACCATGGTGTTCCAGAACATCTTTGACTCCGCGAGCAAGGGTGCGCGGCTCTTCTCGGTGACCACCGACCGCGACAAGCCGCAGCCAGGAGCAGACGTCGACTTCGAGGACGCCGACGACTACACGTACGACGACACGAGCACGAGCCTGTTCACCAGCGCGATTCACGGGGCTTCCTCCCGGGCGAAGATCGTGCAGGAGCAGTCACCCGAAGCGCGGGTCGTGCTGGGCTTCCTCGGTACCTTCATCCAGACCAGCCGGGAAGGCGCCGACGCCCAGGCCGAGTACGCCCGGGATCCCAGCTCGGTGTCCACGGCGGCCGCCGGCATGCGGAAGTCGAGTGAGACGGTGATCAAGGACGACGACCTCAAGAAGCCCACGAGCCTGAAGGACATGCCGACGAAGGACGAGTGCATGAAGCCCAAGCCGGACCCCCCGAAGGCCGAGCCGCCCACAGCCCCCGAGGTGAAGGCCAAGAAGCCGGAACAGTCCTCGTAGCCGTCCGGGGGCGAGGGGTCAGGGGTGGCACGCTCGCCCCTGACCCCTCATTCGTGTGTCACACGGTCAGCAGCTGCCACTGCCGGTCGCGGTGGTCGCTCCCCGACCCGTGCTGCTTGATCGCCGAGGGGGCGTTGGTTTCGACGCGCAGGAGCAGACCGCTGTGCCGATTCGCGATCTCGTACACCCGCGGGGTGTCGGTCCCGGAGCCCACCGGAATCAGCCTCCACTGCTGGTGGTGTGCCTCCGCACCCTCGTAAGCGCGCTGCGCGACCACCGCCCCCTCCGCAGTCCCTGCTCCGACGACCTCCAGGACCTTGCCGCTGCGCACGTTCTCGATCCTGTACAGGACGTCGCCGTCGTCGTCCTGAGCTGTCACGATCAGCCGCCACCGCTGGTGAGCCCTGGGGGAGGCGAGGGCCTGGTGGATCGGCGCGCCGTCCTTGGTGGACTCACGCAGCACCCCCATCCGCAGCCTGCTACGGACGCTGACCCAGGAGACCACCGTGCCCGAATCGGGCAGCCCGGCCATCTTCGCCGACGAAATCTTCCGAACCCGGTTGTTTTTCCGGTCGGCGATGTAGAGGTTGTCGACGCAGTCCACAGCGAGGCCGCGCGGCTGATGCAGTTGGGCCTCGGCGGCCGGACCGCCGTCACCACCGTCCGCCTGGGTGCCCGTGCCGGCGACCGTGCTAATCGTCCCGTCAAGGACCTTACGGACCCGGTGGACGCTGTGTTCGGCGATGTAGAGGGCGCCATCGCTGTCCACCACCACCGCCACGGGGTGGTCCAGCTGGGCCTCCACGGCTGGGCCGCCGTCACCGCCAGAGCCCTTGATGCCCGTACCCGCGACCGTGCTGATTTCTCCGTGGACTGTGACCTTCCGGATCCGGTTGTTGTCGGCATCAGCGATGTAGAGGTTGCCTGCTCTGTCCACCGCCACCCCGTGAGGGTTGTTCAGCTGCGCTGAAACTGCTTGACCGTTGTCCCCCTTGGATCCAGCGGTCCCGTTTCCCGCGACCGTACTGATCGTTTGGTTTACGATCTTCCGGATCCGACGGTTATTGTTGTCGGCGACGTAGAGGACGCCGGTGCTGTCCACCGCCACCCCGAACGGGCAGTTCAACCGGGCGTCGGTGGCGGGGCCGCCGTCACCGCTGAATCCTGCGGTGCCCGTGCCGGCGACCGTGCTGATCTTCCCGTCTTTGGCGATCTTCCGGATCCGGTGGTTATCGGCATCAGCGATGTAGATGGCACCCATACTGTCCACCGCCACCTCACGCGGGCCGTTCAGCTGCGCCTTTACGGCTGGGCCGCCGTCACCGCCAGAGCCCTTGATGCCCGTGCCCGCGACCGTACGGATCTCCCCCTCAGTGGTGACCTTACGGACCCGTTGGTTGCTGTAGTCGGAGATGTAGAGGACGGCGTTGCCGTCCACCGCGACCCCGTACAGGTAGTTCAACTCTGCTAGAACAGCAGGCCCATCGTCCCCTTTGAACCCCGCGACCCCGGTCCCCGCGACCGTGCTGATCCGAGGGGCAAAGTCCTCGTCACCTGTCGCTGCCTCCTGGGCAGTGCTCATCGTCGCCCCTTCACCGTTCACCAACCGTCCACTACAGAAGGTTGCCGTGTGATTCCAGAAAGTCATAAGAGTCTTGGGGCTGGCAATTCCACTTCCGGGTGGTTTGCGGAGCGCGGTGACGCGACACCGCACCTGACCTGCACGTCGGCTCCCGCCCACGCCCGGAGGCGCCGAACAGGCGCGGCGAACCGCATATTCGGGCATATGTCGCGGACACTTATGCGGTGCCTGACACGCTGCGCCTCTGGATGAGACACGAATCCCGGCGGACCGAGCGACGTGCCGCTCTCGTGCCCGAAGACGCCCGCAAGCTGATCGCACAAGGGGTGCGCGTGACTGTCGAGGAGTCCCCGCAGCGTGCCTTTGCCGACCACGCGTACGCGGATGCCGGCTGTGCGATCGCACCGCAGGGCAGCTGGGGCAGCCGTTGCCCAGCGACGGACTACGTCCTGGGCCTCAAGGAACTCCCCGAAGAACCAACGGAGTTGACCCATCGGCACATCTTCTTCGGGCACGCCTACAAGGGGCAGGTGGAAGCGCCGCGGCTGCTGCGGCGCTTCGAGGCCGGTGGCGGCACACTGCTCGACCTCGAACACCTCCTCGACGCCGACGGCCATCGCGTCGTCGCCTTCGGCTACTGGGCGGGCTACGCGGGTGCCTCCCTGGCCGTTCTCCGGCACCGGTGCGCGCTGACGGCGCCGCTCACCCCCTCGTCCCAGGAGGAACTGCGCGGGCGGCTGGCCCCTGGCCGACGCGTCGGCGGCGTCACCGCCGTGGTGATCGGTGCGGACGGGCGCGCGGGGCGCGGGGCCTGCGACGCGCTCAGCACGGCCGGTATCGAACCGACCCGTTGGGGACGTGATGACACCCGCTGTCTGGACCGTGACGCACTCCTCGCGCACGACATCCTCGTGAACGCCATCGGCAGCTGCCGGCCTGTACCTCCGTTCCTGACGAAGGCCGAACTGGACGACGAGCAACGGCGGTTGTCGGTGATCGCCGATGTGACGTGCGACGTGGGCTCCGAGCTGAACGCGCTACCCGTCTACGACCATGTCACTGACTGGGTCCGCCCCGTGGAGCGGCTGTGCAGTGATCCCCGTCCCCTCGACGTCATCGCCATCGACAATCTCCCCTCCCTCGTTCCGGCCGAGGCCAGCCGTGCCTTCTCCGCCGACCTGTGGCCCCTTCTGCTGACGTTGCGGGAGGGCTCAGAAGTCTGGGAGCGCTGTCGGGGGGCGTTCCGTAACGCCGTCGCCTCACTCGGCGCGCGGGGCTGAACGGCCCAGGGCCCGCACCGGATCGACGCCGGGGAACTCGGCGCGCCACAGCGCGTAGAAGGCCGCCTCCTCCTCGGCGTCGCCCATGGCGGTCTGGGTGGGACCCGCCGCAGTCAGGCCCGCGGTGAGGACGTCCTTGGCCCCGGAGCCGTGGCCGAACTGGAGCTTCCCGCGACGCAGGATCTCCTCCGGCAACCAGCCGGTGAAGGCGTCCCGCAGCAGCCTCTTCTCCTCGACACCAGGGCCGATCATCTTGTGTTCCGGTGGGATCGAGAGCGCCAGTTCGATGACGTCCCGGTCGAGGAACGGAACCCTGGCCTCAAGGCCGTACGCCATCGTCGTACGGTCGCAGCGTTGCAGGTTCTCCCAGTGCAGCCCCTGAACGGTCTCCACCAGCCTGGCCTGAAGGGCCTCGGGGGCCAGGAACGGCTCGCGGTGGCAGTCCGGGTAACCGGCGAACAGCTCGTCCGCGCCTTCCCCGGTGAGTACGGCCCGTACGTGCTGGGAGGCGTACTCGGCGAGCAGCAGGTTCGGCACCGCGCTGCGTACCAGGTGCACGTCGAAGTGCTCGATCGCCCGCACCGCTCTCGGCAGAGCCGCCACCGCGTCCTCGGGGGTCATCACCACCTCGTGGTGCTCGGTGCCGAGATACTCCGCGACCACGCGCGCGGCCAGCAGGTCGGGGCTGCCCGGCGTACCGACCGCGAACGTCGGGAGCGGCCGGCGGTGCCCGTGACGCGTCGCGTACTCCGCGGCCACGGCCGTGACGATCGCCGAGTCCAGGCCACCGGAGAGGAACACGCCGATGCCCACGTCGCTCATCATCCGGTCCTCGACCGCGCTGACGATCGTCTCGCGTACCGCCTTGAGCAGCGTCTCGTCCCACTGGTCCGGTGCGATGCGCTCCTGAGGGCGTCGGGCGGGACGCACCCGGGGAGGCACGGCGTCGGCGAAGCGGACCAGACCGCCGCGCGGGCTCCAGCAGCATCCCGGCGGGAAGCTCTCCACCAGCGGACGGTCGGCCGGGTCGAAGGCACGCAACTCGCTGGCGAACAGCACACAGCCGTCCTTGCGCGCCCAGTACAGCGGTTTCACCCCCAGGGCGTCACGGGCGACAAGGAGCGAGCCGGCTTCGTCGACATGGGCGAGCGTGAACATGCCGCGGAGCCGCGTCAGTCCGGCGGGACCGTCCACGAGCAGCACCTGCAGAGCCGCCTCACTGTCGGAACCCGTCGTGAAGCGTTCCGGGCCCAGTTCCTCCCTGAGGTGGAGATGGTTGTAGATCTCGCCGTTGACAACGAGGCAGGAACGGCCGTCCGGCCCCACGAGCGGCTGGTGGCCGCCGGGCGGATCCATGATGGACAGTCGCTGGTGGCCCAGCCAGACGTCTTTGCGGTGCGTCTCTCCCGTGTCGTCCGGGCCGCGGTGCGCGATCCGGGCCAGCATTTCCCGGCAGAGCGGGAGGTCAATCTCGCCGACCGCCGCAACGATTCCGCACATGGTGGGTGATCCTCCTCGAAGCTCACGGCAACGGGCGAAGACTCGAACTGAGACTCTTCGCCCCTGTCGTGGGTGGTGTTCCGTAGCGTCGGCTCGATGTAGTGGGTGTAGCCGCCGGTCTGACGTCATCGCGCCGGACGTCGGTGACAGCGGTGGGAGCGGAACTGCCGGTCACGCTCTCGCTGCCGAGTTGGCCGACGCTCCCCGCCCCCCCGCTCATCGCCGTGGGCCGGATCTCGTCCGCGATGACGAAGGTGGCGGCCAGTACGGCTCACGCAGCCTTCGTACCCAGGACGGCTACGATGCGCCCCCGCACGGTGCGACGCGCTACAGATGACAGGTGACATGCCGCTCCTTCGGGACCTGAGAGCGAGCCGAGCGTTCCGGCGGAGTGACGGGGCACGTCTCGTCCCAGGAACTGTGTGCTGAGAACCAGCGGGGGAACGGCTGTGCGACGTTTACAGCTTTACCTAGACCCGACGGTGCCGCGAGCGGCCCATGAGCGATATCACTCGTTCGGCGGTCAGCTGTGCAAAGAGGTGCGCCACAGGGGCGTGCCGGCCAGCATGCTGATGTCTGGCGCCGTCCCTGCGTTTCCGCCGTATCCGCGCGGTACGCGGCTGGGACGAGCCTGCGGGGCGAATGGCACTTTCGGCTCCGTGGCACGGGACCAGCCTAGGAACTGCATGGTCTCAGTCTCCCAGTCCCCAAGCAGCCTCTGCGGGGTCTCGGGCATCACCCGTACGGCTCCTCCACGTCCGTGGACGAAGTCCGCCGCAGCCCTTAAACACACGCCAGCTGAAAGTTGAGCCGGGCTATCGAGCGACAACTCTACGGACGGGCGGGATTCGGACTCCTCCGCAAGATGATTCGGCTCCAGTGACGCTCCGCTACCGCTGTCTAAGATCTGTGTCAGTGCCCGCTGAAGTCCGCCCTAGCCAGTAGAGAACTGCAGCCCGCAGTCATTGAGCCAGTGGAGGATGGGTTCACCTCCGCTCGCGCGGAGCGGACATAGCGACATCCTCCACGATCCGCTCTGGCCGCGGTTCACCTCCGCTCGAGCGGAGGTGAACCGCAGGTACACCCGGGGCCGGTGTCTCACTGCCGTGCTCACCGAGCCTATGAACGCTATTGCAGCTTGACAGCAGCTCCTGGCTGAACTGGCAGGCATAAGGATTTGAAAGCCCAGCTCGTACTTCAGAGTAAAAGGTCGGTCAAGTTGCCGCTCCTACCTTGAAGTTGGTTCGTGTTCGCACCTTGCAGTAGGAACGAATCCGGACGGTAGGTCTGGAGTCCGCCCAGATTCCGGGTGGTTCTATCTGCGCCGTTCGCGAGGTGATGTGACCGTGGTGATTGCAAGGGCATACACGCATGCCAGATGGCGGGCTGCCGAAGCGGCCTTCGGTGCCACGGCGGTGTTGCTGGCCGCGAGCTGCACGGCATCCGATACGCCGAGTGTGGCGCCTTCACAGAGTGGTGGGACGCCTGACGCCGTCGCGAGCCGCCCGTCCTCCGCGAGGCCGTCGTCCGCGTCCCCGGCGGAGGTGGCCCGGAAGCGTGCCAAGGCGGCGTATGCGGCGATGTGGCGAGACATGGCGCGGGCGGGGAAGACCGCGGACTGGAGGTCTCCCAAGCTGGCGGCGCATGCCACCGGTGATGCGTTGTCGGTGATGTCCCGCGTCCTGTACGCGGATCATGTCAACGGGCTCGTCAGCAAGGGAGCGCCGAAGAACTCCCCCAAGGTGACGTCGGTGGCCCCGCCGGATCGTCCGACCACCGTGATGATCGAGGACTGCGGAGACTCGACGGACTGGCTGCAATACCGGAAGGACACTGGCAAGCTCGCGGACGACAAGCCTGGTGGCCGGCGTGCTATCACCGCTGAGGTGAAGCAACAGGTCGACGGCACGTGGAAGGTGACGCGATTCGCAGTCGACGGGTTGGGATCATGCTGAAGCGGTCGGTGGTGACCTTCGGCCTGTCCATCGCGGTGGTGGTCGCCGGCGCGGCAGTGGCGATGGCTGGGGACGAATGGGGATCGGCGGAATGCTCCCAGAATCCGCTTCCAGGGTGCGAGCTGGGCGCGGGGTCAGGTGGTCATGACCCCGCACCTCGGCCCGACGCTGGCGGACCTTCCTCGGGCAGCGGCAGTTCGGGCGGCAGCGGAAGTAGCCGCGGAGGTCAGGAACAGCCCAAGAGCGAGGACCCGGATCTGAACCTGGCGGACTGCTCCTATCGGCGCAGCAGCTACCAGTCCCCGCCGACGGCGGTGCAGGCCGCGTACGGTGACCGGCCGGGTGGCGGGGCCGTGGTGGTGCAGGTGCCCGCGTATTTCTCGACTGCACAGGGCTCGACGGTGCCGGTGCCGGTGGCGGATCCACAGCCGGGGGAGGCCGGTGCTTGGTATGTGTACAAGTGCACCGCCGGCGGTGTCCGGGATGCCTTGTACCGGCCCCCTGTGTGGATTCCGGACGGGCCGGAGCAAGATGCTGAGCGTCAGCCGACCCCGGGCCAGCTGGCGCAGACGGCACGGGATCAGTTGCAGTTGCCGTCGCTGCGTATCGAGACGAACCCGGCGGGTGACCAACTGGTCGACCTGCCCACCTGGTTGTGGCTCGATCGCAGTCAGTGGGAGGCGGTGTCGGCGACGGCATCGGTGCCGGGGGTCTCGGTCACAGCTGTGGCCCGCCCGACGTCGGTGGTGTGGACGATGGGCGACGGCAGTTCGGTGACGTGCGACGGTCCTGGGACACCGTACGGAACGGCCGGCCCGGGGACTTCGGCCCCAGGCAGTCCTCGGAGTGCTTCGCCGGATTGCGGTCATACCTATCGCTTGTCCTCGGCTGGGCAGCCGGACGGCGCGTATCCCGTGTCGGCGACGGTGCACTGGACGGCGACCTGGACCGGGGCCGGTCAGAGCGGCGTTTTCCCCGGCCTGACGACCACCTCGACTGCGGCCTTCCGGGTCGAGGAGAGCCAGGCGCTGAACAACGGCGGATGACGCCGACGCCTCCTTCCTGAACCTCAGGGGGAGGCAGGTAACCCCGTATCTGAATTGCGATCGCCGCGTCGTTTGGCGCGGCGCTGAGAAGTCCTGTGCCAGGAGGAGGCCGTTGATGGGTACCCGTGCGCCCACACAATCGGATCTTGAGGCCGGGGGAGGTGTATCCCCGGCTGGTCGGTGGCTTGGGCGTCGCGATGATCAGGCGCCGGCCCGGGTGAGGAGGGTGGCGCGGCGCCGTAGCCTGCCGTACCTGTTGCTCGGCGTCCTGCTGGTTCTCAGTTGTGCGACGGGAGGCGTGGTGGTGGCCATCCAACTCGGTCACCGCGAAGCTGTGTTGGTCCTGGCTCACCCTGTCGCCGTGGGACAGGAGCTGTCCTCGCAGGACGTGCGCGAGGTGAGTATCTCGGTGGACAGCAGCCTTGCGGTGATCCCCGCGCGCTCGCGGTCACAGGTTCAGGGACGTGCCGTTGCCTACGCCCTGCCGGCGGGGGCGCTGCTGACGAGGGATGTACTCGGCGACGCGCATGTTCCTCCGCCGGGGCAGGCGGTGGCCGCCGTGGGGCTGAAGACCGGCCAGTATCCCCCCGATCTACAGGCGGGAAGTCGCGTCACGGTGGTCGCCGCGGCGAGCGACTCATCCACCGGCTCCACGTCTTCCCGCTCCTCGGCGTGGAACGCGACGGTGACGGGTGTCCACTCCAGTGCCGACGATCAAGTTACGGCGGTGTCGCTCCAGATGGCCCAGGATGACGCGCGCCAGCTGGCGGCAGCGCCCACCGGCCGGATCAGCGTCGTCATGGTGAGTGGAGGCAGGCGGTGACGCTGGTGGCACTGTGCAGTGTGAAGGGTTCTCCGGGTGTGACCACGGCCGCGCTGGGCCTGGCGGCACGGTGGCCTGCTGGAGACCTTCCGGTAGTGGTGGAGTGCGATGCGGCCGGAGGCGACCTGCTCGCTCGCTTCCGCCTGGAGACCTCTCCGGGCCTGGTGAGTCTGGCGGCTGCGGTGCGTCGAGGTGCGGAGCCTGGGCTGGTGTGGCAGCACACGCAGCGTCTGCCCGGCGGTCTGCCGGTCGTGGCCGGCCCGGCTGGGGCGGAGCAGGCGCGCGCAGCGCTGGAACAGATCACCGACGGCGGGGCGGCAGTGCTCCGGCGTGCTGCGGATCGTCCCGGCACCGTGGTGGTCGCCGACTGCGGACAGGTCGGCCAGGGTTCCGCGTCCCTGGGCATTCTTCGCGTCGCGGATGTGGTGTTGCTGTTGGCCCGTTCCCAGGATGACGCTTTGGCTCATGTGGTCGCCAGCCTCGATGTAGTTGCACGCTGGTCGCAGCCTCTCAGCTGTGTGCTGGTCGGCGGCGGTTATCGGACCGGCGAGGTCGCTCAGACGCTGGGCATCGAGGTGATCGGCCGGCTTCCGGATGACCACCACGGTGCGGCGGTGTTGTGCGGTCGGCCCGGACGGCGCTCTGCATCAACGCAGTCACCTCTGGGCCGGGCTCTGGCCCGCATCGCGGCGTTGGCTGCCTCCCGTGCGTTGACTCCACTCGGAGGAAAGGAGCAGGCAGCGGGCTTCCGGAAGAGAGGCTCCATCAGCCCATACCCGGAGAGACAGGGCAGTCCGCACACGTCGTGGGAAGGGGTATCCCGATGAGCGAGCCGGGAAGAAAACGTGTCTCGCTTCCCTACGGCGGAGTCGTTCCCCCGTACGAACCGGCAGGGCGGATGCCCACAGCCGGGGACAACGGCGCTGACATGGAGATCGGTTCACCCGCGGAGTGGCTGCGACGCCGCTTACGACATGAACTGCCGGCGCGGCTGACGGAGCAGATCCACGCCCACGAATCCGAGGGGCGCGGCCCGATGACGGAATCACAGCGCCGGGAACGGGTGCAGAAGATCCTGTCGGACATCGCGGAGGAGCACGCCCAGGAGATGATCAACCACGGCCAGAGCGTGGTGGCGCCGGACGTCGAGCAGTTCGTCATCGCCTCCGTGGTGAACGAGGTGCTTGGGCTGGGCGGTCTGGAACCGCTGCTGAGCGACCCACACATCGAAAACATCAATGTCAACGGCAGCCGGGTCTTCGTGCGCTACGCGGACGGCCGCCGCAAGCAACTGCCACCCGTGGTGGCCTCGGACGCCGACCTGGTCCAGCTCATCCGCCAATTGGCGGCACGCTCCGGGGCGGAAGAGCGCCGCTTCGACCGGGGCAGCCCCGGAGTGAACTTCCAACTACCGGGGGGAGAGCGGGCGTTCGCCGTGATGGCGGTCACCGCCCGCCCAGCCTTGGCGATCCGCCGGCACAGGTTCCAGCGCGCCACGCTCGCTGAACTACGCGAGAACGGCACCATCGACCCGGGGCTGGAATCCTTCCTCGGCGCCGTGGTCCGTGCGAGGAAGAACATCCTGGTCACCGGCGGGACAGTGATGGGCAAGACCACCATGCTGCGCGCCCTGGCTTCTCAGATCCCCGCGTGGGAACGGCTGATCACCATCGAGGACGTCTACGAGCTCGGCCTCGGGGCGGACACCGAGGCACACCCGGACGTGGTTGCCATGCAGGCGCGTGAGGCGAACATCGAGGGCAAGGCCGCGATCAGCCAGGCAGAACTGGTGCGATGGGCGCTGCGGATGTCACCGGACCGGGTCATCGTCGGCGAGGTCCGCGGACCCGAGGTAATCCCGATGTGCAACGCCATGTCCCAGGGCAACGACGGCTCCATGGGCACCTTGCACGCCTCCACCAGCCGGGGCGCGTTCACCAAACTGGCCGCCTACGCCGTCCAGGGCCCCGAACGACTGCCGCTGGAAGCCACCAACCTCCTGGTCGCCTCGGCGCTGGATTTCGTGGTCCACCTGGACAGGCCACGCGCAGACCAGGGCAAGCGCGTCGTGTCCTCCATCCGCGAAGTCGTCGATGCCGACGACAAACAGATCGTCTCCAACGAAGTCTTCCAACCCGGACCGGACGGGCGCGCCGTCCCAGGAGGGCCACTGCGCACCGAGACCCTGGAGGACCTGACTGCTGCGGGCTACGACCCCGACGAGACAGAGCGTGCGCAGTGGCGGTGGCAGCCGTGAACGCATACGTCCCCCTGCTCGGGCTGCTCGGACTGGGCATCGGCGCCGGCCTGCTTCTCCTGGTACGAGCCTGGTACGCCGCCCCCGGCCGGGAGGCCCGGTCGATGCCGAGCAGACGCAGCCTGCGAGATCTTCGCCGCCGAGATCACCTGGGGCAGTGGCTGGCTGTCGCGGGCGCAACAGGCGTGCTGGTAGGGGCGATCACCGGCTGGATTGTCGGAGGTCTGCTGGGGGCGATGGCCGCCTGGGCCCTGCCCCGGACCCTTCGCGGTACGACCATCAAGACCGAGACCGCCCGCATCGAAGGCATCGCCGGGTGGACCGAGATGCTCCGCGACACCCTGGCCGCCGCGGCCGGCCTCGAACAGACCATCATGGCGACCGCCCACACCGCCCCGCAGTCCATTCGGCCGCAGGTCCAGGGACTCGCCGTCCGCTTGGCGAGCGGCAAACGCCTCGCCGCCTCACTGCGGCGGCTGGCAGACGACTTGGCCGATCCGATGGCCGACCTGGTGATCGCTGCACTGGTGCTCGCCTCGGAGCACCAGGCCCGCCAACTCGCCCCGCTGCTGGGGGAGCTTGCGGCAACGGCCCGCGCCCAGGTCGAGATGCGCCAACGCATCGAGGCCAGCCGCGCCCGCACGCAAACTACGCTGCGCGTCGTGGTCATCACCACCCTGTCCTTCGCCGGCGGCCTGATCCTGTTCAACCCTGAATTTCTGGCCCCGTACGACAGTGTGACCGGGCAACTGGTCCTGCTGCTGATCGGAGCGCTGTTCACGGCCGCATTCGCCTGGCTGCGCCGGATGGCCCGCATCGAGGAGCCCGACCGCTTCTTCACAGGCCTTGAAGCCGCCACCGGCACGCAGGACCTCTCCGCACTCATTCGCCTGGAGGAGGCCTGAGTGATCACCTTGATGTTCCTGGCGGCCGGCGCAGGTATGGGGCTGTGGGCGCTGACGGTATGGCTGTTCCCGCCCAGAGCCCCACTGGCTGCCCTGATCGCCCGCCTGCAGTCGAGGCCCGCACCACCCCAGATCCTCGCCACCGGCGACAGCGGCTGGGCCGCACGGTTCGGCAGCCCCTTCAGCGGCCTGCTGCGCGGTCTGGGCCTGCCCGGCCATGAACTGAGCCAGGACCTGGCCATCGTCGGCCGTTCAGCCGAAACCCACCTGGCGGAGAAGGCGACACTTGGTGTCACAGGGCTGCTGCTGCCCGCAGCCGTCGAGCTGGCACTGGCTCTGGGCGGCCGTCCCCTCCCCTGGGGCATACCCCTGGGCGGGGCACTACTCCTGGCAGCGGGTGGCTTCCTCCTGCCGGACATGACGGTACGGGCGGAAGCCGAACGGCGCAGGACCGCTTTCCGCCATGCGCTCAGCGCGTACTTGAACCTGATCCACATCCTGCTTGCCGGGGGCGCCGGCGTGGACGGCGCTCTCACTGACGCGGCCGGCATCGGACAGGGCTGGTCCTTTCAACAGATCAGGCGCGCGCTGAACACCGCCCGCCTCACCCGCACTTCCCCCTGGACGACACTCGGACAACTCGGCGACGAACTGAAAGTCAGCGAGCTGGCCGAACTGGCAGCCGCCTTGTCCCTGGCCGGCACAGAAGGCGCGCAGGTCCGCGCCTCGCTGGCGGCCAAAGCCGCGGCCATGCGCCACCGCAACAGCGCCGAGGCGGAGGGCGACGCCAACGCAGCCACCGAGCGGATGGCTCTCCCCGGCATGCTCATGGCCTTCGGCTTCATCCTCTTCGTCTTTTATCCCGCACTCACCCAGATAACTACCGCTCTGTGACAGGGCTGTGGGTCCGCCGACCGCCGAAAGGAAAGGAAATCGCCGTGTCTGTGTTCACATCGATCTGGGTTCGAACAGCCAACGTGCTGCGAGACCACGCCTACGACGACCGGGGGAGTGTGACCCCGGAGCAGGTCATCTGGACAGCCTTCCTCGCCGGGCTCGCGATCACGGTGACCACGCTGTTCGGCCCGCAGATCCTGGCGGCCGCCCGCAACATCACCTTCGCAACCAAGTAGGAGTACCTCTATGGCGCTCACTGCGACCCGACAGCGCCGGGGACATCCCACGGCTTGTCCCTGCGCTGATGCAGACCTGTTGAGGCGACTATGGCGAGAGGACCGTGGCGCCGTCACCGTGGAGATGGTCAACATCATCCCCGCGCTCTTCACGCTCGTGATGCTCCTCGCGCAGGCCACGCTCTGGTGGCATGCTTCCCACATCGCCCAGGCCACCACGGCTCACGCACTGGCGGCCACACGGGTGGAGGACGGTACCGCCGCGGATGGACATAACCAGGCCCAACGCATACTCGACCAGCTCGGCCGCGGCCCGCTGCGCGGGGTGCACGTCAACGTCACTCGCGGCGCCGAACGCGCCGACGTCCGCATCACCGGGACCGCCAGCAGCGTTATCCCTTTCCTGCATCTACCGGTTCAGGCCCACGCAGCCGGCCCGGTCGAGCGGTTCCGCACAGTGGCTGAGGTCGCGCCGTGAGACGGCCCATGCGTACACCCCAAGTACGCTCAGCAGGCTGCAGACAAGCCAGCCGTGGGCGCACCGAGCCGATGCGCGATGCCGGATCCGGCACGCTCGAACTGGTACTGAGCATCCCCGTGTTGATCTTGATGCTGGCGTTCTTGAACTATTCAGGGCGGATGTCCGGCGCCCGACTTCAGATCGAGGACGCGGCGCACCAAGCGGCCCGCGCCGCGAGTGTGAGCCGTAGTCCGTCGGCCGCTGCCACGAACGCCCGCTCCACCGCAGAGGTGGCACTGAGCGAAGCGGGAGTGACCTGCCGTCCCGTCACCGTCGCCATTAGAGGCACCCTGCAACCCGGCTCCACGGCGAGCGCCACCGTCTCCTGCACCGTCGAGCTGCACGACCTGGCCCTGATCCACGTGCCCGGCACCACCACGCTCACCGCACACTTCGCCGCGCCCGTTGACCTCCACCGCGGCATCACCAACACCGCTGGAGGGTGACCGCTCGTGAGCCCACTCGCCGGAATCACTGCCCGCCTACGCATCCAGGCCCGCGACGATGAGGGTCAAGTGAACGCCTTCATCGTCGTCTTCGCCGTCGCTGTCGTGATGTTCGCCAGCCTGATCCTGGATGGCGGCCTCGCCCTCGCGGCAAAGGTCCGCGCCCTTGGCGAGGCTCAGGAAGCGGCCCGAGCCGGCGCCCAGGCCCTCGACCTGGCGGCCTACCGCGACCACAGCGTCGTGCGCCTGGTGCCCGACCGGGCCCGAACCCGGGCTCAGGAGTACCTCGCCGGCACCAACGACTCCGGCACCGTCACGGTCACCGCCGACACAGTGAGTGTGACCGTCACCGTTCAGCAGCGCACTCAACTGCTCAGCGTGCTCGGCATGGACACCCTCACCGTGACCGGTACCGGCACCGCGCATCCCGTCCACGGTGTCAACGCACCCGAACCCTGAGAAGGCCCAGCGATGGTCGCCCGCCGCCCCGTCCCTCACCGCCCGCGACGGATCCGACGATGCACCCGACTGCTGCGGAGAACCGGTCAGTTGCTGCGCGGCCTGGGCGCCGCGATCGCTCTTGCCAGCCTGCTTGCCGGCGTCCCCTGGGGGCTGATGCACTACGTCGGCTGGCCACTGCCGGGCCACATCCCCACCCTGCCCGACGTCCGAGCCACGCTGCTGGCCCCTACGAGCGTCTACTTCCTACTGAACGCCCTGGCCTGCACTCTCTGGCCGATCTGGGGGCTGTTCACCCTTGATGTCGTTCGCGCCGCGGCGGCCGAGGTTCGTGCCCGACCTCGATCCGTCCGCCCTCACACTGATCCCCTCCAGGCGGCAGCAACGGTGCTCGTTGGGGCGATCATCGTCTCTCTGCTGTCCATGCGACCAACTGCACCTCCGCTGGCTGGCGGCACCACCTCTGCTGTGGCGAGCGTGGTCCAGCCGGCCGCCGTCGCGGGGAATGGACCAGCCCAGGTAGATACAGTGCTGCCGACGGTCAGCGTGCTCGGCGCCGATGTCCCGGAACACCGACCGCAGAGCCCGATGGAGACTGCGGAAGTACGCTCCCCTCGTGACGGCATTCACGACAGCTTGTGGCGTATCGCCGACCGCACCTTAGGAGACGGCACCCGGTGGCCGCAGATCTACGCACTCAACCGGGGACGAACACAGTCAGACGGACAGGCCCTGACCAACCCCAACTTGATCCGCCCTGGCTGGGTCCTCTCCTTGCCCAGGCGCCCACCTCATGTCGACCCGCCCCGGCACCAGGGCTGGCCGCCCAGCAGCGCGACGCCGTCCCCATCCCCGTCTTCAGACACGAGCAACTCCCCGACCCCGAGCACCTCAGCCCCCTCGGACACGAGTACACCCACTCGCGCACCGAGCGCTCCCTCAGACGGTTCACACACCCACGCGCCACAGAACGACCCGAACCCCGGGATAGGTCTGCCCACGAGCGCCTTCGTGAGCGCAGGCCTGGTAGCTCTCGTGGCGGGGCTCGTGTTCACTGCGAGGCGACGACGCAGACTCCGCTACCGGCCTGGCAGTGGCGACCGTAGCGATCTGGCCACTGCCCCTGTGGTACGAGCCCTACTCGCGGCCCGTGCCCAGGCAGACACCCCAGACGCCGACGACAACTCCAACACAGGTGAAACCGCGTCCAGCCACGAATTCAGCGCCCCCACAACCGCCACTGCGTCTCAGACACCTCCTGCTGAGACGCGGGTTATCGGCATCAAGAACAACCAAGCCCTGGCCTGGAATCTGGCCCGAACGCACGGTCTCGGCCTGATCGGACCCGGCGCCTACGGTGCCATCCGTGCGCTGTTGGTCTCCTTGCTCGCCGAACACCCTCAGCTCGCCGATGGCCACGCAGACATCATTGTCCCGGCTGCCGATGCCCGCCGACTATTCGGGGAAGACCTCGCCGGCGAGCGAAACCTGGAACGCTTGCGGATCGTCGACGACCTGGACGCCGCACTGGATACGCTGGAGCGCGAACTCCTCGGCCGTACCCGACTCGCGCTCGAACCAACGACCGCCGCTGACCGCGAGAGCACGCCCCACGCCGAACTGGTGCTCGTGGCCACGCCTGGTGTGCATGCGGAACGTCGTCTGCAGGCCATTCTGGACAACGGAGCCGCTCTCGGCCTGGCCGGAATACTCCTTGGACACTGGCGCCCCGGAGGAACCGCACACGTGCGACAGGACGGCACCGTCGTGGCCGCCAGCGCGTCTGTCGCCGACCGACTCACTGCTGCCAGACTGTTCACTCTGCCGGTAAGCGATGGTCAAGCCCTTCTCGATCTGCTGGGCGACGCCGAATCGGTAAGGCAGTCTTCAGTCTCACGCCTCCGCACGACGACAACCCCTCCCATACCCGAGCCCGAACCGAAGGGTTCGGAGCACAGCTCAGGTACGTGCAATGCGGCATGTAAGAAGCCGCGCCGGCGTCTCGTACAGCGACCCGCAGGCAGCCGTGAACCGCCACCGGGCGACGTCTCCAACTCGACGGCATCCGTCAACGCCGAACGCGGCGAACAGGTCCGGACCCCACCCAATCCACAGGTGCCGGGTACCCCCTCTGGCTCCCGCCGTTCTGATGCCGGAGTACCTGACGATCGCCGGGTTCCACCGCGCTCTGAGACACCTACAGCTGACCACGGGACCAGCGAAGCACGCCCATCAGAACGGCACATGTCCACTGACGCCCCGCCGTTGAGGCTGACTGTCCTGGGCAGAATGCGCCTGACGCATCACCAACACGACGGAGACGAGCATGCTGACCTCAGCGCCGCGCTAGCTCCAAAACAGCGGGAAGTTCTGGCATACCTCGCAGTGCACGAAGGCGGAGCCCGACGCGAGTCGCTCACCACCGCAATCTGGCCCGGCGCTCCCAAGGACCGTCCCTATAACAGCTTCCATGCCACGCTGAGTCAACTGCGCCGAGCGCTCCGTACCGCCACACATGACGCACATAGCGACATCACCATCCATGCCGATGGCCACTACGCCCTTGACCGAAGCCTGATCACGGTCGACCTATGGCAGCTCAGGGACGCCCTTCGGACAAGCCGCCACAGCAGTGACGATGAGTCGCGCCGCGCCGCGGTCGAAAGCGTCGTCGAACTTTACTCCGGCGACCTCGCCGCCGACCTCAGCGCCGAATGGCTAGAAGGCCCTCGCGAATCCCTCCGCCGTGACGTCTTGGATGCCGTCAGTACCCTGGTACGAATCCTGCGCGGCGAACCCGAGCAGGCACTGGCTCTGCTGGAGCGCGTTCGCACCCTCGACCCCTACAACGAGGCCGTCTACCGCGACATCGCCCGATTCCAGAGCCACCTTGGGCGACACGACGCAGTCGTCCGTACGTTCACGCTTCTCACCACCAAGCTCGCTGAGATCGACGAGCAGCCGAGTCAGGAGACTTCGGCTCTGTACGACCTGCTCCAACGTCCGCAGTCGGCAAGTCAGAAAAGAAGCGGTCGGAGGAGGTAACGGTTCGCTTGCCGCAAGAAGGGTCTCGGCGACTCCGCCCCGTAGCCGACGGAGTCACGCGGCGGCAGCGGTCCTCAGCGGCTTGTACCGTCCTCAGCACGCCGCCGCTGTCGAGCACGATCCACAAGGTCAGTGTGGGTCTCGGCCCATGTGGCTAATGGTGCCATTACAGCGAGCAACTCCGTTGCGGCGACGGATAGCTCGTACGTGGCATGGTAGGGGAACTCAAGCTCTCGGTGACGTCTTATCAGTTCTCCCTGTTCAAGTCGTCGCAGCGTCCGGTTCAGAGGGCTGTCCTGAAGGCGACGGTGTTTCCTGCCAGGCCAGCCTGTATCACTGTCTTGGGCGCGGATAGCCTCAAGGAGGCTTGTGTACTGCATCGGCCCGCGGTGGAGAGTTACGAGAACATCCCATGTCCATTCGCCACTTATCAAGTGGCGTATATCATGAACACGTCGTACGAAGCGACTGTCTTCCGGTGTCATGGTGGAAGGATGTTGCTGGCCGTGCTTGTCGACTCCGCCGATGGACGTTTCCTGATCACTGTTGATTTCGTGTCGCGACCAGTGGTTTATGTGATCGGGCACAATAATCTCCCCTGAAATCTCACGCCGTATTTTTCGATACTGGCCGCGGGCGTAGTGGGGTCCTGCATCAGCCGGATGAAACGTTCAGGGATGGCGTAGGCGGCCGATATGGCACGGCGGACTCCTTCTCTGCGGCAAGTGTCTCTGTCTGAGGGTGGCCAGAACGCCGACCGTTGGTTGGCCAACTGGCGCAGGAGCAGGGCGGTCCACCTGTGGGGCGGTAACGCCTTCCTCTGGAATACACCAACGCACCGATGTCACTTCAAGGTCAGTATCGGAGTTGCTGCGCGGGTGTGATGATTGCAGTCCACGGAACGCATCTGTGTCACGCAGGAAGCTCGCAACAGTAGTCAAACCTTCACGCCTTGCGGGCAACTCCCACATATAATGGCTGCTCGTCGAGAATCTGCATCTCGGAGTCAGGGTGCCAGTGAGTGGAAAGAACGACACCGGGGTCGCAAAGTTCGAGCCCTTCGAAGAACCTGAGAACCTCGCTGTGTGACCTCGCCTTGACAGGTGTCCCTCCCTGGCGATAGATGGCATCGATTCGGTCCCAAATCTTAGGGTTGAACTCCCAGGTGACGTGGGAAACGACGAGGTAGCTCCCGGATGCCATGGGCTCCAGTAGCGTCCGGACGATTTGGTACGGGTCGTGGTCGTCGGTCACGAACTGCAGCAGCGCAACCAACGACAGGGCTATCGGTTGCTCAAAGTCCAGGTGCTGCTTCGCGTACGAAAGGATGGCTTCGGGTTCTCGGACGTCAGCATCTGCATACGCAGTGCGTCCTTCTGGGGTGCTTTGGAGGAGGGCCTCGGCGTGTCGAAGGACGATAGGGTCATTGTCTGCATACACGACACGAGCCCTGGGCGTGATCTGCTGGACGATCTGATGGAGGTTCGGCTCGGTAGGGATGCCCGTCCCTACATCCAGGAACTGGTGAAGTCCGCGGTTAGTGAGGAATCGGGCAGCACGATGCATGAACTCTCGGTTGGTTCGTGCCGTGTCCTTGACGCTGGGGAATAGCTTGATGATCTTGGCGGCTGCTTCCCAGTCAGCGGGGTAGTTGTCGTTCCCTTCGAGGAAGTAGTCGTACAGGCGGGCCGAGTGAGGCTTGCTGGTGTCGATCTCGTCTGCGCTAAATCCGGCTTCCGTGTCTTTCACTTCAGTCCTCCGCTGCCGCTTTGCGGCGTGGTAGTGAAGTTCCAGCTAGGTGGTCAGGTGGTGGTTTGGTTCAGGGGTCAAGCGATCAGGAAGTCGGCTTTCCCGTCCTTGATCCCCGCGATGAATTCGGCAATCTCCGGCAACGTAAAGATGAGAGCGGCGCCGCCAGGATCCGCGGACTGCCTCAGTGCAACGCGTCCGCGGTCAAGCTTCTTCGCTTGGACGCAGTTTCCACCGTTGGTGCCGCTCCAGGGCTTGTGCCAGCCCTCAGTTCCCAAATCCTTATCAGAGTTCACGGCATGCTTCATTATTCTAGCTCCTTGCGGATGTCTTCCAGGAATTTCCTGGTACGTCCCTTGGACATTGCTTGGGCACTCATCCGGTCCAGGACCGCAAGGTGCTGTGCAACTTCTTCCCGGTCCTCGCTGTATGTGGCGCCGGTGATGGTGTCAGTACATACGACGTCGGGGAAATCCTTCATCGGGAGACGGAAGTGAGTGAAAGGTCCGAAAGCGCCCGGGTGGAGTCCAGCCGAGAACGCCAACACCTGGAGAGTCACGTTCGGAAGGTCCATCGTTTCAATCAGGCGATCGACTTGGGCCTTCATGACCTCGGGCTCGCCGGCGGGCCGTCGTAGCATGAGTTCGTCCAAGATGATCCACAAGCGTGGCGGATCCGGGCGGGTCAGCAGCCCCTGGCGCTCCATACGCAGTGCTACGCGCCGTTTCAGCTCGTCGGGCGTCGGGTGAGGCCGAGTCAGACGCAGCACGGCCCGGGCATAGTCCTCAGTCTGTAGAAGCCCCGGAACAACATGGATCTCGTATCCGCGGATTTGGCTGGCCGCGTCCTCGAGGCTGACGTGCACCGCAAACCACTTCGGCAGTGCGTCGCGGTAACTCTGCCACCAACCAGGCTCGTTGGCCTCGTCCGTCAGCGTGCGAAACTCACGCGCCTCGGCCTGCTCGACGCCGTAGATCTCCAACATTGCCTTGACCGCTGGCCACTTCAAGGCGATCTTGCCCTGCTCCATCCTGGTGACCGTGGACTGAGCCAGGCGCAGTTCGTCGCCGACGTCCTGTGCCGAAAGGCCTTGGGCCCTCCGCAACTCCTGTAGCCGTCTGCCGAGTACAAGCAACAGGTACTTCGGAGCAGACCGCGGTGCGCTCACGTCGCATGCCTCCTCGTGTACCCGGTCGCGAAGTAGTTTGCCACTACCCTCGCAAGACGGACAGAGCGCATACGTGAACTACGCATGATGCAGAGTCAGGGGTTGCCAAGTGACAGATGAGGCGCGCATAGTGACGACGTGACCAAGCTCACCCGTGCTTCACGGCAGGCGCCGGCCCTACGCGGCCGAGGCGCCAGGCCGCCGGGTGGCCCGCCCCGGATGCTGCGCGCCGTGTGCCCCACATGCGCCCCGTCACTCTGCGCCCGCCAGTTCCAAGCCTGCTGCTCACGTCGTGAGTTCGTCCTGACGAGCTGCCGGCACTCATCGATCTTTCGAGGACGCAGGTACCGTCACGGCCCTCGTTTTGCACGGTCGCGTCCGGCACCCGCCCCACGTTAGGAATCAGCCGTGGCCTTGACCGACGCCGCCTCAATCACAGGCCCACCTCCCGCGCTGGGCAGTAGCGCACGCCGGGCTACTTTCGTCCTGCCTACTGACGCCAAGGCCGTCGGCGAAGCCCGTCGCCGTGTGCAGGAGTGCCTCAGTTCCTGGGGCGTCGACCAGGACGGCTGTGACACGGCCGTCCTCGTAGTGAGTGAGTTGTTCACCAATTCCGTGATTCACACAGCCAGCCGGTTGATCACGTGCAATCTGAGCGCCGCTCCCGACCAGTTGCTGGTTCAGGTGGCGGATGACGGCAGTTGCCAGTCTGCCCCCATGCCACAGACCGCCGGCGTCCACGACGAGGAAGGACGCGGTCTGATGCTCGTAAAGACTGTGTCGAGGCGTTGGGGCGTGAGCCCAGTCGAGGATGGGGACGGCCAGGCTGTATGGGCTGCTCTACCAGCCCAACTGCGAGCGTGAGGGCACCTGGGCGACATGAGTGCGTTACATGCTTCGCGGAGTGACCGCCAGGTGACTGCCGACAGGGACGCCGGGCGCCGCAGGGGTGCCCATTCCTCAACTCAAGGCGCCGTCGCGCCGTATGCGTGCCAGTTCCTGATGGACCTCGTTCCAAGGGAAGGCTTCCGCGCCAGGCCGCCCCGATGCAGGCACCGGCAAGGAATCATGCTTGAGGACGAAGGTGACGCCCTCGCTGCGCAGGCTCTCGACGCTTCTCCGAAAGGGGAGCCGCTGAGCCAACGCCTTGTTGGGCCAGGGCACTGCGATCACCTGTATGCCGGCGCCGATGGCTTCGTTCAGCAGACCCAGTGCGAGCGTGTCCGAAATACCGGCGGCCAACTTGTTGATCGTGTTGAACGTCGCAGGTGCGATCAGGAAGACATCGGCGGGCGGCAGCACATCGGGGTCGTCCGGTTGTTTGTAGTCGTACCGGACAGGGTGCCCGGTCAGCTCGCGCAGGTGGGGTACATCGAGGAAATCCAGTCCCTTCGGTGTGGCGATCACACACACATCCCAGCGATCGGCCACGGCCCGCTCCACCAAAGTCGGCAGACTCTCTGCCGGGTACCCGCCGCACGCCACGACGTACAACACTGGCCTCTTGCTCTCCGTGGCACCCACGCTGCGTTCCCTGCTCTCTTCGAAGCGACGATCGCATCCGGCCCCTTGCCGCCCGATTCGCAAGTTCGCACGACAGCCAGTGGGCCCAGATTGTGGCATGGGGGTGATGGCCATGCCGCAGCCAGTTGGTGACGATCTCGCCAGGCTGATCGGAGAGAGGGTGGAGCGGCAGCGCCGCAGGCGGGGTCTCTCTCGGAGAGAGCTGTCGCAGATGGTGAGCCGCACCGAGCGGTGGATGGGCTTGCTGGAGCAGGAAGGACGCGGGGCTCTGCGACTGGACAATCTCATCGATCTGGCCCGGGCTATGCGGATCGATGACCTGAGTGCTCTTGCAGGGCGCCGTTTCACCGCTACGGCACTCGAAGTGCCGGAGCACCCCGCGGTCCCGGAGATCCGTCACGCGTTAACGCATTCGCTTCTAGCTCCTGCTCCTGATGGGCAGCCTTATTCGCCAGAAAATCTGGAGTACCGGATCCGGCATGCCTGGGACGCCTGGCACGTTTCGCGGACTCAGAACACTCAACTCGGCCTTCTGCTCCCGAGCCTTCTCCGCGATACCGCAGCACTGACACGGGCAACTACCGGCGCCCAACGTCGAAAAGCGTACGCGATCGCGACGAGGGTTTACCTCATTGGTCAACGCTTCGCCTACGGCGTGCGAGCGTTAAACCTGGCTGTCCAATTCACGGACCGCACGTTGCTGGCCGCAGAAATGTCAGATGATGCACGGCTTATGGCCCTAGCCGGATGGGGCTCGGCTATGACCTCCCTAACGGCACAACAACCTCAGGAAGCGGAGCAGACTGCTCTCGCTGCGTTGCGTCATGTCGCGCGCCCTGCCTCTGTCAGTGACGCATCGGTACGTGGAGCCCTCCTGTTGTTCGCTGCCATGGGTGCGGCAGGCAACCGCAGAACAGCTGATGCCTGGCGTCACTGGGAAGAAGCTGAGCGAGTCTCAAAAAGAATCGGCAGACATATCGATGTAGAAACGATGTTCAGTGCCGTCAATGTTGGTATTTACTCAGTAGCGGTGAATATGGAATGTGGCAGAACATTCAATGCGATGTCCAGTGCCGCTCATTTGGATCCAAGAGAAATGCCCTCAAGTAATCGTAGGGCGACCCATTTTATCGACCTGGCGCGCATCTATGATAAAGCTGGTGATCGGGAAGCGGCCCGAGGAGCAATTCTGGACTCGGTAGAGGCCTCGACCGAAACGATTGCTTATAATCCGGACGGCAGACAGCTCGTCGCGATCCTCGCAAGAGCAGGGTCTGCCTCCAATGATGAGATAGCTCATTTAGCAGATGGCCTCGGCCTGTTATGACTCCCAGCCGTAATGACAGATCGCCCGTGGAGGTCGCAGTTTTATCACTCCGATTTCGCGGACATCTAATTTATGTGGTTCCAGTCGTGTTGATACGGAGGTGCTTCCTCGATGGATGCGGACTTAAGGCAGCTACGGGGCATTGGAATGTCTCTTGAGTTGCTCCGCAACCGTTGGACGTACGCGGTCCTTGTCGCTCTCCGAAGCGGCTCACTTCGCCCAGCCCAACTGCTTGATCTCATCAACGAAGGCAACGCGCGCAACGTGGATCTGGTGGGCGCCCGTGTCCTGCACGAGAAGACGCTCTTTACGACCCTGCACCGGATGGAGACGGAAGGGCTCGTCATCCGCAAGACCGAAGCCCTGGCGAATGGCGCCGCTCCTTGGGAGCTGACCTCGATGAGCCGGGGGCTACTCGACGCCATGGATGGCATCGCGGCATGGGCGCGCGACCACGCTGACCACCTCGCCAGCACTGTGCGGAAGCACCGTGGGCTGTCGCAACGGGAGGTCGACACGGCAACTCCCGGGTCACCCCCTCTGAGCCCGGAGCAAGACTACTGGCGCGGCGTTGGCGTGGCGCTGGTGATACTGCGTCTCCGATGGAGTTTCTCGATCATCTGCCAGGTGAGCAGAGGGCCGCAGCACCCCACGGGCATCGCTGCCGCGATCAACGGAGGAATCGAGAGGAACCGTGACATCACGGGAAATCGGGCGCTTTCGGAGAAGGTCCTATGGGACACCCTGCACCGGCTCGTCGCCGGTGGACTGATCCATCATCAGCCTCGCGCCGGCCAGTTCGCCTCAACCGCACAATGCTCCCTCACCGAACCCGGTTACGCCCTTCTTGCGGCCTTGTCTCCCATCGGCACCTGGGCATCCGAGCACGAGGTGCACCTCGCGGCAGTTATTCGCAAGCGCCGGAGCCTTGACGCCCTCTCCGAAGCTAGCGACGCTCGCAGGTAACTGACGAGTCGTCAGCTCTGTTCGGGTTGAATCGAGCACTCGCAAGGGAGGAGTACAAGCGTGCCAGATGCTGAGATATCCGACGAAACTTTCCCCTTTCAACCGGGACCTCATGGCGGTCCGCCCCAGGCCTACAGCAGCAGGCGAACTGCCTGTCCGCTAGCTCCTGTGGTCCTGCCCAGCGGCGACGAAGCGCTCCTGGCTACTACCTATGACGACGTGCGCGCGGTCCTCGGAGACCCATGCTTCAGCCGCAACCTGCGCTACCCCGGCGCCCCACGTATGCTGCCTGACGCCGATCTCTCCGATGACCCTCACGCGCTGGTCAACATGGACCCGCCTGAACACACACGGCTGCGGCGCATCGTGCAGGGGGCCTTCACACCCCGGCGGGCCGAAAGCTGGCGGCCTCGCATCCAGGCCGTAGCGGACCAGTTGCTGGCGCAGATGAGAGCCGGGTCGTCCCCCGCAGACCTGATGGCCACCTTCGCCTTCCCGCTTCCGATCGACATCATCTGCAAACTGCTGGGAGTGCCGGCCAAGGACAGCTCTCAATTCCGCGGCTGGTCGGACACCTTCCTGTCCACGAGCACCGCCTCGGCACCGGAACGCTCCAAGGCCGCCGCAGAGTTCGCCGCGTACGTCCACGCCCTCATCACCGCGCGACGGCGTGCCCCGGGCGAGGACCTGCTCGACGACCTCATCAACGCCCATGACGCGGACGACCGGCTCAGCGGAGACGAACTGGCCCGCATGGTTCGAGGCCTCATCGTCGCGGGACACGAGACCACCGGCAACGTCATCGGTCGCGGCGTCCTCGCCCTTTTGCGGCATTCGGACCAACTGGTAGCCCTCCGCGATGATCCAGGGCTATTGCCCGATGCCGTGGAAGAGATCCTCCGCATGGAGGTACCCGGCCACGGAGGGCTGCTGCGCGTGGCCACCGAAACACTGACTCTCCCGTCCGGGGGCACCGTCAGCCAGGGCCAGGCCGTACTGGCCCCGGTCGTGGCCGCGAACTTCGATCCGCGGCACTTCCCCGCCCCTGACACGTTCGATATCCGGCGCAGCGACGACAAGCACGTCGCCTTCGGGCACGGCCCTCATTACTGTCTCGGCGCCAACCTCGCGCGCGTCGAGTTGCAAGTGGCCATTGGAACGGTGGTCCGGGGCCTTCCCGGTCTCGCACTCGTCGACACGGCGCAGGAACTCACGTGGACCAGGGGGAGCCGAGTCTGCGGACTTTCGCAACTCCCTGTCACCTGGTAGCGGAAAACGTCAACTGGGCGGGCGAGACGGACCGTGAGCGCTACTTGTTGGGTGTCTGCTGATCTCGGCCTATGACCTGTGAGGACGCGTGGTGCCGCTGTTGCCCCCACGGCCGCCCAGGCGGCATCGGTATCCCCGGGCGGCTGCCCGCGGATGACCGGGCTGTGCTGCGGGGAATCGTTTACGTGCTGTGCAAGAGCGTGAGCTGGCGGGACGCACCCGCGGAACAGGTCGGCCGCGGCGGGGCGGCGGCCGGGAGGCGTCTGCGGGACTGGGTCCCGGCCGGCGTCTGGCCGCGGCTGCACGAAGTACTTCTGGCCAAGTTGCGAGCTGCCGTCTCGCGGCGAGCGTGGCCGCGGCGGTTCGCATCGCGTTGGAAGGCTGGCGCAGGCCGGCCGGGAACCCAGGTGACGCTGCGTGAGGCAGTGATGTAGGGCTGCAGCACTGGCAAGCCAGGGTTGCGACTGGCGGGGCGTGTGCGCCAATAGGGGTTCCAATTTCATTGCCAATACATCTCCCAATACATCTACCTGCTAGACAGGCAGCCCTCCAGTACCTCCTTGGCGCAGGTGGTCGTTCCCTTGGCCTCTTCCTGGACTGTACGCAACTGAGGTGCCGGTAGGCGCATCAATAGACGGGATGCCGGTCGAGGGGGGGGGTATTCGGCGTGGTGGCCTTTCAATTCATGGTCCCTATCTGTTTATGTATTCTATTTCACCCGATTCTCGCTTCCTCTATTTGTTTGCTCCGTATTGAATGCCCGGTTGCTGATTCGCCTGTTTCTGACGGACTCCCCTTTCTTGGTGTAGTTGCTTTATCTGCCGATCTTGAATCCCGGTAAAGGATAGAGAAAGCTGATTGGTGACCCTTGAATTGTAGCGGAAATGCGCGACAATAGAAGGGTAGGGACGCGGCTAAAGGATGCGCGTCATGACTGATCGGAGAGGATCGTGAACGATCTGCCCGCCAAGGGAATGCAGGCGAGCAAGCCTGTGGGAGACGTCACGGCAGAGGACATGGAGCGGGTCACGTCAGAGGACTTCACGCAATTGCAGAGGATTGCGCGCGGATACTGCCGCACGGTCGATTCCACACGGTCCCGTAAGCGCATGGACGGAAGCGCCACTGTAGCGCGTAGCGGGTTCGCACTGTATGGAACGGATGACGTGAGCGACGACGTCACACAGGATGCCGTTTTGATCTTTACGAAGCGGCTGCGCGATATCATCGCAACCTATGAGGTTTCGGCGGTGAGGGTGGAAACCCGCGAAGCATGCGCATGGCAGTACGTTCGCAAGGACGGGGAAACGATCATCGTTACCCGTAAAACCCTCCAATACTGGGCCGTCCGCGATGCTGCCGCGCGTAACGGATACAGGCTGGACGTGAAACCGGAGCTGGTAGACGCTACTCCGGGCGCACAGGTCACACGCGGAATCCCACACGCGGACAAGCTGTCCACCCTGGCAGTAACGCCGTATCTGTCGGGACAGAGCGAAACGATCTTCCGGTCGGCGTGGGGCGACGGACGCGAATACCCGGTCCTAAGCACGGTTCTGGAAAACGCGGAACGGGCGGATGATCTCGGCCGTACCAGCGTGCTCGGACGGGCCGCACAAGATCTGTACGGCGGACCGCGTCACTCGTCGTCCAAGGTGCAGCGCACGCGTGACGCTGCGGTCAAGGAATGGCGAGCGTTAACGGCGTCTCTTGACGCTGTACGTGACGAACTCGTCTACCGCAGCGCTGAGCCGCCGCACACTGCCTGATAGTGGGCAAACCCAGGGTCCCGGGGCGTAAGCCCCTGGGACCCTTCGCGTTGTCACAGACGGCAACGTGAGCGGCTGCACCGTGGGCAGTATCCGGGGGGATTGTGCAGCGTCCTGTACATGGGTGGCAACGCGCTTCGACAGTAACCGATGGCCGTAACACTCGCGTGGCTCCTCGGATACCGGACGCGCGGCAGACTCCGCCATTCGGTCGCATCCTTGCTGCCGGAAGAATCTTGTGATTATTTCCCCTTGATCGGTATTCGGGCGGTCCGGTACCCCGTATATAAGTGAGAGCGTGTTACGGCAAAAGCCAAACGCGTGAATGTCGGTTTGCTCTTTCCCGTCCGTTTCTGTACGGGAAGCAACAGGCGTAAGGATCTCGTCCGGACCGGGCATTCAATAAGTGTGCCCGGAAAGAGCGGGCGCACCGCCTCATGCCTGGAAATGGTCTTCGATATTTCCCTCCGTGATCGGTAATCGGGGGCTTTCGGGGTCCGTATTTAGATGAGAGCGCAATGCGGTGCACGGTGAATGGTCAAGATTCTGCGCCATTCGCTCTCTGTGTGTACGTCTCACCAAAATGATGCTTGATCGGTGATCGGGCGTTTTTGGGTGGCGTATTTATGTGAGAGTAGCGCGTCAGCCCGTGATTCCCGTCATTTGATGGCACGCTGCTCTCTACCTGTTTGGTGAGTTCATCCATTCCTGGTCAGACGGGGAGCTGATCATGAGCGACATCACAATTGTCACCAGCGACTTAATCGACCTGTATGACGCTGTGTTCACACACGGCGGCTTCACGGTCCAGTTCAACGCGGACGGAACGCTGAACCCGGCGGTATCGGGCTTTGCAGTGTCCGCGACTGACGAACAATGGTCCGTCCCGGCCGCTACGCCGTTTGCGGACTTTGCATCGGCCATTGAGCGGCTGCACGCCCTGTACCCCACCGCCAACGCCGTGGGGGGATGGGCAGACGGCCAGCAGTTGTACCTGGATCCGGTCGAGATCATCGACGACCGGGCCAAAGCAGAGTTCATCGGTCGTCTGCGGAACCAGATCGCGATCTACGACCTGTGCGCCTCTGAAGAGATCAGGCTCTGATCCCGCCCGTGATCAACGGTGCCTGGACGGGCCGCTCTTCGCGGGCGGGACCAGAACCCGATCTGGGGAGGCGATCATGAAACTTGTCTCACGCGCCACCGGCCAGGAGATTAGCCCCGGCTCGACGGTGCACATGCAGTCCGGCCCGACAGCTGGACGGGCATGGCGCTTTGAACACATCGTCGAGCGGCCGGACGGCAACCATCACGTGCACGTCACTCGCATCAGCGGGAAGTTCGGGCGCATTCCTCGGCAATACCACCCGGACGTGTTCGGGTGCGAAATCACGATCGACATCACCTGGCGCCGGAGCGTCCGCAACGCGGCGCATCACGCGTGGACCAAGGTCGACGACTACCTGATGGCAGGAGCGTTCGCGCTGGTCCCCCTCGCGTTCTTCGAGCACTACCACTGGGCCGAAACGATCACATCATCCCTGAGGTTCGGCGGTCACTGATCTGCCGGAGCATCGGGCGCACCCCGCCGGGGTGCGCCTTCTTGCTCTTACAGACGAGAGCACGTCCGTGCCGGTCAGCCTGCCGGTCCGGATGAGTGGTCGAGGGATTGAGGAGAGAGGACATGGAGGCTCAGCAAGTTGTCGACCTGATCAACCAGGTCAGTTTCCGCCCCGGATGGGAGTTTCGGGCACACGTGATGGCGGAGGGGACGCCGCTTGTGATCGTTCAGGCGCTCGTCGAGACCGTCAACTCTGACCGTGACCAGGCGCTCCAAGGTTACCCAGAGGAGATCCTGCTCGCACCTTCGGTGATCGCCGACGCAGGCGACTTCATGAATCCTGACGACCTGTATGCGGCCCTGTTGCAGTGGATCATCGAACTGGAGATCCACGAGTGCCGCGAATTCTTCCGGGTCGGGCCGGACAAGGACGCCCCCTTCCACCCTCACCGCCGAGACGGACAGAGGGCGTGGGACGAAATGACGGGCGCCCCGGTCGCCGAGGGGGTCCGGTCATGAGCCGCATCCCTGAGTGGGTGGGGCAGGTGATCGGCTGGCTCGCCCTCAGCTGTGTCGTCCTGGTGAACGTGTCCCCACGCCTCTTCGGCGTCCACTGAGTCCGTCGGCCCAGGTCTCGCGGTCCCAGTCGAATTCTCTCTGCCCCATATGAGACTCCCGTACCCCCTCAACTCCCCCACCTGGAGGGGGTACGGGGCCAGGCCAGGAAGTAATTCCCGGCTTGCCCGCACACGAGTAACGAGCTCCGTCCTCGACCCGGCTAGCTCGCGCACGTCGGGCGAGCGCTTCGGTGGTCTCTGCCGCAGGACCGATCGGCGGAGTGCGCCGACTCCGGATGCCCATTCCACAGACGAGGGCCCCCGAGCATCGGCCGCGGGATGCAGCCCCGCAGCACCCAAGCCTCGTACATGAGGCCTGGCACCTGGTGGCCCTCTCAGTCCCGGTCTTTGGAGAGGACAGGACCATGCCCAAGTTTGCCACGCGATCGTGGTCAGTGCGGAGGGCGCTGGCTGCACGCGAGCCGTTCAACACCTACGGTGCGCTCCGTGCCACCAACGAGCGCAGCTACTGCGTAGGACTGCTTCCGGAACCGTGGGCCGACCGGTATCGGTCGGACGCCGATGCCGGACGCATCGTCTATCAGGTCTTCAGCTACAGCACTCCCATCGCATGGGTGTTGGACGACGGCACGGCCGTCGTGCCGCAGGTGCGCTATTCACGTACGACGACCGGCCATCAGGGGCTGCTGTACGCCCTGGACAAGACTCCCAGCAGCTTCCCGCAGGACACTCCTCGCGAGCCTGTGTTCGCGCCCGGTCAGGCGCCCGGAAGCTGGGAGTGGCCACGCGCCGACGACTACCCCGTGGGTGGCGAAGGCCCGAACGCTCGCGGCTGGGTCTCGCGCCTTGACCGGCCGGAGAGGCCCGTTCACGTGGACTTCGCTCCGGTGAGGATGGAGTACAGCGAGAGCTACAGCGTGCGCCAGGGCTGGGCCACGTCGTACGACGTCGGTCCTGCCTCCGGCGTGGAGCAGGCGGCGTGATCATGAGCTACACGATCGAGATCACCCGCCGCATCGTGAGCTATCGCGCTCGGGCAGGGGTCACCCCGACCGGGGGCCGGTACGGCGGGGCGTGGATGGATGGTGACTTCCGCACGATCGAGGGACCGTTCACGACCTGCGAGACGTACGACGAGTACGACGCGCAAGGGTGGGAGGGCGACATGCTCTCCTGGGCCGTCGACAAGATCGACCGGACCGGAGTGACCGAGCCGTCCGTCTACCCCATCAGCGATGCCGTACCCGAACACGCTTGGCTCAGCGGCCGTTACGACGATCCCTACGAAGGCGACAGCAAGGTCACCGAGACCTCCGTACGGCTCACCGGCGACTGGTCCCCGCAGCAGCGGGCGGAAGTCTTCCGGGCGGCGACCCGCATCTGACCGGTCTACCGCCGGATCCGGCGTAGCCCGCTCAAGGCGCTGGCCAACACAGACTCCCGCACCCCCTCTACCCCCTTACCCGGAGGGGGTGCGGGGCCAAGCCAGGGGCGCCGCCGTGCCGGGCGGCGCCCCTGGCTCATCTCGTGACCTGACGGAGAGGACGAGATCGTGAACGAACACAGAGGAGATGACTGAGGTCAGGGTCGAGATGACGGTGACCGAAGAGGTGACGTACGACTTCCCGGTCACCGTGGAAGTCCCGGCAGACGTGGCCGGCGATCCGCAGGCCCTCACGGAATAGCTCGCCGAGAGCGAAGAACTGTGGCTCGACGATCTGCCGATCACAGGCGGCATCAACTGTCACAACCCGCTGCACAGGCGTGCCGACGATCTGACGCGGCATCTGCGATCACGTTCCGAGCCGCAGCCCGAAGTCGGCTCCAACGCCCCACCCCATTGAGCCCATCACTGACCTACGGAGGAACCCATGCCGCACAAGTCACCGACCACGACGCAAGGCCAGTTCACTGTCTGGGACATTGCCCGTGCCGCCGTTGCAAAACTCGACGGTCACTGGACTGCCGAGCCGGGCCCTTGGTGGGTCAACAGCGATGTCACAGACGTCGAAGGCCACTCATTCACCGTGGGCGTGGAGGACACAGGCCTGCTCTTCGTCTGCCCCGAGGGCTTCGCGTTCGACAAGAACACCGCCTTCATGTACCGCCTGACCAAAGACGACGGTCTCGATGCGGCAGCTGAAGCCGTAGCCGACGCCATCCGCAGGCTCTTGTCTCTCGTATGACGGATCCGCGCTCGGCCCGGCGGCCCGGCTGCCGGGTCAGCGTCCGGGGGAGTACCTCATTTCACTGCTGTTGCGACGGGTAATAACCGGCGGTCCCGCAGGTGGTCAAGTCAGCGCAGCCGACCTCTGCGCGTGGGCGAAAGCCGTACGTCGCACGCGCCACCCACCGCGTCCACGTGCCGTCTGGAGGTATCGCCGTGACCATTGCCAGCAGGGCAGCGTCTGCCAACGACTACGTGCGGCAACACTCCGCCCATCCACTGATCTCCCGGCAGAAGGCTGCGGACATCGCGCGGGCGGCTGTACGTCTGGCCGGGCTGCTGGGCATCGACCCGGTCAACGTACGGCCGGACCGTAGCTGGAATTACCTGTCTCTGCCGCTGGCACCCCTCACGCTCCACGCGAGTGACCCGGACGACCCGCAGCAGGTCTACACCTTCTCCTGCAGAGATCCGTGGTACGACGACGAGCCCTTCTTTCTCCTCGGCCCATGTCCCGTGTGCGGCGCCGAAGTTCCGCTTGCCGAGATCCGTTCACTGGCAGACGTCGGAGCATTCCTGACGCACGGCCCGGAACCCCTGCCGGAGCACTCGGCCCCGCCTTGCAGCTATCCGGACGCATTCGACCGGCACCCTGCCCATACCTCGCAGTGCCCGTACTACGACGGTGACTCCTGAGCCAGCCAGCACCAGGCGCAGCAACAAGGCATCACCGCCACGCACCTCGTCCGGCGCACGGAACGGGCAACGCCACGGCCGTGTCCGGCCGTCCGGCCCTGCTGAGCGGCGAGCGGCAGCGTCGTGGGCGTAACCAACCACCGACCGAGGACTCGGCGCCACCTCAGCGCACCGGCGATCACCGCTGGGCGCATGAGGGCTGGCCGCGTCGTGCCCGCCCAGCCTCCGGAGGGAGGAAGCCATGATCCCCATCAACGTGTCTCCCGGGACACGCGAGCAGTTCGTCCAGAACATCATCGCCGCGTGGCAGTCCGCCACTCCGGAGCAGCAGCACGACGGGCGCGTCTGGTATCGCACCGCCCATGAGCTCGCCGCGATGATGACCGACGGCAACCCGCGAGCAGGAGCCGGCGTCATCGCGGCCCTGTCCGCGAACAAGTCCTGGCCGGAGAACGTTCGCTTAGCCCGCCAGGCATGCGAAGCCGGACTCACCTCCGGGCACTTCACCGACGCCCTGCACAAGACTGCCCAGATCATGGCCGGGGCCGACCCGGAGGACGTACTCCCCATGGAGCGCAAGACCGGACAGTTCTTCCGTCTCATCGCCAACCCGGGTGACCCGGACGCCGTCGTGATCGACCGTCACGCGCACGACGTCGCCGTGGGCGAGACATACGGGCAGCGCGACCGCGGCCTGTCCAGCGCAGGACGCTACGCCCTGCTGGCCCACTGCTTCCGCGAGGCCGCCCTGCGGCTGGGTGAACTGCCCAGCACGGTACAGGCGGTCACCTGGGTTGCCCACACCGAACGCATCGCGGGTACCAGCACGCGCGGCCCTCGCCGGACAACGTGACTGCCTCCCCGCCCTGCACGGCAGGGCACGCCGAGTCCGGCAGGACCGCTCGTGTCCCAGGCGCCGAGTGGAAGCGCTCCGAGCGGGGCTCGTGGCGCGCGAAAACCGGTAGCTGTATTTCACTGAAGATCGGTAATCGGAGGCTTCCTTTCACCGTATCTAGGTGACCCTTCGGTGCTCAATGCCACGCAGCGGATGTCGCTCGGGCCAAGGAGAGACGAGCGCCGACAATTCCAGTCGCGCCCCTGCTTTCCGCCCCTTCTGTAGTGCGTGGCTGGCTGCCCGGTTGCGTAGCTCAGTTGGTAGAGCGCCGGTCTTATAAGCCGTGAGGTCGCGGGTTCGAGCCCCGCCGCAACCACCCGACCAGAAATACAGCGCTCAGCAGCGTTGACCACATGTTCCCGCCCACGTCCACGGGCGCTACGTGCGCTCCGGGAGCGGTCTGGCCGCATGTCCCGTAGGGCCCCACGCCCGCACGCCTGCCCCGTGCCTCCCCCGTACCGGCGGGGCCGGGCGTGCGGGTCTGTGGCCCTACGGGGCCCGCCCTGAACCTTTCGAATCTGTGGAAGGAGGCCAGCAGGTATGGCCAACAGCGCGACCGCGCTGCTCCGGGAGGCACAACAGCTTGGCGCGACGATCCGAGAGACCGTGTCGAACGCTCCGGTGCGCTACGAGCCCCGCAGTGCCCACGATCCCCGCCCCTGGGTGGTCCATGAACCCAGCCTTGACCAGGACTTCCGGCTGACCGGCTGTGAGTGCACCGCAACCTTCCCCGACCAGGCCCGCACGGCGCCTACCGATCTGTCACCGGCCCTGGCCAAGCCATTCGTCGTACCAGCAGTGCGACGGCCCCGCCGACGGGAAGCGCTGACGGTGACCGTGGATACCTCACGTTCTGGCCCACCGGCGGAAGGTGACGTTGGCGCCGCAGACCGTGGCGCGTAGCTGCCGATCCACCGGATGACCGCAGCGCCGTCGACCCGCTGGATCGAAGTCGGCATCGCAGTTGGGCCCGGTCGCGTGCAGCGCTGCCGCATCAGTATTGAGGACCTCACCAAGGAGTCAGGCCGTGACTGACAACGACAGAGTGTGTGACAAGGGGGACTGCACGAGGCTTTCCACCTACGCCCTGCGGACGGACCGACTGTCGACGACCTTCGAGGTGTGCGGCGGCCACGTCATCTGGGCGATCAAGTTCTTCATGAAGATGCACGGCCGGAAGGTCGAGCCGTTCGTCATCTCGGAGATCGCTTTCAGGCGGGAGGCCAGCGAGGCCGTACCCGCGATCAAGGCCGAGCTGCTCGACGAGGCGGCCGACCGCATCCAGGGCGAGATCACCGTCCAGACCCGCAGCGAGGGCAAGAGTCGTGCTGTCGCGCTGCTGCGCGAGATGGGCCACGAAGCGCGGTCGTGAGCCGAGCGGCATTCGACCGCGTGGTTGCTCAGCCACAGGTGGCGACGAGACGGGCGATGGGGCGCTCACGGCACTGATCGATGAGATCGGGACCCACTTCTTGGCGCCCTGTCCATATCCGCCTGCCGAAGGTCGCCCAGGTGAGCCTCGTCAACCACATCCCACAAGGAGATCTTGAAGGAGCCGAACCATGACGACTGACCTCAACGCGGCGTTCACGCAGGAGAAGACAGAACAGATCGAGGCCGTGCGCGAGGAGGCACGCGCATTCCAGGAGCGCATCGACCGGGGCGAGATCGCCTCGATTGGCGGCGACCGTTACCGCGTCCTCACCGGCTGGGACGAGGGCGAGACCTTCACCGTGCGACGCAACACCCAGGGGCAGATCGAGCAGATCCTCGCCCAGCACGGGCTGGACACCACCACCGGCGGAGCAGCCCTCTACACCACCACCCCGGCCTGGCACGGCCTGGGCGCCGTGATCCCCGGCGGGATCACGGACATCGACGAGGTACTGAAGCTGGCCCGGATCGACTGGGAGGTCAGCAAACGGCCCGTGCTGTACAAGTGGGACGACGGCATCCGCGACGCCACCGACCACTACGTCACCCTCCGCACGGACACAGGCAACGCCCTCGGCACCGTGGGCGATCGGTACAAGGTCTTCCAGAACCGGCGTGTCTTCGAATTCCTTCAGGACCTGGTCGAGCGCGACGACGCCCTCTGGGAGTCGGCCGGCGCCCTGCGCGGCGGCCGGAAGACCTTCGTGACCATGCAGATCCCCCACTCGATCGTGATCGACCGCGGCGGCCTGGACGACGAGATCGCCCTCTACCTCGCCGCGATCAACTCCCACGACGGCACATCCTCGGCCGAGTCCGTCGTCACGCCCTGGCGCATCGAGTGCGGCAACACCGAGCGCTTCGCGACCCGGGACGCCGTGCACCGCTGGGGCATCCGGCACACCAAGGGCGGCCTGTCGGCCCTGGAAGAGGCCCGCCGCACGCTCGGCCTGACGCTCGACTACGCGAAGGCCTTCGAGCGCGAGGAGAACCAACTCGTGCGCACCGACCTGCTGATCGACGACTTCCACAAGCTGATCGACGGCGTGTGGACGGTCGACGAGGACGCCACCGACCGACAGAAGACCTTCGCCCAGCAACGGCACGACGAGCTGGAGGGCATGTTCCACGACGGGGCCCGGAAGCTGGGACGCACCGCGTACGCGGCAGAGCGCACCATCACTGACTACCTGGACCACCGAATGGGGGTCGTGCCCCGCAACCTGTCCGAGGACCTGGCGCGTGCACAGCGGTCGCTGGAAGGAACGAACGACGACCTGAAGTCCAAGGCCCATCGCAAACTGCTGCTCCTGGCGCGGTGATGACCCAGACCGCAGCGCCCCGTCCGGAGCGTGTCTCCGGACGGGCAGCTCTACCAGGGCCCGGTAACTCACCAGCAGAGCGGACCCGTTGAACGGCCGCGGGATGCCGGATCGATCTCCGCTTACGGGCTGGGCCCGCCCTGCACCCCTCCGCCTTCGGGACTGGGTGCCTGTTTCCCCGCACAACCGGCGCCTGACCGGATCGGCCGCCGGAGGCATCGCTGAGACCTGGCTGTGGCCCGCGGTCATACGGCGGGTCGTTCTTGCCCATCACACGCGGCCACCTCGCCGCTCTGCTTCCCGTGACCTTCTGTCACAAAGACCCGCAAATACCCACAAGCGCAAGGGAGTTCACACCATGCAGACCTTCACCTTCGTCTTCGATCAGCCTGATAACGAGGACCAGGATCAGCCTTATGTCGTTGCCGCTGAAGGGGACGGCTACCAGGAGGCCGAAATGCTTGCTCGCAACTACCTTCGGGAAGCCACCGAGATGACCAGCGGCTTCCGCCGCACGCTGATCTTCCGCGGCCTTCCCCTCACGCCTCCCGACACCGACGGCGGGATCTGGATGGATGCCCGCCCCGCCCAGCTTCCTGACCCGAAGGGGGAGGCACGGTGACTGGCTCCGAGAAGACGACGTACCTGGACGACATGATCTTCGAAATCGTGGGGATCCAGGAGATCACGGAGAAGAACTGGACCGAGCTGTACTTCCGCCTCAGGATGTATGCGGCCAACGGCCTGTTCGCGAACGGCTTCGTTCTCACCCCCGAACTCGCGTACACCCAGATCGGCTACAAGAACGCCTTCATCACGCCGAAGACAGCCGCTCAGTTCAAGAACCAGTTCTGGACCGGCCGCCAGCGCGACGCGGCCAGCGAGGCCAGCAAGTGGCTCACGGAGCGGGACGGAAACGCCGCTGTGACGCGCTGATCCGCCCGGCACCCACCTGGCAGGGCCAGCCCCGCTGAACCAGGACCAGATCCCTGGAGCTGTTCCTTGACCACCGGCCCGCGGCCTGCAGTCTTCCTCGCCACGTCAGACTCAGCGGGCCGGTTCCTACCCGATACGTCTCGATCAAGAAGGGAGGATCCATGCTGGAGAAGCAGCAGATCGAGACCACCCTGATCGGCGAGATCGCTGATCACTTCACCGTCTGCGGCGACGGTCAGGCCTCCCACGCCGGCCTGGTGATCGACCACGCCGACCAGCGCCAGGGAGAAGTTGTCATCAATGGCTATGACCGAGAATCCCGGACCCGCTTCACCGCGACAGCCCATGTACGCGTGACCCCCGAGCCCAGAGAACCAACCCCGGCAGTCCCAGGGGAATCCGAGGAACGGCACGAGGCCGGCCTCCGCGACGACGATCCAGTAGAAGGCTGATCTCCGGTAGCCCTGTCATGCTCGTGGCGCGCGTCAGCACGCACAGCTGGTAGTGAATATGGACGAAAGGGCCAGTGCTCCCAAGGTCGGTATTCGGGACTCGCTGAGCACCGTATATCCATGAAAGGGAAGAACTGCACGCTGCCAGAGGTGCGGTGAATGAGCGCCGCAGTACTTGAAAACCATGTGAGGTGGCGATGGCCTCGACCTGGTCGAACTGGACCGGGAGACCGAAGTTTTCACCCTCGACATGCAGGCACTCGATCCCCGAATTTGAGATCATGGAGTTCTGCGCGGTTGTGTACGAGAGCGACGGAAATTTGGCATGTGGAGGGAGTCTTGCCGCGGAGAGATGAATATCGAAGTCCTTGGCCATATGTAGCGGGTTGAGCCGGTGACCAGGAATGTGTTCCAGTTCTCCGGCGGGATCGGCAGCTGGGCCGCAGCCCAGCGCGTCGCCGCCGAACACGGCACGGATAACCTGATCCTGCTCTTCGCGGACACGCTGATCGAAGATCCAGATCTGTACCGGTTTCTGCGCCAGGCAGCGGACCAGATCGGAGTGCCGATCACACGCGTTGCCGACGGGCGCACCCCGTTCGAGGTCTTCTGGCAGCAACGCTTCCTTGGAAACAGCCGCATCGCGCCCTGCTCGGAATTTCTGAAGCAACGACCGTGCCGGCGCTGGCTGGAGACGCACGCCGATCCGGCCGATACCGTCTTGCACGTCGGCATCGACTGGTCCGAGCAGCGCCGCACGCCCGCAATCGAACGCGGCTGGGCACCGTGGACCGTCACCTTCCCGATGTGCAATCCGCCGTACCTGACCAAGGACGAGATGCTCGACCAGGCCCGAGCGGCCGGCCTCGAACCGCCCCAGCTGTACGAGCTCGGCTTCGGGCACAACAACTGCGGCTCGCTGTGCGTCCGCGGCGGCCACAAGCACTGGGCCCGCGTACTGGAGGTCTTCCCCGAGCGGTACGCGGAAGCCGAACGCCAGGAGCGAGAGCTGCGAGCCGAGCTCGGCGACGTGGCGATCCTGCGTGACCGAACCGGCGGCCGGTCCCGCCCGCTGACGCTGACCGAATTCCGCGAACGCCAGGAAGCCTTGCGGAGCGTCTCGGCGGCGTGAGACCTGCCCCGGAGCCTCCGCGAAGCAGATCAGCACCGGAATACCCGAGCCGAGCTTGGCCAAGGCGGTCGTGGCAGCCCTTTCGGGTCTGCCAGTTGATAGATCGAAAACTGGCCAAAACGCGACGCATCTCCGCGTGATCGGTAATCGGCCGGATCTGGGCGACGTATTTGAGTAAGGCGCACCACGTCGGGGCGCCGCCAACCCTGTTTGCGGCCCCGTCAGCCGTCCGCGAAACCTGGGAAGCACTCACGTACTCACATTACTGCACACAGGGATCACTATGGCCTACACGAATCAGCACTCGATGCGACGCGTCGTGTGCCGCGAAATAGCGGGCACCATCGGCCTGCTCACTGACGAGCGGGACTTCACTGCGATGCGGCGCTACCGCACCTTTCCTTTCGACAACTACGATTCTTATCTCCGGCAGGCGGAGTCCCTGCTCCGAACCCGGGCAGATGAAGGAAGCCACACCACTGTCGCCTTCTTCGATCCCGAGAAATACGCCGAGTTCTGCGCCGAGAGCGGCTTGGACCCCGATGCCCCGGCGAGTCGCACTCGCTTCACCGCCGAACTTGCCACCACCGGTCCAGCCCTCTCCTATGAGGGACAGCCCCTCACCGAACTCGTCTCCGAGCTTCTTGACAACGCTGTCCGCAAGGCCACCTGGGAGTACGCGGCCACCGTTCTCGCTCGCATGGGTCCCTGCGCCACCTGCGGAGAAGACATCGGCCGCTCGGCCTTCGCCCGTGCCTCGGACCTGCTCCTGCGCATCCTTGATGCTGCGGGCACCGGCGAGCGCCACCTCGTTTGCAGCGTTTCCGCCGAGTCCGAGACCCTTACCGCCGTCCTGCACGCCGACGAGAGTCCCGGCGGCGACACACCACTCGACGAGGCCGGAGCGCTGGAATTCACCACGGTCCTCGCCCTCGGCATCGCGACACACAGCGCCGCAGGCCTCGTGATGCGTACCAGCGCCTCCGGCACGAGCGACCGCGTCTACGGCTGGCGACTACGCGAAGACGAACTCCAGCCGCTTACCGCGGGCGAGGTGTTCGACGCCTACTGCACCGACACCGAATCGGGAGACATCGTCTCCCCGGAATCAGGTGTCGACTACACCGAGCCACCCGACCTGGGCGACTCGGGACAGGTGGGCGGACACACGCACTGAACGCGCGAGGGGACGTTTTCGGAGGCAGCGCAGAAGGCCGACCGGCAGATGGACTCCGGGGCTCCAAACGGCGTGTGATCGTGGCCAACCGCGCACCAACTCCCGGCAGCCAGTAAGAAAGCGGCCCGGACGAACTGCGGGAACTGCTGTGGTTCGAGTAACAGAAGCGAGCCCCAAAAAGACGCGAAGTATGGGCAGTGACGCATTATTCCGTCTCTTCTGGGGCCAGCTCGCCCCATACGGAAGGGAGAGGAAGCCTGTCATGACGGTTGACCAGGTTGGAAAGGACGGCTGGTTCTTCCTGACCTGCGGCTGCGAGGTTTTCGTAGTGAGGGACTGGCGGCTGCATACCCAAAGTTCCAACACGGTCGAGTGCCCAGAGTCGCAGCGACTTCATGCCGCGTATGCCGAGGTTGCACTCAACAAGTCCGTGTGGCACGCCCTGCCGGAACGCCGGGCGATCTATGAGCACTACGGAGTTCCGCAGGACGTGATCAGCGCGTACGAGCGGCAGGCTCGCCGCTGGCCGGTCCCGGCGTTGGAAAAACCCGAACTGGTCGACCGGATCGGCGATGTGAGCGGCTGGTACAACCTGCGCTGCGGCTGCCGGATGTGGGTGCAGTACCCGGGCTGCTGGATCCACATGGTCGATGCCCGCAAGTCGTGCGCCGAGATGAGCAGGCTCCGGCACGCATACCTGTCGAGGGTGCCGCACGGCTCTCCACCGGGGCCGGAGGCCCTGACGTTCTACCTTGCGATGCTGCACCACGTCGGCGCTCTCGATGCCAAGATCCGGAAAATCGAGGATCTGGCGGGCATCGGACAGCAGACGCGCGCGTACCAGCGAGCAACCGCAGCCATCGACGGGCGCCGGGACGCAGCGGCCGAGGATACGGAGGACGCCACCGGCCGTCAGCACTGACCGGCGGTGCACACCGGACCAGAGCAGATGGTCGGGACGTGGAAAAACGGCACACGGGCGGCGGTCGAACGCGGCGTGGCGGAGCACGAGCAGCGGCAGCATCGCAAGCAGTCCACCATGAGCGCTGCTGCGTTCCTCAACACCGTGGACGGCCCGCGCGGCGCATTCCTCGGCGAGGTCTGCGCCACGGCAGGGGCAGAGCAGACCGCCGATCGCACCCCGGGCTGCGGATCCGATCCGCTCGCATGATTTCGCCACGTCAGAGGCGGCGGTCGATGTCCTGTATCGGGTCGAGTCACCACGGGCCTGCACAGCGGGATGCGGCGGCTGATCGGCACGAGCTGTACGACTGGCCGGCGCGTACACGACCCGCCACTGTCGGCCGACCCAAAGCGGCGCCGCACTGTGAACAACAAGGTCCTGTACTTGACTGACCCGGCCCTCTCGAACCCGACCACAGGAAGGAGCACCCCTATGGCTGCCCCCGCTTACTGCCTCGACGCCCGGGATCTCGCGCGCAGTTCATCCCGGGTTGGCCGTACTCCTTCGTCGCCGTCCTCGAACTGGGAGCCACCTCGTGGACGTCGATCCTGGACGTGGTCCGGCTCGGACCCGAAGACGATGCGACGGCCGTCACCGCCACCCAACTGCGCGCCGTGGCCGAGCGGCTCATCTCAGCCGGCCAGTGGACACCCGGCGACCCGGACATCACGATCGTCATGGACGCGGGTTACGACGTCACCCGCCTGGCCTGGGTCCTGCGGGATCTTCCTGTCGAGCTGGTCGGGCGGAACCGGTGGTCGAGTACGAACCACGCAGGTCGGCTCCGCAGTACCGCCGCTCTCCGGAGCCGTGCGGCGGGATCGTGCCAGGCCGTTATGGCATATGGCTGGGGTGCTTCTGGACCGCCTGAGCCGCCCCGTGCCAGCTTTGATTTGCGGGGCGGCCGAGGGGATACGGGGGTAGAGCATGCTAGTGAGCGAGTTCAGCACGGAGGCAGTGGCAGCGCCGGAGCGGTTCGAGTTATTCAGCGAAGTCACCTCGCAATCGCACATGCGCAACCGATTAAGCAGTAAGACTCAGGACGACTTCCGGGCCCGTATGCGAGTTCTGCATCTGGGTGAGTTGCAGGTGTCCGCCCTGGCCTACTCGCATCTGGGGATCGCGCGGACAGCGAAGCTGATACGGCAGTCCGACCCCGAGGTGTACCTGATCAACTATTTTCTCGGCGGGGAGGGGGTTGTCTCCCCGGACCAGAATGAAACGACCCTGCGGGTCGGTGACCTGCTGGTGATGGACAGCAGCTTTCCCTATCGGGGTGATGTTCACGCCGATCCGGGCAGGTGGTCGCATGTGACAGTGCAGTTTCCTCGCAGGCTGCTGCCGCTGCCGGAAAAGCAGGTGCGGCCACTGTTCGCGGCCCCGATCAGCGGGCGCCGCGGCATGGGCGGGGTGTTCACCCGCTGGCTGACCGACCTCAACGCGCGCGCCGCCGAGTTCACCCCGGCCGACATCCCCACACTCACCTCGGTCACCCTGGACCTCCTGGCCTCCGTCATCGCCCACTGCCTGGAGGCTGTAGAGACGCTAAGCCCGGAGGCCCGCCGGACTGCCCTGCGGGCCCAGATCAGCGCCTTCGTCGAACAGCATCTCGCCGACCCGGCCCTGACCCCCCAGGCGCTCGCGGACGCCCACCACATCTCCCTGCGTCTCCTCCAGCAGATGTTCGCCGAGGATGACACCTCGCCGGCAGCCTGGATACGCCACCGCCGTCTGGAACGATGCCGCCTCGACCTGACCAACCCTCAACTGCACGCCCACCCAGTACAGGCCATCGCCGCCCGCTGGGGCCTCACCGACCCAGCACACTTCAGCCGCCTGTTCCGGGCCACCTACGGGACCCCACCACGGGACTACAGAAACCTGCCGCTCCAGACGTGTGCGAATCTCCAACACCCCTGCGCGGACTGACAAGGCCAGTGCCATCGCCCTCGGCATCCTGAATGACGAACGCACCGCAGCAGCCCCGCCTGCATCATGCGATCCGTTCGCGCTCGGATGAAATCCGTGCACGAATTGACAAGTGGCCTGCACGGATATTCAAGGACCTCCTCTGCACGCTTCGGGATGCTCTTTCTACACACCGCAGCTTTTGATTCGCGGATCCATGTGATTGGAGAAATCAGATGCGCAAACGCTTGGCCGCCGCTTCGGCTGCTGCCGCCGCGATCGTCGCCCTCGTTCTTCCCACCGCGGCGCAGGCAACCATGACACAGACCTCTACCCCCTCGGCTGCCGCCGCGTGGACCCCGACCACCACAGTGAACAATGGCCCGATCAGGGAGTGCTACGCGGCCGGATGCGACGAGGTATGGCGGCCGGGCTCAGGCAGCAGGGTGTACTGGAGCCACTACGCCATCAACCCGGATTCCGATAACCGCTGGTACTACGTCAGGTACACCAGCATCAGCGGCGACAGTCTCCACGATTGGTACGGCTGGATCTACTGCGGCAACGTCACCGCTTCCTGCTGAGCTTGTTCTTTATCTANNTAGATAAAGAACAAGCTCAGCGTGGACGGCACTTACTGGGCCGCCGACACCACCGAGCGGTATCTTCCCAACACCATCGCTCTGGACGCCGTGGACGAGGCGCTCGCCGTCCTCAACCAGTTCAACCGGGCCGCCTGGATGCCTCTGTGCCAGTACGAGGGGGAGCACGACGGAAAATCCCACTACCGGCTCGATCTGATCAAGGCCGCAGCCCTCCCCGCAGAATACGCGCGCTCCGACCGGCTCACTGCGAGCCGCGACCGCGTGGACGCCGCAACCCAAAGCCCCTGGGTCGTCGAGGAGTTCGTGTTCGACCGGCACGGTGGCCTCGTTGCGAGCGACGACTCCGACGCCGTCCACACCGATTTCGTGGTGACCGACGTCGACGACATCCGCGTGGCGGAGAGCGCCGTCAACCACGACGGCCCCAGCGACACAGAGACGCCTGCCGAGGACATCGCCGCAGCCCGCGCCAACGCCCAGTTGATCGTCAGCGCCCCTCAGGACCTGCGATACCTGGCCGCCCTGCTGGACCACGTCTGCGGAGGCAAGGACGCCGAGGAGATCCACCTGCGCGGCTTCTGCGCACACTGCGGCACCGCGCTCTGTACCTCGGCAGTCTCCGAGACCCTGACCGCCCTCGACGGAACTACCCACTGCACGGGCAGCCCCCGGACCCGAGGCCGCGGCACCACACCGTTCCCCCATGTACTGCTGCACTGAAGCACCCGGTGGAGCTGTAGGGCTCACGCAAGGCATTCGCCGACGAACCCTGGTCCGCCTCGGCTCCCGGGCTGAAGACCGCCCAGGTCCGGGCAGAGCGGCAACACATGATCACGGACTGGGCGCTCGACGCGCGGCTCCAGAACGACAAGGAGAAGGCCGGCGGCTGCGCCTACGCGCACCACGCCCCCGCGCTCCTTCATCGGCGGCTCACTGGTCGGGAGCCGCCCTTTTCATGTCCAGAAACGGAGGAAAGGACATGCCGATCAGCCTTGCCGAGTTCAAGCGCCGTGCCCAGGCCTGCACGGCATTCCAGTGCGTCAACCACACACACCCCCACATGTCCGGTCCACGGACCATCACGTCCATCGGGCCGAAAGTCATCCAATACGCCATCGAGGGCATCCCGAACACCGGACGCACCGAGTGGCCGAGGAAGGGCCTCTACCGCATTGAGGGCAACAAGATCACTTGGTTGCACGACGGCGACGGAAGTGACTGCTTCACCTACATCTTCCCGTTCGACGCCGACGCCGAGCCCCGGCACGTTGCGCCGGACGAGGTCAACGCGCTGCTGGCCGGGGCGACCGCGGTAGGGGAGCACCAGCCCAACGGGGTTACCGTGTGGCATCGCGACGGCTGGCGGTATCCGGTGACCTGGAGCGGCACCCCGATGGGCGTCCTTCCCGGCGAGCCGGTCGACCCTCATGTCCTGGCCGCCGGGCCGGGCGTCTACCACGTGGACCTCTCCCTCGGCGGGACCGCGTGGTACCGGATCCTCGAACCGGCTGTTCCCCGCATCTTGCTGCCCGGAGTGGCCGACGCCGAACGCGACGGCGCCCGCTTCACCAGGGATGGCTGGACCTTCTACCTCGCCTACGCCTCCGGCCTGTGCGTACGCCTGACGCCCACGGGCCTGGACCGGCAACTCGTCGATCTGGCCTTGCTAGTGAGCACACAGGACCCCGGATGGGACGACTCGGGCGTTGCCCTGGACATGGCCGAGCGGGTCCTCAAGACCGCCGGACTGCACTGACGCGGCCGACGGATTTCCTGAGAGTTGATGGCCGTGCAGGTCACCTACCTCACATGCCCGGACAGGGTGCACCTGCTGTAGATGCTCCCCCATGCCGGCGGCGAGGCGGTCTTTGGCGAGCGCGTTCCCAATGGCGTGCGACCTCCAACCGGCCCGCCTCGGGTCCGTGCGTCATTGATCAAGATTCCAGCGGCTTCGCCTGCATTCCCCGCCGCCGGTCGCGCCTGCTCCCGGTCCTCTCTGCTCGGGGGCGGGCCAACCGAGCGTGCCAGTCCACCACCCCAACGCCACAGAAAGGAGAGCGCTGGTGGACCCCTTCAGCTTTCATGAGGAAGTGGCCCGTGCCTGGCTGACCGAACTCGTCGTTGCCTACGAAGTTGACGCGAGCTTCGGCGGCGACGTTTCGGAGTACAGCACTGATTCCCCGCCGATCGGGATGGCCTGGGACCCTCGTCAGCCGGGTGAGGAGGACGGCGTGTCCCTCCTGGTCAAGGCCGCTCAGACCGCCGGCGTGATCGGCAATCCCGGGGAGACGACCATTACCTTCGAGTTCGTAGATGACGGGGACGAGGGCGTTTACCGCTGGCTGTTGGACATCGTGGACCCCAGTCCGCTGAAGGTCGCGACACTGAGCGAGGCGATGGCGGTGCTGGGAGAACCGGATCTGAACCGGGCGGGCATCGAGGCAGCCGTCGCTGTCCTGCGGGAGGCCGTCCAGGCGGCCAATCACCTTGCCCATCAGCTGTCGGACTACATCGAGGCCAGCATCGAGCGGGGCGGTAACTGACCTATTTGCACGGGCTCCGTAAGCGTCCCGGATACGGAAGACTGCCGGGGGAGCCTGGAGGTAGGGACAGTGGAGATCGACTTGGCTCAAGCCCGAGCTGCAGTGAAGGAACTGGCCGATGAGCCAGAAGTGCTGGACGGGACGGAGTGGCTGGAAAGGCCGAGCCGAGTAGCACGTCGCCTGAACAGCCGCACCAGCCGTACTCTGCTGTGCCTGCCCCATCTTGGTGACCATGTCTCCGTGGAGATCATGGGTGTGTGCCACGACTTCAAGCCCGGGGACAATCCGCCGCAGGGAAGTGACCACTGACGTGAACCAGGACACCGAGAGCCTGCTGTTCGACGTGGCCGGCCGACTGGAGCGGGCCATCCTCGACCGGGACTGCCCCGCGATGGCGGCGTTGCAAGGCGACCGCACTCTCGTCCTGTCCGACTACGACTACCTGCGCGACGAGCCCACCGCCGCGGCATTCGAGCAACGCGCGGCCCAGAAGGCCCGGGAGATCCACACCACCCGCTTCGTCTTCGCCGTCCCCCAGGTCTGGGTCGCCACCTCCGACAGGGTCCAGGCACGAGCGGTGTCCAACCACCCGCTGCGCGAGGGCGAACGTGAAGTGATCGCCTGGATGAGCTACGACGCCCACGACGGCGTGGACTACGGATTTGTACCGTATGTTCGACGACCCAACGGCGAGCCGATCTTCGACGACCCTGAAATCTTCGAAGCTGGCATCCGCCCCCGTGAACAAATGCCCGGCTGGACCCTGCTGCGCGCCCTGACACAGGACGACGCCGAGCCGACCGGCCCCTAGCCGTTCGGCCCCTACCTGTCACGGGGCCACTTTCTGCGCGACCTCACAGGACCCGGGCCGTCCGACCGTCCGTCGGGTCGCGAGTTGCACCTTGCATCAGCGCCACCTTGAGCGTGCCTTGGACTACGGTGCTGTCGCTGTCCCCTCACTGCCCGTCGGCCGTGGCCACGGCTCAAGCCGGCCCCGCCCCCAGCAGCCGACGAAGAACGGTGCGAGGCACCCCGCGACGAGCATCCAGGAGGCGGCCGAGACCCCCTTGGGGGTGCCCACGTGCTCGCGGTACGAGTCGGTGCGGGTCACCGGTGCCGCGTGCTGGACGAGACAATTGCCTTCCCGAGATCGGTATTCGGGGCGTGCCGTGCCCCGTATTTCTATGAAGGGAAATTTTTCGGAGAGATTCAGGAGTGGCTATGAAGAGCATGCGCTGGTTCATTACGGGATATCAGCGAGACGGCAGATTCGAGGCGTCGGCCGCCGCTGCGCCCTCTGAGGACGCCGGACGCGGCAAGCAGTTCGATGAACTGCTCTATGGCGACGAAGCCCAGGGAGACGGCACCGAGATCGAAGCATTCGCTCTCGGCATGCACGCGAGCGATCCCGCGTTCAAAGTCTGGGAGTTCGTTTCGGCCGAGTACGAGAGCGACCGCACCACGGAGCACGGACGGCGCCCTGCCCAGGGCAGTGCGTACCTCACGGTCGACATCAGTGGCGCGCGGGGCGAAGTCCCGCACCTGGCTCGCGACATCGGTGAGGAGAGGCAGGCGTGAGTACCCCCAGCACCAACGGCCTCCGCGGGCGCGGGCTGCACGGCCAACTCGTCCAGCAACTGGGCCAGATGATCGTCGCTGGCGACCTGGGTGCGGACCGCCCGCTGGTACCCGAGGAGATCGGGCAGCGGTTCGAGGTCTCCCGCACCGTCGTCCGTGAATCCCTCCGCGTCCTGGAGGCAAAGGGGCTGGTCAGCGCCCGACCGAACGTCGGTACACGCGTGCGCCCCGTCAGTGACTGGAACCTTCTCGACCCCGACATCATCGAGTGGCGGGCCTTTGGCCCGCAGCGTGATGACCAGCGCCGTGAGCTGAGCGAGCTGCGCTGGACGATCGAGCCGCTCGCCGCTCGCCTTGCCGCCGCGCACGGACACGACAAGGCACGAGGTCAACTCGCGGACATGGTCGTGGGCATGAGGCAGGCCGTCGGGCAGGGCGACGCGATCGCCTTCTCGCGCGCCGACGCTGAGTTCCACGCCCTGCTGATCCAGATGGCCGGCAACCGCGTGTTGGAGCATTTATCCAGGAGTGTGGCAGCCGCTCTCCAGGACGCCGATGCCCTGCCCAGCGGCTGCAGTCTTGGCAACAAGGCCTCGCTTGCGCAGCACGCACAGATCGTCGACGCCCTCGCTACCGGTAATGGCTCGGCGGCCGAAGCGGCCATGCGGCAACTGCTTACCGACCACACCGAGGCAAGTCCCGGATTGCCCACGCAGCGCAAGCCCTGAGATCACGTTGATGGTCTGGTGGCGCCCGCGTAGTCGTCTCCCCGATACCGGTACGGCTCGACTTTGATTGTCTTTCCCGGGCGGGGGGCATCGATCATTTGCCCGCCTCCGGTGTAGAGGCCGACGTGGTGGATGCCGCCATCGGGGTTGCCGTAGAAGACCAGGTCTCCCGGCTTGAGCTGGTGTCCTGCGGGGACGCGGGGGCCGGCGTCGTATTGCGTCTGGGCAGTACGGGGCAGGGCGATTCCGGCAGCGGCGTAGGCGGCCTTGGTCAGGCCGGAACAGTCGAATCCTGCGTCGCCAGTAGCGGGGCCGTTGCCGCCCCACTCGTAGGGGAGCCCGAGCTGGCCTTGGGCGTAGTTGATCGCCTGCAGGGCGGTGGGGGTGGGGGTGGTGTCGGCACCGAAGGCTGCGTCGCTGGTGTAGGCCTGGGCCTGGGTGAGGATTTGTGAGACGTACCAGTTGTCGTGATTGTAGGCGTAGATGGCGTCGGTGAGGTTGCGGCCGTCTCGGGCGCCGGAGTCGCACAGGTACGAGGCGGCGGCATAGATCGCGTCCTGCTTGTTGTACGGCGAGGGCGGAGTGGCTCCGCCCTTCGGCAGCGGGTGTTTGGCGACGACGCTCTGGAAGGTGGGCAGCAAGAACTGCATGGGGCCGCGGGCCCCGGCTTCGTTTTTCGTGCCGCGAGGAACGCCGGGAAGTGTCGAGCGGCCATGGTCTGATTCCCTCTTGCCGATGCCGGCCAGAACGGACCAGTCCAGGCCGGGGCAGGTGGTGGCGGCGTCCATGTAGAGGGCGAGGTAGTCGGGCGGGATGTCGGTGAGTGCGGCCCGGCTGGGCTGGGTGCCGCTGCTGCCGAAGGCGGACAGCATGCCCCCTGCCCCGGCGCCGCCGAGAACGGCGACCAGGATCAGCAGCCCCAGGGCCGCGGTGGTGATCTTTCCCATGTCTGTTTACCGCGGTGTGCGACGGTCTGATGGGTCGGGCGGCAGTGGGGCCGGCGGCAGGAGGGCGCCGGCCGGGTCGGTGCTGCCGGCCTGGGTGGGATCGGTGGATGAGGCGGCCAGGGGTGGCAGGTGGGGCCAGGCTGAGCCGAGTTCGGCGAGCCACAGGCGTTGCGGTGCGGGTTGCCGGGCGTCCAGCGGCTGCCAGCGGGCCGCGGCGGGGTCGTTGTGCTGGTCGTCGAGGAAGTCGGCGCTGGAGGTGGCCACCGGCACCAGCGATGGGTCGTCGAGGCTGGTGAGCGCGGCGGACAGGGCGCGCCGGACGCGGGCTTCCCGGCGGGCGGTGGGGACCCAGAACAGGATGGGGGTGGTGATGCCGGTGGTGGTGGCCAGCTTGGCGTAACCGGCGAGTTTTCGTCCCACGCGGTCCGGGCGCTCG